>NZ_JBVJGW010000039.1:0-43273 GCF_055587105.1 Streptomyces sp. NPDC048461 | reverse complement strand
CGCCCGGTTACATTTCGAACCCGGAAGCTAAGCCTTTCAGCGCCGATGGTACTGCAGGGGGGACCCTGTGGGAGAGTAGGACGCCGCCGAACAATCTTTCAAAGGACCCTTGGTCCAGCGTTCAACGCTGGACCAAGGGTCCTTTTTTGTTTTTCCACATCTTTACGCCGAAGCGCGGCCATGGGTTGGTTGCGCAAGAATGACTAGCGGTACCCCGAAGACAGGAGTCACACCCATGTCCAACTCTCCCGACGATCGTCCGGAGCGCGAGCCTCGGCGCAACGACGGCGGTGACAGGGGCGGCTACCGCGGGGGCCGTGACGACCGTGGTGGCGACCGTGGCGGCGACCGACCCCCGTTCCGTCGTGACGACCGTGGTGGCCGTCCGGCCGGCGGCGGCAGCGCCGGCGGTGGTTTCCGTCGCGACGACCGTGGTGGGCGTCCTGCCTCCGGTGGTGGCGGTGGTTTCCGCCGTGACGACCGCAGTGCTGGTGGGGACCGTCCGTCCTACCCCCGTCGTGACGATGACCGCGGTGGCCGTCCCTCCGGCGGTGGCGGCGACCGCCCCAGCTACCCCCGTCGTGACGACCGGAGTGGTGGCAGCGACCGTCCCAGCTTCCCGCGTCGTGACGACCGCGGTGGGGACCGTCCTTCGTACCCGCGTCGGGATGACCGTCCCTCCGGTGGTGGCGGTGGTTTCCGTCGTGATGACCGCAGTGGTGGTGGGGACCGTCCGTCCTACCCGCGCCGCGACGATGACCGTGGTGGTCGTCCCTCCGGCGGTGGCGGCGGTGGCTTCCGTCGTGACGACCGCAGTGGTGGTGGGGACCGTCCGTCCTACCCCCGTCGTGACGATGACCGCGGTGGCCGTCCGTCCTCGGGTGGTGGCGGCGGTTTCCGTCGTGACGACCGGAGCGGTGGCGGCGACCGTCCCAGCTTCCCCCGTCGTGATGACCGCGGTGGCGACCGTCCCTCGTACCCGCGTCGCGACGACGACCGCGGTGGGTTCCGCGGCGGCCGTGACGACCGCAGCGGTGGCGGCGACCGTCCCAGCTACCCGCGTCGTGATGACCGTGGTGGGGACCGTCCCTCGTACCCGCGTCGTGATGACCGTCCCTCCGGTGGTGGCGGCGGGTTCCGTCGTGACGACCGGAGCGGTGGCGGCGACCGTCCCAGCTACCCGCGTCGTGATGACCGTGGTGGGGACCGTCCTTCGTACCCGCGTCGGGATGACCGTCCCTCCGGTGGTGGCGGCGGGTTCCGTCGTGACGACCGCAGTGGTGGTGGGGACCGTCCGTCCTACCCCCGTCGTGACGATGACCGCGGTGGCCGTCCCTCCGGCGGTGGCGGCGACCGTCCCAGCTACCCGCGTCGCGATGACCGTGGTGGGGACCGTCCCTCGTACCCGCGTCGCGACGACGACCGCGGTGGGTTCCGCGGCGGCCGTGACGACCGCAGAGGTGGCGGTGACCGTCCCAGCTACCCGCGTCGTGACGACCGGAGCGGTGGCGGCGACCGTCCCTCGTACCCGCGTCGCGACGACGACCGCGGCGGTTTCCGCGGCGGGCGCGACGATCGCGGTGGTGACCGCGGTGGCTACCGTGGTCGCGACGACCGTGGCGGCGACCGTGACTTCCGCTCCGACCGCGACCCGGTCAAGCGGCTCCCGATCGACGACGACGTCACCGGCTTCGAGATTGACTCCGACGTGCGCCAGGAGCTCCTGAGCCTGCCCAAGGGGCTCGCCGAGGAGGTCTCCAAGAACCTGGTCATGGTCGCGCGCCTGATCGACGAGGACCCCGAGCGGGCGTACGCCTACTCCCGCATCGCGCTGCGTCTGGCCTCCCGCGTCGCCGCCGTCCGCGAGGCCGCCGGCTTCGCCGCGTACGCCACGCAGAAGTACAGCGAGGCGCTCGCGGAGTTCCGTGCCGCCAAGCGCATGACCGGCTCCGTCGAGCTGTGGCCCGTCATGGCCGACTGCGAGCGCGGCCTCGGCCGTCCCGAGCGGGCGCTGGCCATGGCCGGCGAGCCCGAGGTGCAGAAGCTGGACAAGGCCGGCCAGGTCGAGATGCGACTCGTCGCCGCCGGTGCCCGCCGTGACCAGGGGCAGCTCGAAGCCGCCATCGTCACCCTGCAGAGCCCGGAGCTGGCGTCCAGCACCGTCCAGCCCTGGACCGCGCGCCTGCGGTACGCCTACGCCGACGCCCTGCTGGCCGCCGACCGCGAGGACGAGGCCCGCGAGTGGTTCGCCAAGACCCTCGAAGCCGACAAGGACGGGGCGACCGACGCCTCCGACCGCCTCGCGGAGCTCGACGGCGTCGAGTTCGTGGACGCGTCGGCCGATGACGTCGACGTTGATGACGTCGACGACGAGGACGATGTCGAGGCCGACGTCGACGACGAGGACGAGGACGACGACCAGGACGACGCCGAGGTCGCCGCGGCCGAGCGTGCCTCCGACGTCGCCGAGTACTACGACGAGGACGACGAGGAGTACGAGCCGCAGGAGCAGCCCGTGGCCGAGGACGTCGCCCCCGCCGGTGACGACGAGCAGGACCCGGGCCGCGACAAGGCCTGAGGCATGACGTGAGGAGGGCGGTACCCCGACCGGGGTACCGCCCTTCTGCGTATCCGGAACCGGTTCGCCGGCCGGTCAGGCCAGGCCGCGCAGTACCAGGCCCGTCGCCGGCTTCGGGCCGAAGGACGTCGACTTGCGGGGCATGGTCACGCCCTGGCGGGCCAGGTCCCGTACGACGTCCTCGCGGACCGGGTGCAGCAGGACCGCGGTGCCGCCGTGCCGTTCCGCCATGGCCACCGTCGACGGGGTGTCGTGTATGTACGTGATGTGCTCCGGGGTGTCCGGGACGTTCCACACGGCGTCGAGCAGGGTGGCGTGCAGGACGGTCGCGTCCAGGCGGCGCCAGGCCTCCGGGCGGTCGTGGCGGACGGTGCGGTCGAGGAGCGCCTGGTCGGGGTCGGTGACCAGGTGGAAGCTGCCGTCGCCGGTGAGGAGGAACGCGTTGCCCCGCTCCGAGGCGTCCGCCAGGGCCTCCAGGGCGAGCGGCAGCGGCCCCTCGACCGGGCGCACCCGGAACAGGCCGTCGAGCGCCGCGAGGGCGTCGGCGACCGGCAGCCGGCGCAGCATCCGGTGGATGGCGCGGACCTGCAGGGGATAGCGGACGGTGTCCACCAGGAGGACCAGGCCGAAGTCCCACGGAGACGGGGAGCCGTGCTCCTGCTGGAGGCGCAGGTAGGTCGCCCAGCGGTGGTGGCCGTCGGCGATGAGGGCCTGGCGGTGTCCGAGGTCGGCGGTGACGGCCGCCAGCTCCTCCGGATCGGTGATCGCCCACAGGCGGTGCTGGAAGCCGTCCTCGGTCGTGGTCGACAGGAGGGGCGGGCGTTCCGCCGTCCGCTCGACGACCGCCGTGGCGCCCGCGCGGGGGTCGTCGCCGCGGTAGGTCAGCAGGAGGGGTTCGAGGTTCGCCGAGGTGGCCCGCATCAGGCCCGCCCGGTCGGTGACGACGTCCGGCATGACGTCCTCGTGCGGGAGGACGATGCCGGCCTCGGCGCCGGACAGGGCCAGGGCGCCGATGATCCCCCGTTGCAGGAGCCCGGCCCTGCGTTGCTCGTACACGTACAGCGCGGGCTCCGGGTCGGCGTGGAGGACGCCCTCGGCCAGCCAGTCGTGGAGGGTGCGCGCGGCCTGTTCGTTGCGGGCGGCCGGGGTGCCGGCCTGGGGCAGGATCAGGCGCACGATGTTGTGCGGATCGGCGGATTCGAGGTGATCGACTCCGTCCGGGCGTACGACCACGTCGTACGGCGGTGAGGTGACGGCGGCGAGGCTGCCGACCCGCTCCGGAACGTAGCGCAGGCCATGGAACGGGATCAGACGCAGCCCGTGGTCAGCGGTGCCAGGTGTGGTCATTGGTGCATGGTAAGACCCGTCTCGGGATGCGGGATGATCGGGGGTGACCGAGGAATCACACAGAACGAACACATCGGGAGCGGACACGATGACCAGCGCGAGCAGGAACAGTCCCGCGGCGAGTGAGCGGAATCTGCACCAGGCGTACGACACGGCCCTCCTCGACCTCGACGGGGTGGTGTACGCGGGCGGGCAGGCGATCGCGCACGCGGTGGAGTCCCTCGCCGCGGCCCGGGCCGACGGGATGCACCTCGCGTACGTCACCAACAACGCGCTGCGGACCCCCGAGGCCGTCGCCGGGCACCTGGGCGAGCTGGGCATCCCGACCGAGGCGGACGAGGTGATCACCTCGGCGCAGGCGGTGGCCCGGCTGATCTCGGAGCAGGTGGAGCCGGGCGCGAAGGTGCTGGTGATCGGCGGGGAGGGGCTGCGGGTCGCCCTGCGCGAGCGCGGACTGGTGCCGGTGGAGTCGTCCGACGAGGAGGGGCTCGCGGCGGTCGTCCAGGGGTACGGGGGCCCGGAGCTGCAGTGGTCGCGGTTCGCGGAGGCGGCGTACGCGGTCAACCGGGGGGTGCCGTGGTTCGCGTCCAACACCGACCTGACCATCCCCGGGGCGCGGGGGATCGGCCCGGGCAACGGGGCGGCGGTGGAGGTCGTACGGATCGCCACCGGCGCCGAGCCGCAGGTGGCGGGCAAGCCGCTGCCCCCGATGCACCGGGAGACGGTGCTGCGCACCGGGGCGAAGCGGCCGCTGGTGGTCGGGGACCGGCTGGACACCGACATCGAGGGGGCGTTCAACGGGGAGGTGGACTCGCTGCTGGTGCTGACCGGGGTGACGGACGCCGCCCAGCTGGTGCGGGCCGAGCCCCGGCACCGGCCGACGTACGTGGACCGGGACCTGCGCGGGCTGCTGACCGGGCAGCCGGAGGTCACCGAGGAGGACGGCGGCTGGCGCTGCGGCGACTGGATCTGCGCGGCGGGCGCCGACGGGCTGGAGCTGCGGAGCGTCCGCGCGGCGGACGGCCCCGAGGGGCCGGACGGGGATCCGCTCGACGGGCTGCGGGCGCTGTGCGCGGCGGCCTGGAGCGCGGCCGGGGACGGCTCCTGCACGCTCGACGCGCAGAAGGCGCTGGCCCGGCTGGGCCTCTGACCCGTACGGGGTGGAGGGTAGGCTAACCTAACCTGGTGTTGGTCGAGAGTCCCCCAGAACCCGAACCGGGCGCCGCGGCGAGCGCGCGGCCCGCCGTGGCGGCCCGTCCGCGCCACGGCGTCCGCGCCGCCGGCCTGCTGGCAGCCCTCGTGGTGCTGGCGCTGATCGCGGTGGTGAGCATCGCGGTGGGTGCCCGCCAGATGCCGCTCGACGAGGTCTGGCACGGCCTCTTCCACTACACGGGCACGTCCTCCGACGTGGTGGTGCGGGACCTGCGGGTCCCGCGCACCCTGCTCGGGCTGATGGTGGGGCTGGCGCTGGGCCTGTCGGGCGCGGTGATGCAGGCGCTGACCCGCAACCCGCTGGCCGAGCCCGGCATCCTCGGCGTCAACGCCGGCGCCGCGGCCGCCGTGGTCTCCGCGATCAGCTTCTTCGGGGCGAGGTCCCTCGACGAGTTCGTGTGGTGGGCCTTCCTCGGCGCCGCCGCCGTCTCGGTCCTCGTCTACGTACTGGGCGGGAGCCGCAGTGCGACGCCGGTGCGGCTCGCGCTCGCCGGTACGGCGGCCAGTGCCGCCCTCATCGGCTACATCAACGCCGTGCAGCTGATGGACAGCACGGCCCTGGACAAGCTGCGGTTCTGGACGGTCGGTTCGCTGGCCTCGGCCAACGCGGACACCGTCCGGCAGGTGGCGCCCTTCCTCCTCGTCGGGGCCGTGCTCGCGCTGACCCTGGGCCGGCCGCTCAACGCGATGGCGATGGGTGACGACACGGCCCGGGCGCTCGGGGCCAACCTGACGCGGACCCGGATCGCGGCGATGGCCGCCATCACCCTGCTCTGCGGCGCCGCGACGGCGGCCTGCGGGCCCATCGCGTTCGTGGGCCTGATGATCCCGCACCTCGTACGGGCCTTCACCGGCCCCGACATGCGCTGGGTGCTCGCGTACTCGGCCGTCCTGTCGCCCGTGCTGCTGCTCGGCGCCGACGTCTTCGGCCGCGTGATCACCCGGCCCGCGGAACTCCAGGTCGGCATCGTGACCGCGCTCATCGGCGGCCCCGTCTTCATCTACCTCGTCCGGCGCAAGAGGATGGCCCAGCTGTGACCGCGAAGCTCCCGACCGACCAGCCCGTCCGGTCGGCGGGGCCCCGCGCGCTGCGGTCGCCCGGCGGGATGTCGCTGCGGGTCGACCGGCGGGCGGTGTCCGTCGCGGTGCTGCTCACCGCCCTGGCCTTCGTCCTGGCGGTCCTGCTCATCGGCACGGGCGACTTCCGGATCGCGCCGTGGGACGTCGTACGGACCGTGCTGGGCAACGGCACCCCGGCCCACGACTTCATCGTCAACGACCTGCGGATGCCGCGCGTACTGGTCGCACTGCTGGTGGGCGCCGCCCTCGGCATCTCCGGGGCCGTCTTCCAGTCGGTCTCCCGCAACCCGCTCGGCTCGCCGGACCTGCTCGGCTTCGGGTACGGCTCGGCGGTCGGCGCGCTCGTCGTCATCATCCTGTTCAACGGCAGCGCCGGGGCGGTGGCCGTCGGCGCCTTGGTCGGCGGGGTGCTGGCCGGCATCGCCGTGTACCTGCTCGCGTACAAGAAGGGCATCCAGGGGTACCGGCTGGTGCTCGTCGGCATCGGCGCCTCCGCCGTGCTCGTCGCCGTCATCCAGTACCTGATCACCAAGGCGCAGCTGGTCGAGGCCAGCCGGGCACTGGTCTGGCTGACCGGCTCGCTCGCCGGCCGGGACTGGGCGCAGGTGTGGCCGCTGCTCGCGGTCTGCGCGGTGCTGTTCCCGGTGATCCTCGGACACGGCCGGGCCCTGCGGATGATGGAGATGGGCGACGACGCCGCGTACGCGCTGGGCGTGCCGGTCGAGCGGACCCGGCTGCTGCTGATGCTGGCGGCGATCCTGCTCACCACCGCAGCGAGCGCCGCGGCCGGGCCGATCAGTTTCATCGCGCTGGCCGCGCCGCAGCTGGCCCGGCGCCTCACGCGCTCCCCCGGGGGGAACCTGCTGACGGCCGGGCTGATGGGCTCGGTGCTGCTGCTGGTGTCCGACTGGGCCTCGCAGCGGGCCTTCGGCGCCGACCAGCTTCCGGTGGGCGTGGTGACCGGGCTGGTCGGCGGCGTGTACCTGCTCTGGCTGCTCGTCACCGAACGCAAGGCGGGACGCATATGACCGCGACATCCAGGAACCTCAGGAGTGGGCAAGTGCAGCGGCTGACCGCGGAGAACGTGACCCTCGGCTACGACCAGAGGGTCATCGCCGAGAACCTGTCGGTGGAGATCCCCGACCACTCCTTCACGGTGATCGTCGGCCCCAACGCCTGCGGCAAGTCCACGCTGCTGCGCGCCCTGTCGCGGATGCTGAAGCCGTCGACCGGCCGGGTGCTGCTCGACGGGCAGGCCATCGGGTCGATGCCCGCCAAGAAGGTCGCCAAGACGCTCGGCCTGCTGCCGCAGTCCTCGATCGCGCCGGACGGCATCACCGTGGCCGACCTGGTCTCGCGGGGCCGCTACCCGCACCAGGGCCTGCTGCGGCAGTGGTCGCCGGAGGACGAACGGATCGTGGTCGAGTCGATGACCTCGACCGGGGTCGAAGAACTCGCCGACCGGGCCGTGGACGAGCTGTCCGGCGGGCAGCGGCAGCGCGTGTGGATCGCGATGGCGCTGGCGCAGCAGACGCCGCTGCTGCTCCTCGACGAGCCGACGACCTTCCTGGACATCCAGCACCAGCTCGACGTGCTGGACCTGTGCGCCGAACTGCACGAGAACCAGGGGCGCACCCTGGTCGCCGTCCTGCACGACCTCAACCACGCCGCGCGCTACGCCACGCACCTGATCGCCATGCGGGCCGGGGAGGTCGTGGCCGAGGGGCCGCCGGCCGAGGTGGTCACGGCCGAGCTGGTGGAGAAGGTGTTCGGGCTGAGCTGCCAGGTCATCGACGACCCCGCGACGGGCACGCCGCTGGTGATCCCGGCGGCGCGCAGGGCCCGTACGAAGGCCCGCGCGGCCGCGACGGCGCTCTAGAAGCACCCCCTAGAGCAGGCTCTTGAGGCGCAGGAGGTCGCGGAACCCGGCCTCCAGCCGGACCCGGCCCGAGGCCCAGGCCTTGGCGAACTTCAGCTCGCCCGCGACCATCGCGACCAGGTCGTCACCGGTCATCGCCAGCCGGATCTCGGCCTTGGCGGCCGGGGGACCGGGGGAGACCGCGTCGACCCTGATCCGGCCGCCGTCGAGGCGGCCGGTGAAGGTCCGGTCCAGGTCCGTGATGTGGCAGCTGAGGGAGCGGTCGAGCGCGGCCGCGCCGCGCACACCGCCGTCGGCGCCCGCGAGGTTGCCGGAGAGTCGGTCGAGTGCTTCGCGGCACTCCTCGATCGTAGCCATCGTGATCACGACGGTACCGCAGAGCCGTACGTGGTCGCGGGGCGCTTCGGGGTAGCGTCGGTGCATGACCGACGAAGCGGCCGAGGCCGACCCGGTGGCCGGGGTCGACGGACCGGCCGGGGCCGATGACGGGCCCGCGCCCGACGACCGTGCCGCGGCGCCCGACGACCGTGCCGCGGCGCCCGCCGGGCCCGTGGCGCTGGGCGTCGTACGCACGCCCACCGGCCACGCCGGTGTCGACGCGGAGCTGGCGCGGCTGGCGGAGGCCGACGGCCTGACGGCGGACGGACACGTCGCGGTGTACGAGGATGTGCACAGGGGGCTGCGCGAGGCGCTGACCGCGCTGGACGCACCGCCCGTCCCTGGTCCGTACGAAAACAGGAGCTGAACCGAACGTGGCAGGAGTGGCACGCCGCCGCCTGGACGCCGAACTGGTACGCCGCAGCATGGCCCGCTCGCGCGAGCACGCCGCGCAGCTGATCGCCGCGGGCCGGGTGACCGTGGGCGGGACCACCGCCACCAAGGCCGCGACGCAGGTCGAGACCAGCGCGGCCCTGGTGGTCCTCAAGGACGACGACGACCCCGACTACGTGTCCCGGGGCGGCCACAAGCTCGCCGGGGCGCTGGCGGCCTTCCAGCCGCTGGGGCTGGCGGTCGAGGGCCGCCGGGCGCTGGACGCGGGCGCCTCCACCGGCGGGTTCACCGACGTGCTGCTGCGGGCGGGCGTGGCCCACGTGGTGGCCGTGGACGTGGGGTACGGACAGCTGGCCTGGGCGCTGCAGAGCGACGACCGGGTCACCGTGAAGGACCGTACGAACGTGCGCGAGCTGACGGTCGAGCAGATCGACGGGATCCCGGCGGACCTGGTCGTCAGCGACCTCTCCTTCATCTCGATCGGCCTGGTCCTGCCGGCGCTGGTGCGCTGCACGGCGCCGGACGCCGACCTGGTGCTGATGGTCAAGCCGCAGTTCGAGGTCGGCAAGGACCGGCTCGGCAGCGGGGGTGTGGTGCGCAGCGCGGAGCTGCGGGCCGAGGCGGTGCGCGACGTGGCGGCGCAGGCCGGGAAGCTGGGCCTGGGCGTGCTCGGGGTGACCGCGAGTCCGTTGCCCGGTCCTTCGGGCAACGTCGAGTATTTTCTCTGGCTGCGGGCGGGGGCACCTGCCCTCGACCCGGGGGATGTCGACAGGGCAGTGGCGGAGGGGCCTCAGTGACAGATTCTTCGGCTTCAGGGGTGGGACGGACCGTCTTCCTGCTCGCGCACACCGGGCGGCCGGCGGCCATCCGCAGTGCCGAGCTGGTCGTACAGGGTCTGCTGCGGTGCGGTCTGGGGGTACGGGTCCTGCAGGACGAGGCGGTGGACCTGCCGCTGCCGCCCGAGGTGGACCTGGTGGCCGAGTGCACCCCGGAGGTGCTGGCGGGGTGCGAGCTGCTGATCGTGCTGGGCGGGGACGGGACCCTGCTGCGCGGGGCGGAGTTCGCGCGCGGCTCGGGAGTGCCGATGCTGGGCGTCAACCTGGGCCGGGTGGGGTTCCTCGCCGAGGCCGAGCGGGACGACCTGGACCAGGTGGTGGACCGGGTGGTGACCCGGGAGTACGAGGTCGAGGAGCGGATGACCCTCGACGTGACCGTGCGCACGAACGGCGACGTGGTCCACCAGGACTGGGCGCTGAACGAGGCCGCGGTCCAGAAGGTGTCCCCGGAGCGGATGCTGGAGGTGGTCCTGGAGATCGACGGGCGCCCGGTGACCGGCTTCGGGTGTGACGGGATCGTCTGCGCGACCCCGACCGGCTCCACGGCGTACGCCTTCTCCGCGGGCGGGCCGGTGGTCTGGCCGGAGGTGGAGGCGCTGCTGATGGTGCCGATCAGTGCGCACGCGCTGTTCGCGAAGCCGCTGGTGACCTCGCCGGACTCGGTGCTGGCGGTCGAGGTGCAGCCCGACACCCCGCACGGGGTGCTGTGGTGCGACGGCCGGCGGATGCTGGAACTGCCGGCCGGCGCGCGGGTCGAGGTACGGCGGGGGGCGGTGCCCGTACGGCTGGCGCGGCTGCACCACGCCTCGTTCACGGACCGGCTCGTGGCGAAGTTCGCGCTGCCGGTGTCCGGGTGGCGCGGGGCGCCCCACTGACCCCGTGGCCCTCGCGTAATAGCACGTCCGTTCGCAGAACCCTGGGCGGGTGACGTCACATGGCACCGGTGAAACCTCGGTATCGTCGTCCCGTGCTTGAGGAGATGCGGATACGGTCGCTCGGAGTCATCGACGACGCGGTGGTCGAGCTGTCGCCCGGATTCACCGCGGTGACCGGCGAGACCGGCGCGGGCAAGACCATGGTCGTCACCAGCCTCGGGCTGCTGCTCGGCGGCCGTGCCGACCCCGCCCTGGTGCGGGTCGGGGCCAAGGCGGCGGTGGTCGAGGGCCGCATCGTCATGCGCCCGGACGCCCCCGCCGCCCTGCGCGCCGAGGAGGCCGGCGCCGAGCTCGACGACGGCGCGCTCCTGATCAGCCGGACCGTCTCCGCCGAGGGGCGCTCGCGCGCCCACGTCGGCGGCCGCTCCGTGCCCGTCGGCCTGCTCGGCGAGCTCGCCGACGACCTGGTCGCCGTCCACGGGCAGACCGACCAGCAGGGGCTGCTGCGGCCGGCCCGGCAGCGGCAGGCCCTGGACCGGTACGCCGGCGACGCCGTCGCCGTACCGCTGGAGAAGTACGCGGCCGCCTACCGGCGGCTGCGCGCCGTCGCCGTCGAGCTGGACGCCCTCACCACCCGGGCCCGGGAACGCGCCCAGGAGGCGGACCTGCTCCGCTTCGGGCTGGAGGAGGTCGCCGGCGTGGAGCCGCTGCCCGGCGAGGACGTCGAGCTGGCGGCGGAGGCGGAACGGCTCGGGCACGCCGAGTCGCTCGCGTCGGCGGCCCAGGTGGCGCACGCGGCGCTCGGGGGCAACCCCGAGGATCCGGAGGCCATCGACGCCAACATGCTCGTCGCGGGCGCGCACCGGGCCCTGGAGTCCGTACGCTCCCACGACCCGGCGCTCGGCGTGCTCGCCGAGCGGATCGGGGAGCTGGGCATCCTGCTGGCCGACGTGGCCGGGGAGCTGGCGGGCTACGCCGACGACCTGGACGCCGATCCGCTGCGCCTGGCCGCGGTGGAGGAACGCCGGGCGGCCCTGACCCAGCTGACCCGCAAGTACGGCGACTCGGTGGAATCGGTACTGGAGTGGGCCGAGCAGGGCTCGGCGCGGCTGCTGGAACTCGACGGCGACGACGAGCGGATCGCGGAGCTGACCGCCGAGCGCGACGGGCTGCGCTCCGAACTCTCCCAGCTGGCCCAGGCGTTGACCGACGCGCGGGTCGAGGCGGCCACGCTGTTCGCCTCCGCCGTGACGGAGGAGCTGGCCTCGCTGGCCATGCCGCACGCGCGGGTCACCATCGACATCCGGCAGGCCGACGACGCCGAGGGCGTGGAGGTCGGCGGCCGGACCGTGGCCTACGGCCCCTCGGGCGCCGACGAGGTCGAACTGCTGCTGGCCCCGCACCCCGGGGCGCAGCCGCGGCCGATCGCCAAGGGCGCCTCGGGCGGTGAGCTGTCCCGGGTGATGCTGGCGGTCGAGGTCGTCTTCGCCGGCTCCGACCCGGTTCCCACGTACCTCTTCGACGAGGTGGACGCGGGCGTCGGCGGCAAGGCGGCCGTCGAGGTGGGGCGCAGGCTGGCGAAGCTCGCCAAGTCCGCCCAGGTCGTGGTCGTCACCCACCTGCCGCAGGTGGCCGCCTTCGCGGACCGGCAGCTGCTGGTGGAGAAGACCAACGACGGCTCGGTGACGCGCAGCGGCGTCACCGTCCTGGAGGGCGAGGCCCGCATCCGCGAGCTGTCCCGGATGCTGGCGGGTCACGAGGACTCGGCCTCGGCACGCGCCCACGCCGAGGAACTCCTCGCCGCGGCGCGCGCGGACGCCTGAGCGCGGGCAGGAACGGGGCCCGGGGCGCGCGATGCGGCCCGGGCCCCTTTTCACGCCCCCACGAGGGGCCCGGGGTAGCCCGTGTGGGTGAGGCTGGGGGGTATCCGGCGGTATCCCGTACGGAATACGCACCCGTATGGTCCCGGAACGCGCGTACGGGCTGGCATCCTGGGCGACGTCTCTGACTCCCTCACCCTGGAGCTTCGGCCCGTGAGCAGCTCCCCGGTCTCTTCCCCGGCCCCCGCCCAGCCCTACGGGCGGCCGCCCCTGCGCGCCCTCCACGTGCTCGGCACGAGCGCGGGCGCGGGCAGCAGCGCCCATGTGCGCTCGCTCGCGACCGGGCTCGCCGCGCGCGGGGTACGCGTCACCGTCTGCGCCCCCGTCGCGGCGGAGGGCGAGTACGACTTCACCGGCGCCGGGGCACGGTTCGAGCCCGACGCGTCGAGTGCCCTGCGCGCCGCGTGCGCGGCGTCCGACGTCGTGCACGCCCACGGCGTGCGGGCCGGCATGCGGGCGGCGCTGGCCCTGCGCGGGCGACGGGTGCCGCTGGTGGTGAGCTGGCACGGCGACGGCCCCGCGGCGGGCGGCGCCCTCGGGCGGCTCGGCCGGCTGCTGGAACGGCACGTGGCACGCGCCGCGGCGGTGGTCCTCGGAGCCTCCTCGAACCAGGTCGACCTGGCCCGGCTGCGCGGAGCGCGGGACGCCCGGCTGGCGCCGGTGGCGGTGCCGGCCGGACCGCAGGACCCGGATCCGGCCGACCCGGGCAAGGTGCGGGCGGAACTCGGCGCCGTGGGCCGGCCGCTGCTGGTCGCGGTCGGGAGCCTGGTGCCGCAGCGCGGCTACTCCGTGCTGCTCGACGCGGCGCGCGCGTGGCGGGCGCTGGACCCCGTGCCCCTGCTGGTCATCGCGGGGGAGGGGCCGCTGCGGGCGGACTTGTCCCGGCGGATCGAGGCCGAAGGCCTGCCCGTACGGCTGCTCGGGCGCCGCCGGGACGCCGCGCAGCTGCTCGCGGCGGCGGACCTGGCGGTGCTGCCGAGCCGGTGGGAGGCGCGGGCGCCGCTGGCGCAGGAGGCGCTGCGGGTCGGGGTGCCGCTGGTGGCCACGGCGGTCGGGGGCCTGCCCGAGCTGGTCGGCGACGGCGCGGCGCTGGTGCCGTACGGGGACCCGGGGGCGCTGGCCGCCACCGTGTCGGACCTGCTGGGCGATGCGGACCGGCGGGCGGCGCTCGCCCTCGCGGGGCGGGCGCAGGCGGCCACGTGGCCGTCGGAGGACGACACCGTCGCGCAGGTCCTGTCGGTCTACGACGAACTGATGGAGCGCGGCCGCTGACGCGCCGGCCGGGTCCGGTACCGGACCCGCCCGGCGCCCTCGTCCCCGGCGGGCCGGGCGGGGCGTCAGGAGACCGTGTGGCGGCGGGCGCGCAGGGCCAGGCTCAGGGACAGCACCGTCTCGGGGTCGTCCAGGTCCGTGCCCAGCAGTTCCGAGATGCGGGCCAGCCGGTTGTACAGCGTCTGCCGGTTCAGGTGCAGCTCGCGGGCCGTCTCCGCCTTGCGGCCCGCGTGGGCCAGGTACGTCTCCAGGGTCGGCAGCAGCGGCGGCCGCGAGGTCACGTCGTGGGCCCGGAGCGGACCGATCGCGCGGTCCACGAACGCCGCCAGGTCGGGGTGTTCGCGCAGCCGCCACAGCAGCAGGTCGATGTCCAGGCGCCGGGCGTCGTACCAGGGGCGGGCCGGCAGGCCGTGGGCGGCCGTGGCGGTCTCCGCCGCGTGCCGCAGGCCCGCCGAGGCGGCCGCCCAGCCGCCCGCGACGCCCACGACCACCGCGGGCGGCTGGGCGGCCCGTTCGAGGCCCGCCCGTTCCACGCCGGTCCGCAGCGCGAGCGCGACCCGGTCGGCCACCGCCGTGCGCTCCGACTCCGCGCGCAGCGAGACCAGCAGCGGCACCCGGCCCTCGACGGGCCGCACGCCCAGCAGGACCGGGACCCCGACGGACGACAGCTCCTCCAGCACCGCCCGGGCCAGCACCGCCCAGTTGCCGGACGGCCCCAGGTCGGACGACAGCCTCATCACCACCGGGAGGAGCGGTCCCGGGCCCGGCTTGAAGCCGAGGACGCGCGCCTGCGCCGGAGCGTCCTCCGCCGGGATGCGGCCCTCGGCCAGGTCCGTGAGGAAGTCGCCGCGGCCGCGCGCCGCCAGTTCGTCCTCCTGACGGGCCTGCATGAGGACCACCGCGAGGACGCCCGCGGTGCGCTCCGCCGCCATCCTGTGCACGGGGGCCAGCGGGGCGGAGACCCCGACCAGGACGACCCGGGCGCGGACCGAGCCCGTTCCGTGGCCGCCGCCCGGGACGTCGATCACCACCGTGTTCGCGGACGCCTCGACCTCGCGCTGGCCGCGCAGGCCCTCCCAGACCTGGAGCGGGTCGGCGCCCGCGTCCCCGGCCGAGCTGCCGGCGGCGTACAGCAGCTGCCCGTCGGGGGTCTCCAGGAAGACCGGGTTCGCCGTGAAGTCGGCCAGGATGCGCAGCACCTGCTGGATCCCGCCGCCGCCCAGCAGGGCCTCCGTGCAGCGCCGGTGGACCTCCTCGGCCCGCTGCAGCAGGGCGTAGTGGCCGTTGACGATCTCGGTGTGGACCTCCTCCGTGACGGTGACGAAGGGGACCTCCCGGTGCAGCTGGACCAGGGGCAGGCCCGCGCTGCGCGCGGTCTCCACGAGGGTCGCCGGCAGCCGGGTGAAGCGCGGGCCCAGCTCGACCACGAGCGCGGCGATCCCGCGGTCCGCGAGGCGGCGTACGAAGGCGCGCTGCTCGGCGGGGCGGGTGCCCAGGCCGAGTCCCGTGGTCAGCAGCAGCTCGCCGCCCTTGAGGAGGGAGGCGATGTTGGGGACCTCGCCGGCGTGCACCCAGCGGACGGTCCGGCCGAGGCGGTCGGCGCAGGCCACCACCTCGGGCAGCCCGCTGCGCAGTCCCGGCAGCTCCAGTGCCCGCTGAACCGTGATCCCGCCCTGGTTGTCCATATCGCGGGACGCTATCAGGGGGTCAGGCGGGGCGGATGTTGTGGTTGAAGCGGAAGACGTTGTCCGGGTCGTACTGCCGTTTCACGGCTCCCAGCCTGCGCAGATTGTCCTCGCCCAGCCCCGCCGCGACGCGCTCCGACCCTTCGTCGCCGGTGAAGTTGAGGTACACCGCGCCGGTGCTCCACGGCCGGACGTCGGCCCGTACGTCCTTCACCCACCGCCGGCACCGCTCGTCGTCCGCGGGGTCCTCCCAGATGCCGAACGGGTGGACCGCCCAGGGCGCGTCCCGGTAGGGGACGGGGAACTCCGCCGGGCCGTCCGCGACGGCCCCGCCCAGCGGGAACAGGATGTGCTGGGTGCCCGTCGGGACCGGCATGGAGTGCGCCCGGGCGCAGAACACCTCGACGAGCTCGTCCGGCAGGCCCGTCAGGTACTCGGCGGACCAGTGGTTCCGCATCCCCGGCGGGTCGTCGATCATGCACTGGAGGTCCGCGTACGGGATGGCGGAGACCACCTCCGCCTCGTGGGGGAGCGCCAGCAGCCCGGCGGCCAGCTCGCGCATCCGCGCCTCCGGCCCGGCGTACGTCAGCAGGACGCCGCACATCAGGGTGCCGACCAGGTGCGGCGGCACGAACGGCTCGGGCGGCGCGGTCAGGTAGATGGCGCCCCCGCTCGCCTCCACCGGGCCGCCCTCGACGAGGTCCCGGAACAGCCGGACTGCCTCCGGCCCGCGCTCCGGCGCGTACAGGAGCAGCGCCATCGACATGTCGGGCAGGTCGTGCAGGCGCAGGGTCAGCGACGTCGCGACGCCGAAGTTCCCGCCGCCGCCGTGCAGGGCCCAGAACAGCTCGGGGTGGTCCTCCGGGGTCGCCGTGACGCTCTCGCCGTCGGCGGTGACGAGGTCCACGCCGAGGAGGTTGTCGACGGCCAGGCCGCACTTGCGGTCCAGCCAGCCGGAGCCGCCGCCGAGGACGAAGCCGCCGACGCCGGTGGTGGAGGCGCGGCCGCCGGTGGTCGCGAGCGCGTGGGGCTGGCAGGCCCGGTCCAGGTGGCTCATGGTGGCGCCGCCCGCGACGCGGACCGCCCGGGCCGCCGGATGGACCGTCACCTCGGTCATCCTGCGCAGGTCGATGACGAGGGCGCCGTCGCCGCTCGCGTTGCCGGCCACGCTGTGTCCGCCGCCGCGCACCGCGACCGGCAGGTCCAGTTCGCGGGCGAACCGCACGGCGGTGACCACGTCGGGCTCGCCCTCGCACTGCGCGATGACGGCCGGACGGCGGTCGATCATGGCGTTGAAGACGGCCCGGGCCCCGTCGTACCCGGGATCCCCCGGGGCGAACACCTCGCCGGCCAGGTCCTCGCGGAGCGCGGTCAGCGCCGCGCCCGCCTTCGAGAGGGGAGCCATGGCTGCCCCCTTCCAACGGGGGAGGGCAAAGGACCCCTCCAGCCTAGGCGGCCCGGGGGACGGGGGCGCGGCGGGAACACCGCGCCCGTCCTGCGACCCGCGGAGTCCGGACGGCCGGGCGGCGCCGGACCCGCGTACGGGCCCGGCGCCGCGGCCGCCCTAGCCCCCGTACGCCCCGCTCGCGGTCAGCCGCAGCGCCGTGTCGATCAGCGGGACGTGGCTGAAGGCCTGCGGGAAGTTCCCGACCTGCCGCTGGAGCCGCGGGTCCCACTCCTCCGCCAGCAGCCCCAGGTCGTTGCGGAGCGCGAGCAGCCGCTCGAACAGCCGCCGCGCCTCGTCCACCCGCCCGATCATCGCGAGGTCGTCGGCCATCCAGAACGAGCAGGCGAGGAACGCGCCCTCGTCGCCCTCCAGGCCATCGACGCCGGCCTCGCCGCCCGACGTCGGGTAGCGCAGGATGAACCCGTCGGGCGTGGACAGCTCGCGCTGGATCGCCTCGATGGTCCCGATGACCCGCTTGTCGTCCGGCGGCAGGAAGCCCATCTGCGGGATGAGCAGCAGGGAGGCGTCGAGCTCCTTCGACCCGTACGACTGGGTGAAGGTGTTGCGCTCCTTGTCGTAGCCCTTCTCGCACACGTCCTGGTGGATCTCGTCGCGCAGCTCGCGCCAGCGCTCCAGGGGGCCGTCCGCGTCCCCGCTCTCGATCAGCTTGATCGTGCGGTCCACGGCCACCCAGGCCATCACCTTCGAGTGCACGAAGTGGCGGCGCGGGCCGCGCACCTCCCAGATGCCCTCGTCGGGCTGGTCCCAGTGGGTCTCCAGGTAGCGGATCAGCTTGAGCTGGAGCAGCGAGGCGTAGTCGCTGCGCGCCAGCCCGGTCATGTGGCCCAGGTGCAGCGCCTCGGTGACCTCGCCGTACACGTCGAGCTGGAGCTGACCGGCGGCGCCGTTGCCGACCCGGACCGGGGTGGAGCCCTCGTACCCCGGGAGCCAGTCCAGCTCGGTCTCGCCGAGCTCGCGCTCGCCCGCGATCCCGTACATGATCTGGAGGTTCTCCGGGTCCCCGGCCACCGCGCGCAGCAGCCACTCGCGCCAGGCGCGGGCCTCCTCGCGGTAGCCGGTGCGCAGCAGCGAGGACAGGGTGATGGCCGCGTCCCGGAGCCAGGTGTAGCGGTAGTCCCAGTTGCGGACCCCGCCGATCTCCTCCGGGAGGGAGGTGGTCGGCGCGGCGACGATGCCGCCCGTGGGGCCGTACGTGAGGGCCTTGAGGGTGATCAGCGAGCGGACCACCGCCTCGCGGTAGGGCCCGTGGTACGTGCACTGCTCGACCCACTCGCGCCAGAACTCGGCCGTGGCCTCCAGGGCCTCACCGGCGTCGGGGGTTTCCGGCGCCCCCTTGTGCGAGGGCTGCCAGCTGATCGCGAAGGCCACCCGGTCGCCGGGCCCGACGGTGAAGTCGGAGTACGTCGTCAGGTCCTTGCCGTAGGTCTGCGCGTCGGTGTCCAGCCACACCGAGTCGGGCCCGGCGACGGCCACCGTGCGGCCGTCGACCTTGTGGACCCAGGGCACCACGCGTCCGTAGCTGAAGCGCATGCGCAGGGCGGAGCGCATCGGCACGCGGCCGCTGACGCCCTCCACGATGCGGATCAGCTGCGGGGCGTGGTCCTCGCGGGGCGGCATGAAATCGATCACACGCACCGTTCCGCGCGGGGTGTCCCACTCCGACTCCAGCACCAGCGAGTCGCCGCGGTAGCGGCGCCGGGTGGCGCGGGGTGCGTCCACGCCGGCCGGGAAGGCCGGACCGATCCGCCAGAAGCCGTGATCCTCCGTGCCGAGAATGCTCGCGAACACGGCGTGGGAGTCGAACCGGGGCAGACACAACCAGTCCACCGCCCCGTCCCGACAGACCAACGCCGCGGTCTGCATGTCCCCGATCAGTGCGTAATCCTCGATGCGCCCGGACACGTGCATCTCCAGTCGAACGGCCACGTCCGCCCCGAAGGGCGCTTGCATTGCGCGCGGTGTGCGCGGTCTCCCATGGGTGGGGAACACCGCGTTGAGCCAATGATTCCGCATATCGGCTCGGGTCGGCCGTCTGACGGCTGCCCGGCGGCGATGTTCGCAATATCCGAGCAGGATATGACGGCACCCTAGTGATCCACCTAAGCCTGCGAAGAATGTGATGCAGCCAAACGGGTGAGCAGGTGGAACTTCCCCGCACGACCCCCGCACGCCGGGTCGCGGGGCGTCGCCGGAGGCGGACCCGTCCGGGCGCTGATAGGCTGGTACCCCGTGGACCGGTGGTCTGCCTGTGCGAATCAGGAGCCCCGAAACCGCAGCTTCGGCGCCCCCTGAGACCCTTCCGGATCGACGGAGGCCGGCGCCGGACGCACCTCACCTCGCGACCACGGGAGCCCCCTCTTGGCGATGCCGCCCAACTCCATGACGACCAAGCACATCTTCGTCACCGGGGGTGTCGCTTCCTCCCTCGGCAAGGGCCTGACGGCCTCCAGCCTGGGTGCGCTGCTGAAGGCGCGCGGTCTCCGGGTCACGATGCAGAAGCTCGACCCGTACCTGAACGTCGACCCCGGCACGATGAACCCGTTCCAGCACGGTGAGGTGTTCGTCACCAACGACGGCGCCGAGACCGACCTGGACATCGGCCACTACGAGCGCTTCCTCGACGTCGACCTCGACGGCTCGGCCAACGTCACCACCGGCCAGGTCTACTCGACGGTCATCGCCAAGGAGCGGCGCGGCGAGTACCTCGGCGACACCGTGCAGGTCATCCCGCACATCACCAACGAGATCAAGCACCGCATCCGCCGCATGGCGACCGCGGACGTCGACGTGGTCATCACCGAGGTCGGCGGCACCGTCGGCGACATCGAGTCGCTGCCGTTCCTGGAGACCGTCCGCCAGGTCCGCCACGAGGTCGGCCGCGACAACGTCTTCGTCGTGCACATCTCGCTGCTGCCCTACATCGGCCCCTCCGGCGAGCTGAAGACCAAGCCGACCCAGCACTCGGTCGCGGCCCTGCGCAACATCGGCATCCAGCCCGACGCCATCGTGCTGCGCGCCGACCGCGAGGTCCCCACCTCCATCAAGCGCAAGATCTCCCTGATGTGCGACGTCGACGAGGCCGCCGTCGTCGCCGCGATCGACGCCAAGTCGATCTACGACATCCCCAAGGTCCTGCACACCGAGGGCCTGGACGCCTACGTCGTCCGCAAGCTCGACCTGCCCTTCCGCGACGTCAACTGGACCGTGTGGGAAGACCTGCTGGACCGGGTCCACAACCCCGACCACGAGGTCAAGGTCGCGCTCGTCGGCAAGTACATCGACCTGCCCGACGCCTACCTGTCGGTGACCGAGGCGCTGCGCGCCGGCGGCTTCGCCAACAAGGCCCGGGTCCAGATCAAGTGGGTCGCCTCCGACGACTGCAAGACCCCGGCGGGCGCCGCCGAGGTGCTCGGCGACGTGGACGCGATCTGCGTGCCCGGCGGCTTCGGCGACCGCGGCGTGAACGGCAAGGTCGGGGCGATCACCTACGCCCGCGAGAACCGGATCCCGCTGCTGGGCCTGTGCCTCGGCCTCCAGTGCGTGGTCATCGAGGCCGCACGCAACCTGGCCGGCATCGAGGACGCGAACTCCACCGAGTTCGACGCCTCCACCCCGCACCCGGTCATCTCGACCATGGAGGAGCAGCTGGCCTTCGTCGAGGGCGCGGGCGACCTGGGCGGCACCATGCGCCTGGGCATGTACACGGCCAAGCTCGCCGAGGGCTCCGTGGTGCGCGAGGCCTACGGCGACGAGGCGTACGTGGACGAGCGCCACCGCCACCGCTACGAGGTCAACAACGCCTACCGCGGCGAGCTGGAGAAGAAGGCCGGCCTCGTCTTCTCCGGCACCTCCCCGGACAACAAGCTCGTCGAGTACGTCGAGTACCCGCGCGAGGTCCACCCCTACCTCGTGGCCACCCAGGCCCACCCGGAGCTCCGCTCCCGCCCCACGCGCCCGCACCCGCTCTTCGCGGGGCTCGTCAAGGCGGCCGTGGAGCGGCAGCAGTCCGCGAAGTGACGGCCTGACCGCATAACGTAGACAGCCGGGGCACGGGATCGTGCCCCGGCTGTCGCGTTTCTCGGGAAGGTACGGCCATGGCCATGGGCAACGACATCGAGGACACACCGGAGTCGTGGGAGGTCGTCGCCTCGCGCACCCCGTTCCAGGGAGCGAAGACGGCGGTCCGCTCCGACCAGGTCCGCATGCCCGACCGGATGGTGGTGCGCCGCGACTACCAGGCGCACCCCGGCTCGGTGTGCGTCCTGGCCCTCGACGAGGACCAGCGGGTGCTGGTCCTGAAGCAGTTCCGCCACCCCGTGCGGCACCGCCTGTGGGAGCTGCCGGCCGGGCTGCTGGACGTGCCGGGGGAGAACCCGCTGCACGCGGCGCAGCGCGAGCTCTACGAGGAGGCCCACGTCAAGGCGGAGCAGTGGCACGTGCTCGCCGACTTCTTCTCCTCGCCGGGCGGTTCGGACGAGGCCGTACGGATCTTCCTGGCACGGGGCCTCGCGGAGGCCGAGGGGGAGCGGTTCGAGGTCTCCGACGAGGAGGCCGACATGGAGGTCGCGCGGGTGCTGCTCGCGGACCTGGTGGCCGGCGTACTGGCCGGGCGGCTCGGCAACCCGGGCCTGGTCACGGGCGTGCTGGCCGTGACCGCCGCCCTGGCGGGCGACGGCCTGGACGCGCTGCGCCCGGCCCTCGCCCCCTGGCCGGCCCGCCCGTACGAGGCGTAGGGCGGACGCCGCCCTTCCCGCGGCCGGCGGGCCCGTGTGCCGCCGGCCGGGTGCCCGGCGGGCCCCGGAGGGCCTTCGGGCGGGCTCACGGGCCCGGTACGGCCCAGTGGTGTGACGATCCGCTGATCCGATTGGGGGATTTGTCCGCCGCGCTCCACCCTTGTCGTCGCTCTGCGTGAACTACGCTCGCAATCCGAAGCAGCGAGAGGAGCGGATCCGTGACGGATTTCGTCGGGCGGCGGCGTGAGCTCAAGGAGCTGCGCGAGGACATCGCACGGACCGGGCTCGACACCCTCTCCGGCCGGAAGGCCAAGGCTCCCCGGGCGCGGGTGCTGCTCGTCGCGGGGCGGCCCGGCTCCGGGCGGACGGCCCTCGCCGAGGCCTTCGTGCGCGAGATCGCCGAGCAGTACCCCGACGGGGTCCTGCGCACCCGGCTGACCTCGCCCGGAGGCGAGACCGTGCCCACCGAGCGCGCCGTCAGGGACCTCCTGGAGGGACTGGGGCACGTCGCCCCGGCCGGAGCCGGCGAGGACGACCTGAGCTCCGCCCTGCGGACCGCGCTCACCGGTCGCCGGGCGATCGTCCTGGTCGACGACGCGGTCGACCCCGGCCAGGTCGACGCCCTGCTGCCGGACACCCCGGAGTGCCTGGTCGTGGTCACCGCCGAAGGCCCCCTCACGGGCATCCCCGACGTGCGGCCCTGCACCCTCGGCGGGCTCGACACCCCCTCCGCCGTGACCATGCTCGCCCACCGCATCGGCGACATCCGGGTCACCGTCGACCCCCGCGCGGCCGAGGCCCTCGCCGAGGAGTGCGGTGGCCAGCCCGCCGCGCTGCGCCTCGTCGGCGGCTGGCTCGCCGCCCACCCCAAGGCCTCCGTCGTCGACGTGGCCAAGCAACTGCACGACATGCCGCCCAGCACCGGCGGCCCGCTCGCCCGCGGCTTCCGGCTCGTCTACGAATCCCTGCCGCAGCCGGCCCAGCGGACCCTGCGGCTGCTGCCGCTCGCCCCCGCCGGGGTCGTCGACTCGCACACCGCCTCCGCCCTCGCCGGGTGCTCGGTGGCCGCCGCCCAGTCCACCCTGGACGACTTCGCCGGACTGGGCCTCCTGCACTCCTCCCGCGACGGGCTGTTCCTGGTGCCCGGCTGCCTCGCCCCGCTGCTCCAGGCCCTGCTGGAGGCCAAGGAGCGCCCCGCCGAGGTCCAGCTGGCCCGGGCCCGGATGCTGGAGCGCACCGTACGGCTGCTGCACTCCTGCCGCGCCATGGCCGAGACGGACGAGGACGGGCCGGTCGGCGGCCCGGAGAAGCTGGACGGCCTGCCGCGCGCCCTGCGCTTCCCCGACCGGCGGGCCGCCGCGACCTGGCTCGACACCCGGCTGCCCGCCCTGTCGGCGGCCGCCACGGTGGCCGTGGCCGACGGCGGGCTCGACACCCTGGCCCGCCGGCTGGTCGCCGGGCTCGTACGGGCCCTCGCGGACCACCGGGGCACCGCGGAGGCCGCCCCCGAGCTGTACGGACTGCACCGGCTGGTCCTGGACGTCGCCGAGCGCCGCGACCTGCACCGCGAACAGGCCGCCGCCCTGCTGAACCTGGCCGACCTGGACGCCGAGACCGGGCGGACCCAGGAGGCCCTGGAGCGCTACCGGGCCGCACTGGCCGCCGGAAAGGCGGCGAACGACCCGTACGCGACCGGCCGCGCGATGGAATCCGTAGGCGGTGCGTATCAGGAGCTCACGGACTGGCACCGGGCCGCCGACTGGTTCGGCCGGGCCCTGTCCCAGGCCCTCGCCCGCGGGGAGCGCGCGGACGAGGCGCGGCTCTACGGGCGACTCGGAAACGTCCACACCTACGCGGGCCGCTACGGGGACGCGCTGCGCAGCTGGCGGGCCGCCGCCGCGGGCTACCGGAAGCTGGCCGATGTCCCCGGTCAGGCAAAGGCGTTGAGCGAGATGGCGCGGGTCCAGGAGTACGCGGGACGGCCCGAGGAATCGCTGCACACCTGCCGGGAGGCGGTGGAGCTGGCGCGCCGGGCCGGGGACCAGCGGCTCCAGGCCGCGCTCCAGGTCCGGCTGGCCGACACGCTGGACCGGCTCGGCGACCCCGCGGCCGCCAGGCTGCACCGGTCCGCAGCCGACAGATTGCTGGGAGATGACCCCGCAGCCTGCGAAATCCGTAGTGCTTCCGACTAAGATTATTCGTTTGCAAGGCTAGACAGCGACTCATCCTTCATTAGACTGGCTCCACCACGTCATCCTGTGGTGCATCCCGTTGCGCGTTCTTGTGGGCGGGTATGTATGGAAGTGACCCGAAAAATCCCCTGAGCCAAGGACCGTGATCGACGATGAAGGTCGGCATCCCCCGCGAGGTCAAGAACAACGAGTTCCGGGTCGCCATCACGCCCGCCGGCGTGCATGAGCTGGTCCGGGGCGGCCACCAGGTCTTCGTCGAGCAGAACGCCGGTGTGGGTTCCTCGATCACGGACGCCGAGTACGTCGCGGCCGGCGCCGAGATCCTCGGCACCGCCGACGAGGTCTGGGCCACCGCCGACCTGCTGCTGAAGGTCAAGGAGCCCATCGCCGAGGAGTACCACCGCCTCCGCAAGGACCAGACCCTCTTCACGTACCTGCACCTCGCCGCCTCCCGCGAGTGCACGGACGCCCTCCTGGAGTCCGGCACCACCGCCATCGCGTACGAGACGGTCGAGCTCGCCAACCGCGCGCTCCCGCTGCTCGCCCCGATGTCCGAGGTCGCGGGCCGTCTGGCCCCCCAGGTCGGCGCCTACCACCTGATGCGCTCGGCCGGCGGCCGCGGCGTCCTCCCCGGCGGCGTCCCCGGCACCTCGGCCGGCGAGGCCGTGGTCATCGGCGGCGGCGTCTCCGGCTGGAACGCGGCGCAGATCGCCATCGGCATGGGCTTCCACGTGACCCTGCTGGACCGCGACATCAACAAGCTCCGCGAGGCCGACAAGATCTTCGGCACGAAGATCCAGACGATCGTCTCCAACGCCTACGAGCTCGAGAAGGCCGTCCTCGCGGCCGACCTCGTCATCGGCGCGGTGCTGATTCCGGGTGCGAAGGCCCCGAAGCTGGTCACCAACGAGCTGGTCTCCCGGATGAAGCCCGGAAGTGTCCTTGTCGACATCGCGATCGACCAGGGCGGCTGCTTCGAGGACTCCCGTCCGACCACGCACGCCGAGCCGACCTTCCAGGTCCACAACTCGGTCTTCTACTGCGTCGCCAACATGCCGGGCGCGGTTCCGAACACCTCCACCTACGCGCTGACGAACGCCACGCTGCCCTACATCGTGCAGCTCGCGAACCTCGGCTGGGTCGAGGCGCTCCGCCGTGACCCGGCGCTCGGCCTGGGCCTCAACACCCATGACGGCCAGGTCGTTTACGGTCCGGTCGCCGACGCGCACGGCCTCCCGACCCTGGAGCTGAACACGCTGCTCGGCTGACGCGTCAACGACTGACGTCAATCTCACGTATCCGGCCGGACCTTGCTCGCGAGGTCCGGCCGGAGGCGTTCGCGGGGTACCCGGCGACCCCGCTCAACTCGCCTCGAACGTAACCCTTTAACCCTTTCGCACACCCGCGAAACTTCGCGGCGACAGCTCGGACGCCCTTGACAGAGAGGTGTTCGGTTGCCGACACATCGTGCCGGGTCCGACGGATTGTGTTGCCGCTGGGCGGTGACACGCCATAGAGTCGCCAACCGTCGGCATGGTGCAACGCTGACCTATCGATAAGTGTCCTGGTCACGTCCGAGGAGGTAAGACGACTTGTGAATGAGTCGACATTTGCTCCTGGGGGTGGTCGCGCAGGGACGCCGGAGCGGGGCCCAGGCCCCGCCGGGCTCGAGGCTGTCGGCTCCGTCGCAGTCCGCACCTTCGCAAACCACCAGCACATGCAGACGCCCCGAAAGAGCATGGACGGCCTAGACGTGAACTCCAGGGCCGGCGACCCGAGCGGCGACAAGCCCGTGGGTTTCGCCGACTACGAAAACGTGCCCGAAGGGCACTTCTACGACCCCGACGCGGAGTACGAACCGGACCCCGAGTACGCGGCCACCCTCGCCCCCGACGCTGCCCGCCAGCGCCGTGAGCGGATCGGCCCGACCGGACGCCCGCTCCCGTACTTCCCCATCCCGGGTCCGCTGACCGACCACGGTCCGGCGAAGATCATCGCGATGTGCAACCAGAAGGGCGGCGTGGGCAAGACCACGTCGACCATCAACCTGGGTGCCGCTCTCGCCGAGTACGGGCGCCGTGTGCTGCTCGTCGACTTCGACCCGCAGGGCGCGCTGTCCGTGGGCCTCGGCGTGAACCCGATGGAACTCGACCTGACGGTCTACAACCTGCTCATGGAGCGGGGGATGTCGGCCGACGAGGTGCTGCTGAAGACGGCGGTCCCCAACATGGACCTGCTGCCGAGCAACATCGACCTGTCGGCCGCCGAGGTGCAGCTCGTCAGCGAGGTCGCGCGCGAGTCGACCCTGCAGCGGGCCCTGAAGCCCCTGATGGCCGACTACGACTACATCGTGATCGACTGTCAGCCCTCGCTCGGCCTGCTGACCGTGAACGCCCTGACGGCGGCTCACAAGGTCATCGTCCCGCTGGAGTGCGAGTTCTTCGCGCTGCGCGGCGTGGCGCTGCTGACCGAGACCATCGAGAAGGTGCAGGAGCGGCTCAACCCCGAGCTGGAGCTCGACGGCATCCTCGCGACGATGTACGACTCCCGCACGGTGCACAGCCGCGAGGTCCTGGCGCGCGTCGTCGAGGCCTTCGACGACCACGTCTACCACACGGTCATCGGCCGCACGGTGCGCTTCCCGGAGACCACGGTCGCCGGTGAGCCGATCACCACGTACGCCTCCAACTCCGTCGGCGCCGCCGCCTACCGCCAGCTCGCCAGGGAGGTGCTCGCCCGGTGTCACGCCGAGTGAGTCTGCCCGGAGCCGACGAACTGTTCCGCACGACCGGGGGGATGGCCCTCCAGTCGTCCTCGCCGCGGCGGGGGGCCGAGGAGGCGCCCGGAACGGAGCACGCGGCGGCTTCGGCGGAGGGCACGGCGGGGGAGGGGCGCAGCCGGGAGGCCGCGGCCGGAACCGACCCCGTGGTGGGGGCACCGAGGCGGCCGCAGGAAGGTTCTGTCAGCTCCGCGAACGGACCGGCCCAGCCGGGCGGCCGCGGCAAGGGGCAGGGCCGGGGCGCCAACCGGCGCCCCAGCGGGCGCGAGCGGCACGACGAGAAGATCACGGTCTACGTCTCGGCCGAAGAGCTCATGGACCTGGAACACGCGCGGCTGGTGCTGCGCGGCGAGCACGGTCTCGCGGTCGACCGGGGCCGTATCGTCCGTGAGGCGGTGGCCGTCGTCCTCGCGGATCTCGAGTCCCGCGGGGACGCGAGCATCCTGGTACGGCGGCTGCGCGGGCGCTGACCCGTTCCTCCGGGCGCGCCCCACCCGCATCCCGCCCCTCCGCACCAGCCAGGACCGCGATGCACCTCCCCGCCGAACCCGGCCCGCCGCCGACCCGCCGCCCTCTGGGGCGCGGTCCCGGAGCGGGGCCGCCCGCGGGGGACCCGGCGGCCGGGGCCGTACGGGAGCCGGGCTCCCCGGCGGAAGAGCCCGACGCCGAAGCCGTACGGGAACCCGCCGCCGAGCCGCCGCGAGCCGTACGGGAACCCGCCGCGGAGCCGGCGGGCGGGCCCGGCGGGGCTCCGGAAGCCCCCGAGGGGCCCGCTGAGGGCCGCGGACCGGCTCCGGGCGGGCCGGGAGCCCCGGCGGCCGCGGAGGCCGCAGAAGTCGCCCCAGCGCCTCCTGAGGGCCGTACGGGATCCGCCGACGGGCCCGCGGCGCCGGGCGACGGCAGGTTCACCCTGCGGCTGGCCAACTTCGAGGGCCCCTTCGACCTGCTGCTCCAGCTGATCTCCCGGCACAAGCTGGACGTCACCGAGGTCGCGCTGTCCCGGGTCACCGACGAGTTCATGACGCACATCCGGGCCATGGGCCCCGACTGGGACCTCGACCAGACCACCGAGTTCCTCGTGGTCGCCGCCACCCTGCTCGACCTGAAGGCCGCCCGGCTGCTGCCGGCCGCCGAGGTCGAGGACGAGGGCGACCTCGCCCTGCTGGAGGCCCGCGACCTGCTGTTCGCGCGCCTGCTCCAGTACCGGGCGTACAAGCGGATCGCGGAGATCTTCGAGGCGCGGGCGGAGGCCGAGGGCCGCCGCTACCCGCGCACCGTGGGCCTGGAGCCGCACCACGCGGAACTGCTGCCCGAGGTGGTCATCGGCATCGGCGCGGAGGGCTTCGCCCGCATCGCCGCCCGCGCCATGCAGCCCAGGGCGGAGCCCCAGGTGTACGTGGACCACATCCACGCGCCGCTGGTCAGCGTGCGCGAGCAGGCCGGGCTCGTGGTGCGGATGCTGAAGGCGCGCGGCGAGGCCACCTTCCGGGAGCTCACCGAGGACGCCGGGGACACCCTGACGGTCGTCGCGCGGTTCCTGGCCCTCCTGGAGCTCTACCGGGAGAAGGCCGTGGTCCTGGACCAGGAGGAGGCCCTGGACACCCTGACGGTGCGCTGGAGCGGCGGGGACGGCGACGGCATGCCGACGGTGACCGACGAGTTCGACCGGATCGTGGAGGCGAAGGATTGAGCAGCAGCGACGCGGGGCCGCAGGTCCCGGAGGGCGGACCGGACGAGGTGACGGCCCTGGAGCTGAAGCCCGCCCTGGAGGCAGTCCTGATGGTGGTGGACGAGCCGGCCACGGAGGCGCACCTCGCCGAGGTGCTGGAGCGCACCCCGAGGGAGGTCGCGCTCGCCCTGCGCGAGCTCGCCGACGAGTACACGGCGGCCCGCCGCGGCTTCGAGCTCCGGCTCGTCGCCGGGGGGTGGCGCTTCTACACCCGGGCGCGGTACGCGGCGGCCGTGGAGGCCTTCGTCCTGGACGGCCAGCAGGTCCGGCTCACCCAGGCGGCCCTGGAGACCCTGGCGGTCGTCGCGTACCGGCAGCCGGTCAGCCGGTCGAGGGTCTCCGCGGTCCGCGGAGTCAACTGCGACGGGGTCATGCGGACCCTCCTCCAGCGGGGTCTGGTGGCCGAGGCGGGGACGGAACCCGAAACAGGTGCGATCCTGTACAGGACGACGAACCACTTTTTGGAGCGGATGGGCCTGCGTGGCCTGGACGAGCTCCCGGAACTCGCGCCCTTCCTCCCCGAGGCGGACGCGATCGAAGCCGAGACGCAAGAAGGTGTGCCGTCGTTCGATCTGGAGGCACCGTACGCCCCAGAAATGTGAAGACGACGACAAGACGACGGAACTTTGATGCGAAGCAGCGGCAACGGCAACGGTGGCGGCAACAGGAACAGCGGCAGTGGCGGCGGCGGGCGTGGTAGCGCCCGCGGCAGCGGCTCCGGCGGCGGCGGCTACCGCGGAGGCGGCTCCGGCGGTGGCAGCGGCTCCGGCGGCGGCTACCGCGGGGGCTCCAGCGGCGGCGGCTCCGGCTCCGGCGGCGGTGGCCACCGCGGCGGCTCCGGCTCCGGCTCCGGCTCCACGGGATCCGGTTCCGGCGGTTACCGGGGCGGCTCTTCCGGGTCATCCTCCGGCGGTTACCGGGGCGGCTCCTCCGGGTCCTCCTCCGGCTCCGGCGGCGGCTACCGCGGTGCGGGCGGCTCCCAGGACCGCGACCGCGACCAGCCGGCACCCCGCATCCGCAACCCGCGCCCCGAAGAGCGCCGCTACGACGTGGGCCCCGAGGGCGAGCGCAACGGCCGCGGCGGAGCGAAGGCGGGCGGCGGCGGTGCCCGCGGCGCGGCCGACGGCCCCCGCGGCGGCTCCGGTGCCCGTGGCGCCGCGGCGCGCGGTGGCGCCAAGGGCGGCCCCAAGACCTCCAAGACCCCCGGCATCGGCGGGGCCGGCGGCCCGCGCCGCGGCCCGGGCAGCCGCAGCGGCCAGTCCCGGCCGCGCGAGCTGGAGGCGCGGATCGAGGAGCGCGTGCGCGACCGGTACGCCGACAAGCCGGTCATCAAGACCCCGAAGACCTTCCCGGGCGCCGAGGAGGAGGGCGAGCGACTGCAGAAGGTGCTCGCCCGCGCCGGCATGGGCTCGCGCCGCGCCTGCGAGGAGCTGATCGAGCAGGCCCGCGTCGAGGTCAACGGCGAGATCGTGCTGGAGCAGGGCAAGCGCGTCCAGCCGAAGGACGAGATCAAGGTGGACGGCCTGACCGTCGCCACCCAGTCGTACCTGTTCTTCGCGCTGAACAAGCCGGCCGGCGTCGTCTCCACCATGGAGGACCCGGACGGCCGCCAGTGCCTCGGCGACTACGTGACCAACCGCGAGACGCGGCTGTTCCACGTCGGCCGCCTGGACACCGAGACCGAGGGCATCATCCTGCTCACCAACCACGGTGAGCTGGCCCACCGCCTCACGCACCCGAAGTACGGCGTGAAGAAGACGTACGTCGCCGCCATCACCGGTCCGCTGCCGCGCGAGATCGGCAAGCGCCTGAAGGACGGCATCGAGCTGGAGGACGGGTACGCCCGCGCCGACCACTTCCGCGTCGTCGACCAGGTCGGCAAGAACTACCTGGTCGAGGTGACCCTCCACGAGGGCCGCAAGCACATCGTGCGCCGCATGATGGCGGAGGCCGGCTTCCCGGTCGAGAAGCTCGTCCGCACCTCCTTCGGCCCGATCGAGCTGGGCGACCAGAAGTCCGGCTGGCTGCGCCGCCTGACCAACACCGAGGTCGGCATGCTGATGCGCGAGGTCGGTCTGTAAGGACCGCCCGCCCCACCGGCTCACGGAGAAGCCCGCAGCGCCCCACGGCGCCGCGGGCTTCTCCCTTGTCCCGACCCCCTCCGCTCCTTTATAGTCAACCTGACTATTAAAGGGAGGGGGCCCGGAATGAACTGGACCTTGAGCTGGACCGAGGTGCTCGGCTTCGCCACCGGCGCCCTGTGCGTGTGGCTGGTCGCCCGGCAGCACGTCGCCAACTGGCCGATCGGCATCGCCAACAACATCTTCTTCATCGCGCTCTTCACCCAGGCCGGCCTGTACGCCGACGCCGGGCTGCAGATCGTCTTCATCGCCCTCGCCGCGTACGGCTGGTGGTCCTGGACCCACGGGGGTGGACCGGGAACCGAAGGGGCCCTGCCGGTGCGCCGCACCACGCGCACCGAATGGGTCTGGCTGGCCGCGGCGGGGGCGGTGGGGGTGCTCGGCCTGACCCTGCTGCTCTCGCGGGCCACCGACTCGACCGTCCCCTTCTGGGACGCGGCCACGACCGGGCTCTCGCTGGCCGCCACCTACGGCCAGTGCCGCAAGCTCGTCGAGTCCTGGTGGCTGTGGATCGCCGCCGACCTGATCTACATCCCCCTGTACGCGTACAAGGAGCTGTACCTGACCGCCCTGCTGTACGTCGGCTTCCTCGCCCTGTGCGTGGCCGGCCTGATCGGGTGGCGGCGGTCGCTGCCCGCGCGGGCCGACCGTACGGCCCTGGAGGCCACGGCGTGAGGCGCTTCGGGCACGGGCTGGTGCTCGGCAAGTTCTACCCGCCCCACGCCGGCCACCACCACCTGGTGCGCACCGCCCAGGACCGCTGCGAGCGGCTGACCGTACTGGTCTGCGCCGCCTCCGTGGAGTCGGTGCCGCTGGCCGACCGCGTCGCCTGGATGCGCGAGGCGCACCCCGGGGCGCGGGTGGTCGGCGCGGTGGACGACATCCCCGTCGACCTGAACGACCCGGCGGTCTGGGAGGCCCACATGGCCGTCTTCCGCGGCGCGGTGGCCGGTCCGGTGGACGCCGTCTTCACCTCGGAGGGCTACGGGGAAGAGCTCGCCCGCCGGTTCGGCGCCGAGGCGGTCTGCGTGGACCCGGCCCGGGCGCTGTTCCCGGTGTCGGGGACGGCCGTCCGGGCGGACCCGGCGGCCTGCTGGGACTTCCTGGGGCCCGCCGTGCGGGCCTCGCTGGCCCGCAGGGTCGTCGTGCTCGGCGCCGAGTCCACCGGGACGACGACGCTGTCCCGGGCCCTGGCCGCGCACTACCGGCGGCGCGGCGGAGTCTGGGCGGGCACCGGCTGGGTCGCCGAGTACGGCCGCCGGTACAGCGAGGAGAAGCTCGCGGCGGCCCGCGCGGCGGACCCGGACGCCTCCTGGGCGGACGTCTCCTTCGCCTCGGAGGAGTTCCCGGTGATCGCCCGGCGCCAGGACGCGGAGGAGGAACGGGCCGCCCGGCTGGGCTCCCCGGTCCTGATCTGCGACACCGACTCCTTCGCGACCGGGATCTGGCACGAGCGCTACCTGGGCGGCCGCAACGAGGAGGTCGAGAGGACCGCCGCGCTGACCCGCCGGGACCTCTACCTGCTGACCGACCACGCGGACGTCCCCTTCGAGGACGACGGACTGCGGGACGGGCCGCACCTCAGACCGTGGATGACCGGCCGGTTCCGCGAGGAGCTGGAGGCCACCGGGAGGCGGTTCCTCGTCGTGCGCGGAGACCGGGAGGAGCGGCTGGCGACGGCCGTCGCCGCGGTGGACGGACTGCTCGCCGAGGGCTGGCACTTCGCCGACCCGCTGCCGGAGGCACGATGAGCGGGGGAGCGCCGGAGGGCTACGACCCGTACGCCTTCGCGCCGTTCGCGGTGACCGTGGACCTCGCGGTGTTCACCGTACGGGGAGGGCGGCTGCACGTGCTGCTGATCCGGCGCGGGCAGGAGCCCTACGCGGGCGCCTGGGCGCTGCCCGGCGGCTTCGTCCTGCCGCGCGAGTCCGCCGAGAGCGCCGCCCGGCGGGAGCTGGCCGAGGAGACGGGCCTGCCGGAGGCGGTGGTCGCGGCCCTGCACCTCGAACAGCTGCGCACGTACAGCGAACCGGACCGGGACCCCCGGATGCGGGTGGTCTCGGTCGCCTTCACGGCCCTGGTCCCGGACATGCCGGAGCCGGCGGCCGGAGGCGGCGGCGACGCGGCCCACGCCCGCTGGGTGGCCGTGGGGGAGGCCGCCGGGCTGGCCTTCGACCACACCGTGATCCTGGCGGACGCGCGGGAGCGGGTCGGCGCGAAGCTGGAGTACACCTGCCTGGCCACCGCCTTCTGCCCGCCCGAGTTCACCCTCGGCGAGCTGCAGGCCGTCTACGAGACCGTCTGGGACGCCACCGTCGACCGCCCCAACTTCCGCCGCAAGGTACTGGCCACCCCCGGCTTCGTGGAGGCCGTGCCCGGCGCCGCCCGGCTCACCGGCGGCCGCGGCAAGCCCGCCGCGCTCTACCGGCCGGGCCCGGCCACCACCCTGCACCCGCCCCTGCTCCGCCCCTCGGAAGGACACCCCCGATGACCACCACGAAACGTGCGGCGACGGGCGCCCTCGTCGGCCTCGCGCTGGGCGACGCCCTGGGCTTCCCCACCGAGTTCAACGACGTCCCGTCGATCCTCGCGAAGACCGGCCCGTGGCGCGAGATGGAACTGCCCCGCCCGGCGATCGTCACCGACGACACCCAGATGACCCTCGCCCTGGCCCGCGGCATGCGCACCGCCGCCGAACGCGGCCGCGTCGGCCCGCTGCGCCTGGCCCGGCCGGTGCGGGAGGAGTTCGTCGACTGGTACCACTCCCCGGAGAACAACCGGGCCCCCGGCCGGACCTGCATGACGGCCTGCCGGCTGCTCGACCACCCCGACCGGGACTGGCGCGACGCCAGCCAGCTCGGCTCCAAGGGCTGCGGCGCGAACATGAGGGTCGCGCCGGTCGGGCTGGTGCCCGGCTGGACCGAGGAGGAGCGGGCCGGCGCGGCCCAGCTCCAGTCGGCCCTGACCCACGGACACCCGACGGCGCTGGCCGCCTCCGACCTGACGGCGCGGGCCGTGTACCTCCTGGCCCGGGGCACCGAGGTGACCGGGCTGGTCGGGCAACTGCGCTCGTACGCCCTGGAGAACCGCACGCGCTACCACGAGCGCTGGCTCGGCGACCTCTGGACGCGGACGTCCTCCGACCCCTCCGAGACGTCCTTCATCGCCCGGGGCTGGGACGACTGCCTGGGCGTCCTGGACCGCGTGGCGGCGGCCCTGCGCACCCCCTCCCCGGAGACCGACCCGTGCCTGACGACGGGCGACGGGTGGATCGCCGAGGAGGCCTTCGCCACGGCCCTGCAGTGCTTCCTGCTCTTCCCGGAGGAGCCGCTCACGGTCCTGCGCCGCGCGGCCTGCACGGCCGGCGACTCCGACTCCATCGCCTGCCTGGCCGGCGCCTTCGCGGGCGCCCACCTCGGCGCGGACGCCTGGCCGGGGGAGTGGGAGGGCCGCATCGAGTACCGCGACGAACTCCTGTCCTTCGGCGCCCTCTGGGACGCGTGACCCGGTGACGCGACCCGCCCGTCAGGGGCGGGAGGGGGATCCGGCGGGCTCGTGACGGACGGCCGAGGCGCGGCGGGCGCGGAGGAGGAAGTCCTCGACGCGGGCCCGGTCCGGGGCCTCGGGCAGCGGCGTGCCGGCCAGGGCGGCCGCGGTCTCCTCCACGAGGCGGGCCATCCAGGCGTCGGTCTCGTCCCAGGTGAGCTCGCCGCGGCGGACCGCCAGGAGGCGCTCGCGCCACGGGCTCGCGTCGATGGTCAGGCGACCCGTGCGCAGCAGGTCCCGGCAGGACAGCAGCAGGCGCAGCAGGTGCATGGCGTGCTTCCAGCGCGGGGCCCCGTGGACGCGGACGTCGGCGAGGAGCTTGCCGTGCTGGGATTCGGCGTACCGGCTGAAGCTGGTGTGGGCCAGGCGGGAGAGGAAGGCCCCGCGGAGGGAGAGGAGTTCCTCGCCCACCGGGGTGACCTCTTCCACCAACGGGGAGTGCAGGCACTCCAGGACGTTCGGGTTGGCGCGGAGGGCGAGCGCGCAGAACCGCTCCAGCTCCCAGGAGAACTCCTCGTCCCGGGGGCCCTCCACGTGCGTGGGCGGCTTGTCGAAGCGCCAGAACAGCGGCGTCGGGGCGAGGTAGACACCGCGCAGGTCGGTGTCGCTCGCCCCGGTCGCCAGTCCGAACGCCCGGGAGCCCATCACGCAGCGGTAGACCGTGTGGTCCCGCACCAGCGTCAGATCGTCCATCCGGGGAGCCTAAGGGCTGTCCCGTCATCCCCGGCGGGCGCGCGGCGACAGCTACGGCACCTCGCCGCGTTGTCGGAACGTCCGGATACGTCCAGTATCCGGACGCTCCTCCGCCTTGCGATGTACCGCATCTGACGCCGCGCGCTGATCCACCGGGGATCACGGGACAGCCCTTAGGCAGGAGCCTGCCGGCGGGCCATCCCTTTTCGGACCGTGCCGGCGCCCGGCCTCCGGGCGTACGGAACGACTTCGGCGACACCCCCTAGGCGAGCGAGATGCTGCCGTTCGCCACGGTGATCTTCTTCTCGGGCAGCGGGCGGGTGGCCGGGCCCTTGGTGACCGCGCCGTCCGTGTCCTTGAACTTGCTGTCGTGGCAGGGGCAGTCGATGGTGCCGTCCGCCACCTTGTTCACGAGGCAGCCCGAGTGGGTGCAGACCGCCGAGAAGCAGCGGTACTCGCCGGCCGTCGGCTGGGTGATCACCAGCTTCTCGTCCTTGAGCACCTTGCCGCCGCCGACCGGTACCTCCGCCGTCGTGGCGATCGCCTTGGCCGCGTCGCCCGCGGGCGCGGACGCCGCCGCGGAGGGTGTGGCCGCGCTGCCGGGCTCGCTGGCAGGCTTCGGCTCGGAATCGCCGCCGCAGGCGGCGAGCGCGCCGCCCGCCAGGGTGGCCGCGCCTGCCGCCAGGACGGTGCGCCGGGCGGTACGCGTGGGGTGGCTCATGACTGTCTCCTCGCTCTGTGGCCGGGATGGCGTGCAGCATCCTGGCCTGTGGGGGGCTCCGGGACGGAGTCCGCCGCGCCTTTTCAGGTACCCGGCTGCCATGGGGCCAGTGAGGCAGGACTGCCGGGAGTGCGTACGACCTCCCACACGCGGATCACGGCGTCCCGGTTCAACGGGCCGTGGACGTGCGGGTAGCGGCCCCCGGAATCACCCTCCCGGCGGACGTCCGCCGTCAGGGCTGCTTCGTCGAGTTCCACCGCGAGCAGGGTCCCCCGTACCCCGCGGTAGTGCGCGTCGGCGATCGCCAGCGCGGTCGGGCGGTCCGCCGAACAGTGCACGAATCCCTCGGTGGCGAGCGAGGGCGGGGCGTACGGCAGGCCGGGCGAGGCCGCCCAGTCGGCGAGCGGGACGAGGTGGAGGATCATGCCCGACGTTCTACCGGAGCAGGAGGGAAGCGGGTTCCGGGGGTGTGCGCCAAGTGGCAGCACTGTCCTGTATGAGTGACATTGTCCGTGTCTCGAAGCCGGGTACGCCGCGGTCCGCGCGGCCCGGTCCCTCTCCGAAAGGCACGACCATGGCGGGTAACGACCTCGGCTCTCTTCTCGGCGGCCTCCTCGGCGGCGGCAGCGGCCAGGGCGGCGGTGGCGGCGGCGGTGGCGGCAACATCCTCGGTTCGCTCCTCGGCGCCCTCCTCGGAGGCGGCGGAGCGGGCGGCGCGGCCGGCGCCCAGGCGGCCGGCGGCGGCAGCAACCCGCTGGGCGGCCTGATGGACATGCTGACCAAGTCGGGGCTGGCCGACCAGGCCCAGTCCTGGGTCGGCACCGGCGAGAACAAGGCGGTGAGCGGCGCGCAGATCGCCGAGGCGCTGCCGGACGAGACCCTCCAGAAGGTCGCGGAGCAGGCGGGCGTCACTCCCGAGAAGGCCGCCGACGAGATCGCCAGGTCGCTGCCCCATGCCGTCGACAAGCTGACGCCCGACGGACAGGTGCCCTCGGGCTCGCTGGAGGACATCATCCGGCAGCAGAAGCTCTGACCGGCGCGCACACCGCCGCCCGCGAGGGCCCGGCCGCCGTCCCGAGGGGCGGGCCGCCGGGCCCTCGCGGCACGTGCGGTGGCTACGCTGGCCGGGCAGTGCCCCCGCCGTGCCGTACGCAACCCTGGAGCGCCCCGTGAGAACCGCCGTCGTCATCGGAACCGGACTGATCGGCACCTCGGCGGCGCTCGCCCTGTCCGCCCGCGGGATCACCGTCCACCTGGTCGACCACGATCCGGCCCAGGCCCGTACGGCGGCGGCCCTCGGTGCCGGTACCGACGAGGCCCTGGAGGGCCAGGTGGACCTCGCCGTCGTCGCCGTGCCGCCGGCCCACGTCGCCCCGACCCTGGCGGACGTGATCGGGCGCGGAGTGGCCCGGGCGTACGTGGACGTGGCCAGCGTCAAGGGCGGACCGCGCCGGGAGCTGGCCGAGCTGGGCGTGGACGTCACCGCGTACATCGGCACCCACCCGATGGCCGGCAAGGAGCGCTCGGGCCCCCTCGCCGCGACGGCGGACCTCTTCGAGGGGCGGCCGTGGGTGCTGACCCCGACCCGGGACACCGACCACGAGGTGCTGAACCTCGCGCTGGAACTGGTGGCGCTGTGCCGGGCGGTGCCGGTCGTGATGGACGCGGACGCGCACGACCGGGCGGTGGCGCTGGTCTCGCACACCCCGCAGCTGGTGTCGAGCATGGTCGCGGCCCGCCTGGAGGAGGCCGACGAGACGGCGGTCCGGCTCTGCGGCCAGGGGATCCGGGACGTGACGCGGATCGCCGCCTCCGATCCCCGGATGTGGCTGGAGATCCTCTCGGCGAACCCGGGTCCGGTCGCCGACGTCCTCTCCGGGATCGCCGCCGACCTCGCGGAAACCGTGGAGGCCCTGCGGGGCCTGCAGTCGGCCGACGAGGAGAAGCGGCGCGGCGGGGCGGCGGGCATCGAGGACGTGCTGCGGCGCGGGAACGCCGGCCGGGTGCGGGTGCCGGGCAAGCACGGCGCGGCGCCGACGGTGTACGAGACCGTGGCCGTCCTCATCAGCGACCAGCCGGGCGAGCTGGCCCGCATCTTCGCCGACGCCGGACGGGCGGGGGTCAACATCGAGGACGTCCGCATCGAGCACGCGACGGGCCAGCAGGCAGGCCTCGTCCAGCTGATGGTGGAACCGCGTGCGGTGGCCGGGCTGACGGCCGAGCTGCGGGAGCGCGGCTGGGCCCTGCGGCAGCAGTAGGCGGCGCCCGGAAGGGCCCGTACCACCGGGATCCGGCCACCCGGAACGGGGTCCGGGACGGTCCGGATCCACCGGGCGGGGACGGGGAGCGCCGGGGCCCGGTAACCTGGGGAGGGGCGCTTTTGGCGCGCCCGGACAGCACCAGCAACCAGGAAGGTGCCCGCACCGTGGAAACCGTAGCTCCGTCCGCCGTGATCGTCGCCATCGACGGTCCCTCCGGCACGGGCAAGTCCAGCACCTCCAAGGCCGTGGCCGCCAAGCTCGGGCTGCGCTACCTGGACACCGGCGCCCAGTACCGGGCCATCACCTGGTGGATGATCACCAACGGCGTCGACACCGACGACCCGCAGGCCATCGCGGTCGCCGCGGGCAAGCCGGCCATCGTCTCGGGCACCGACCCGCACGCCCCCACGATCACCGTGGACGGCGTGGACGCCTCCGGACCCATCCGCTCCAAGGAGGTCACCTCCAAGGTCAGCGCCGTCAGCGCCGTCCCCGAGGTGCGCACCCTGATCACCGCGCTCCAGCGCACCATCGCCGCCGCGGCGGCCGACGGGATCGTCGTCGAGGGCCGGGACATCGGCACCACCGTCCTGCCCGACGCCGACATCAAGATCTTCCTGACGGCCACCGCCGAGGCGCGCGCCGCGCGCCGCAGCGGCGAGCTCCGCGGCAAGGAGGCCGCCGACCTCGCGGCCACCCGGGCGGCGCTGGTCCAGCGCGACGCGGCCGACTCCGGCCGCAAGACCTCCCCGCTGGCCAAGGCCGACGACGCCGTCGAGGTCGACACCACCGACCTCACGCTCGACCAGGTCATCGAGTGCGTCGTCACGCTGGTGGCGGACCGGCAGAGCCCGCAGACCGCGGGCAGCACCCGGAACGGGCGGTCCGCCGGTGAGTGAAGCGCCCTCCCTGAAGGGTGCGGAGGTCGGCAGGCGCATCGGCGTCGGGCTCATGTACGGGCTGTGGAAGCCGCGCGTGCTGGGAGCCTGGAAGGTGCCCGTCTCGGGCCCCGTCATCCTCGCCGTGAACCACTCCCACAACATCGACGGCCCGATGGTGATGGGGACCGCACCGAGGCCGCTGCACTTCCTGATCAAGAAGGAGGCCTACGTCGGCCCCCTCGGCCCCTTCCTCAACGGGATCGGGCAGGTCAGGGTCGACCGGAGCGGAGCCGACCGCACCGCGATAGGGCGCGCCCTCGGCGTGCTCGACCAGGGCGGAGCGCTGGGGATCTTCCCCGAGGGCTCCCGGGGCGAGGGCGACTTCGCCTCGCTCCGCGCGGGACTCGCGTACTTCGCGGTCCGCAGCGGCGCACCCGTCGTGCCGGTGGCCGTCCTCGGCAGCGGCGACACCCCGGGACGCCTCGTCAAGGGGCTCCCGGCACTCAAGAGCCGGGTCGACGTCGTCTTCGGCTCGGCCTTCGACGCGGGGGACGGCAGTGGCCGCCGGACCCGTACCGCGCTGGACGAGGCCACCGTACGCATCCAGGACCGGCTGACCGCCCACCTGGCCGATGCCAAGCGCCTCACCGGGCGCTGAGCGAGACTTGAACCAGTAGTGGAACCGCGCTGCGCGGGTGCCACCGATCACCACGAACGACGAGGAACGGACTTCATGAACGACCAGCACGACCAAGGAGCACTTGGCGACGCCGAGTACGCGGAGTTCATGGAGCTCGCCGCGGAAGAGGGCTTCGACATCGAGGACGTCGAAGGCGCGCTCGGAGAGGCCGCTGCCGGCCCCCTGCCCGTCCTCGCCGTCGTGGGCCGGCCGAACGTCGGCAAGTCGACCCTGGTGAACCGGATCATCGGCCGCCGCGAGGCGGTCGTCGAGGACAAGCCCGGCGTCACCCGCGACCGCGTCACGTACGAGGCGGAATGGGCCGGCCGCCGCTTCAAGGTCGTCGACACCGGCGGCTGGGAGCAGGACGTCCTCGGCATCGACGCCTCGGTCGCCGCCCAGGCCGAGTACGCCATCGAGGCCTGCGACGCCGTGGTCTTCGTCGTCGACGCCAAGGTCGGCGCCACCGACACCGACGAGGCCGTCGTCCGGCTGCTGCGCAAGGCGGGCAAGCCCGTCGTGCTGTGCGCCAACAAGGTCGACGGCCAGAGCGGCGAGTCCGACGCGGCCTCCCTGTGGTCGCTGGGCCTCGGCATGCCGCACCCGGTCTCCTCCCTGCACGGCCGCGGTACGGGCGACATGCTCGACGCCGTCCTGGAGGCCCTGCCGGAAGCGCCCGCGCAGACCTTCGGCACCCCGGTCGGCGGCCCGCGCCGCATCGCGCTGATCGGCCGCCCGAACGTCGGCAAGTCCTCGCTGCTCAACAAGGTCGCGAAGGAGGACCGTGTCGTCGTCAACGAGCTGGCCGGCACCACCCGCGACCCGGTCGACGAGCTGATCCAGCTCGGTGGTGTGACCTGGAAGTTCATCGACACCGCGGGCATCCGCAAGAAGGTGCACCTCCAGCAGGGCGCCGACTACTACGCCTCCCTGCGCACGGCCGCCGCCGTCGAGAAGGCGGAGGTCGCGGTCATCCTGATCGACGCGACCGAGAACATCAGCGTCCAGGACCAGCGCATCATCACCATGGCCGTCGAGGCGGGCCGCGCGATCGTGATCGCGTACAACAAGTGGGACGAGCTCGACGAGGAGCGCCGCTACTACCTCGAGCGCGAGATCGAGACCGAGATGCAGCAGGTCGCCTGGGCGCCCCGGGTGAACGTCTCGGCGCTCACCGGCCGCCACATGGAGAAGCTGGTCCCGGCGATCGAGGCCGCCCTCGCGGGCTGGGAGACGCGCGTCCCGACGGGCCGCCTGAACGCCTTCCTCGGCGAGGTCGTCGCCGCCCACCCGCACCCGGTCCGCGGTGGCAAGCAGCCCCGCATCCTGTTCGGTACGCAGGCGGGCAGCAAGCCCCCGCGGTTCGTCCTCTTCGCCTCCGGCTTCCTGGAGCACGGCTACCGGCGCTTCGTCGAGCGCCGTCTGCGCGAGGAGTTCGGCTTCGAGGGCACCCCGATCCACATCTCGGTGCGGGTGCGCGAGAAGCGCGGCGCCCTGCACAAGAAGAAGTAGGAGCGCGGGAGCAGCAGCGCGGTGCGGCGCCGGGGGTCAGTAGCCCCGGCGCGGAGCGGGCGGCAGGGCCGCCGGAATGTGCGTCATTCCGGTCTGGTGCTGCCGCCCGTTCGTGTAGGCGGGGCTGCCGGCGTACGAGTACGCGGGCTGGGGGACGGACGGGGGCTGCCAGGCGTCGGTCTGCTGCCAGGAGGGGCCGCTCCATCCGCTGCCGTACGCACTGCCGCCCGTGTACCCGCCGCCGTACGAGAACGCCGTGAAGCCGAGGTCCTCCTCGCCCGTGCGGTCGCCCGGAAGGGCCCGGAAGGAGCGCAGGTACTCGGAGTACAGCGCGTCGTAGATCGGGGTGTGCGAGGCGGCCGGAACGCTGTCCAGGTCCCATACGGGGCGCATCGGGGAGACGGTGCTCGGATGGGACGGGGCGCGGGAGGAGTCGTGTGAATGCACGTATCAGCCAACGAAACCGGCGCCCTGCGGATGCGGGGTGAGGGGCGCGAAAACGCAGATCGCCGGGGGTGCGCGGGACGGACCGCGCACCCCCGGCGCATGCCGCCCGGCCCCCTCGGCGGGGTCCGGCGGGCGTGTTGGAGGCAGGGAGGGCGTCAGGCGCCCGGGGTACCGGCCAGGGGCATCGAGGCGGCCACCAGCTTGCCCGCGGCGGCCGCCTTGTCCAGCGCGTCGCGCAGCAGGTCCTCGCGGGGCTGCTGCCCGATGGAGCCGACCGGGGCGGCGTAGATGAGCACGCGCTGGGTCTTGTTGACGGCGGCCCGCCAGCCGTCGGTGACCGACAGGGCCTGGTGCGCCTGCCACCAGGAGACCGGACGGCCGCCGTCGAGGCCCGGCTGCAGCACGGCGTGCAGCTGGCCCGCGGCGAGCAGGACCGACCAGCCGGCGAGTCCGGCGGGGAGTTCGGAGGTGTCCGTGACGGGGATGAAGCCCTGCTCGATGAGGAGCGGGAGGAAGTCGTCGCCGGGGCCGTCGCTGCCGGGGCGGGCGATCGGCGCGGTGGGCTCGACGACCAGGGCCGGGTGCAGCTCGCCGCCGATCAGGACCAGGCCGCTGGTGATGCCGAGGACGGCCTGCCCGCCCGGGGCGCTCTGCGGGGCGCCCGCGGGGGCCGGGGCCGGGCTGTCGCCGGTGATGCTGGCGACGGCGCCCTGGAGCTGCTCCTCGGAGACGGTGACGACCTGCGAGGGGATGCAGGTGGCGTGCGCGAAGGCCAGGACGGCCGTCTCCTCGCCGACGAACAGGACCGTGCTGGTGGGGTCGCTCTGCGGGTCTCCGGGGGTGCGGCAGGAGGTGCAGTCGTAACTGCGCGGTGCGTCGTCGCCGACGAGCAGCCTGTCGGCTTCTTCGTCACCGATCTCGGCACGTACCTCATCACTGACGTCGAGCATGGGCGGCACGGGGTGGCTCCTCGGCATAGGTGCGGCGGGCCGGGGGGTTCCCGGCTCGCCGGGCTCAACGGCCGAGCGGTGGCCGGGGTCACGCCATGGGAGGGAACGGATTCGAACCCGGCCCCCGGAGGGGTGAACCCCTCGCCGGGGACTTCGCTTTCGTGCCAACTCTTTTCTGGTTGTGCGCAGTTGGTGGGCGGTGCTGTCCGTTTCGGGGGCGTGGGGCGCGTCGGCCGACCGGGTGGGGCGCAGGGGCGCGCGGTGTGGCGTGCGAGGTGGGCCGGGCGCTCCTCCGTAGCGTGACCCGATGCCCAACCTCCGGATCCGTCGGGCCGCGCGCGGAGCCGCGGCCGCGCTGGTGCTCGTACTCCCGTGTGATGCCGCCGCTGCCGTCGCCCCGGCCCCGGCCGGGGCGCCGCCGCCGCCCGCGCCGGGACCGGCGGGCGCCGCGCACCCCGGTTCGCCCGGGGTCGTCGGCCACGGGCCGGGGGACTGCGGGCCCGGCGGGGAGTGGCCGTGGGACTGCGTGGCCGACTGCGAGAGCGGCGGGCGCTGGGCGGTCAACACCGGCAACGGCTTCTACGGGGGGCTGCAGTTCTGGCAGCCGACGTGGGAGGAGCACGGGGGCCTGGTCTTCGCGGCCCGGGCGGACCTGGCGAGCCGGGAGCAGCAGATCCGGGTCGCGGAGGACCTGCTCGGCGCGCAGGGCTGGGACGCGTGGCCGGTGTGCGCGAAGCGGTACGGGCTGGCGGGGCGGATGCACGTGGTGCGGGGCGGGGAGACGCTGGTGTCGATCGCGGCGCGGCGCCGGGTGGCGGGCGGCTGGCGGGCCCTGTACGAGGCGAACCGGGGGGTGATCGGGGAACGGCCGGAGCGGATCGCCGTGGGCACGCTGCTGGCCCTGCCCCCGGCCGCCGCGTCCCCACCGGCCAAGGCACCCGTACCGGCCAAGGCACCCGTACCGGCCGCGGCGCCCGTACCGGCCGCGGCGCCCGTACCGGCCGCGGCGCCTGTACCGGCCGCGGCGCCTGTACCGGCCGCGGCGCCTGTACCGGCCGCGGCGCCTGTACCGGCCGCGGCGCCTGTACCGGCCGCGGCGCCTGTACCGGCCGCGCCCGTCCCGGCC
>NZ_JBVJGW010000038.1:0-45386 GCF_055587105.1 Streptomyces sp. NPDC048461 | reverse complement strand
CCCCCGTCAAACCACCAACCCCGCCTCTCAACGAACCCACAACACCCCAGGCCAACAACGACCCGGCACACCAACAAACCCCTCTCCGAGCGTTAGGTGCCCGAGGCACGATCGTGTCAGCGACCGGCTCGGGCAAGACGATCACGGCCGCCGCGTGCGCGTTGGAGAGCTTCGCGGACGGCCGGATCCTCGTCACCGTCCCGACTCTGGACCTGCTGGCGCAGACCGCCCAGGCGTGGCGCCTGGTGGGCCACCGTGCCCCGATGGTCGCGGTGTGCTCGCTGGAGAACGACGCGGTTCTCAACTCGCTGGGGGTGCGCACCACCACGAACCCGATCCAGCTCGCCCTGTGGGCCGGCGCCGGGCCGGTCGTCGTGTTCGCCACGTACGCCTCCCTCGTGGACCGCGAGGACATCGACGCACCCGAGGGCCAGCGGAAGCTTCGTGGGCCGCTGGAGGCCGCTCTGGCGGGCGGGGAGCGGCTCTACGGCCAGCGCATGGACGGCTTCGACCTCGCCATCGTGGACGAGGCGCACGGAACCGCCGGTGATCTTGGTCGTCCGTGGGCGGCGATCCACGACAACGCCCGGATCCCGGCGGGCTTCCGGCTCTACCTCACCGCGACCCCGCGCATCCTGGCCGCCGCCCGGCCGCAGAAGGGCGCCGGAGGCGAGGAGGCGGAGATCGCGAGCATGGCCGACGACCCGGACGGCACCTACGGCGCGTGGCTGGCGGAGCTGGGTCTCTCGGAGGCGATCGAGCGGGGGATCCTCGCGGGGTTCGAGATCGACGTGCTGGAGATCCGCGACCCGTCGCCCGTACTCGGGGAGTCCGAGGAGGCGCAGCGGGGCCGGCGGCTGGCGCTGCTGCAGGCCGCGCTTCTGGAGCACGCCGCGGCGTACAACTTGCGTACGGTCATGACGTTCCACCAGAAGGTGGAGGAGGCGGCCGCGTTCGCGGAGAAGCTGTCGGAGACGGCGGCCGAGCTGTACGTCACCGATGCCTCCGACGCCGATCTCGCGGCTGCGGAGAAGCTGCCGAAGTCGTCGATCGACGCGGAGTTCTACGAGCTGGAGGCCGGCCGCCACGTACCCCCGGACCGGGTGTGGTCGGCGTGGCTGTGCGGGGACCACCTCGTCACCGAGCGCCGCGAAGTCCTGCGCCAGTTCGCCAACGGCATTGACGCCGACAACCGGCGCGTGCACCGGGCGTTCCTGGCGTCCGTGCGCGTCCTGGGCGAGGGTGTCGACATCACCGGCGAGCGCGGTGTGGAGGCGATCTGCTTCGCCGACACCCGCGGCTCCCAGGTGGAGATCGTCCAGAACATCGGCCGGGCGCTCCGGCTCAACAAGGACGGGTCCACGAAGGTCGCCAGGATCATCGTGCCGGTGTTCCTGGAGCCGAACGAGGACCCGACCGACATGGTCGCCAGCGCCAGCTTCCGCCCCCTTGTAGCGGTCCTCCAGGGCCTCCGCAGTCATGACGACCGCCTTGTCGAGCAGCTCGCCTCCCGCGCCCTCACCAGCGGCAAGCGCAAGCTACACGTCCGGCGCGACGAGGACGGGCAGATCGTCGGGGCCAGCGCAGGAGACGGCGAGGACCAGGAGGACGGAACTGACGCCGCGGCCGAGTCGGCGCTGCTCCACTTCTCCAGCCCGCGCGACGCCGCCACGATCGCCGCGTTCCTGCGCACCCGCGTCTACCGGCCGGAGTCCCTGGTGTGGCTGGAGGGATACCAGGCCCTGATCCGGTGGCGGGCTGAGAACGAGATCACCGGGCTCTACGCCGTGCCGTATGACACCGAGACCGAGGTCGGCGTCACCAAGGCGTTCCCGCTCGGGCGGTGGGTGCACCAGCAGCGCAAGGCCCTGCGCGCCGGGGAGCTGGAGGACCGGCGCAAGACCCTGCTGGACGCGCCGGAGGCCGGGATGGTCTGGGAGCCCGGCGAGGAGGCATGGGAGGCCAAGCTCGCCGTACTCCGGTCGTACCGGCGGGCCACCGGGCACCTCGCGCCCCGGCAGGACGCGGTGTGGGGTGAGGACGACGAGATGGTGCCCGTCGGGCAGTACATGGCCAACCTCCGCAGGAAGGGCGCGAAGAACGGCCTCGGGAAGGACGAGGACACCGCCACGACCCGGGCCGCGCAGCTCGCCGCGATCGACAAGGACTGGGACTGCCCCTGGCCTCTGGACTGGCAGCGGCACTACCGCGTCCTGGCGGACCTGGTCGACGCCGACGGCGTGCTGCCCCACATCGCGCCGGGCGTCGTCTTCGACGGCGACGACGTCGGACGGTGGCTCCAGCAGCAGAAGCAGCCGGCTACCTGGGCGCGGCTGTTGCCCGAGCAGCAGGAGCGGCTGACCGCGCTGGGCGTGCAGCCCGACCAGAAGCCGTCTCCCGCCCCTGCGGACGGCCGGGGGGCGAAGGGGCCGAGCAAGGCGCAGCAGGCGTTCCAGCGGGGCCTGGCGGCCCTTGCGCAGTGGGTGGAGCGGGAAGGCGCCCACCGGCCGGTGCCCCGCGCGCACGGCGAGGAGGTCGCGGTCGAGGGCGAGGCGGAGCCGGTGGTGGTGAAGCTGGGCGTATGGGTCTCCAACACCAAGAGCCGGCGCGACAAGCTCACCGCCGACCAGCTCGCCTCGCTCGCGAAGCTGGGCGTGGACTGGGCGTGACAGGCTGCCCGGCTCGTCGTTGAGCGGGGAGGTCAGCGAAGTGGAGGCCCCGGGGCGTCGTGATCCCCGGGGCCTTCGTCTTGCCTCCTGGCACCAGACGCTAACCGGCCAGGGACACAGTCCGGGCCCGATCCTCCGATGGGGAGGGCCGGGCCCGCAGGCGACGCTCAGCGAGTCTCGGTGTTCCCCGGCGGCCGCACTGCCTTGTTGAGCGTGGGGTTGGTGTCGCTCTTCTTGTCGGTTCCGATCATCGTCGTGTTGGTGAAGCTGTCGACGAAGTCCGGCTGGGGCGCCGGGGCCGGGGCGGGAGAGGCCGGCGCGGGGGCAGGCTGATCGCTTCCCTGATTCTGTGGGTTGCTCATGGGATCAAGTGTGCAGCAGCAGTGCGACAGTCGACAGGCCAAGTCCGATCACCAGCGACCAGAGGCTGACCGCCCAGTACCGGGCTTTCAGCTCGTGACGCTGCTGGTTCTTCTCGAAGATCGACGCCCGGGTTGCCGCCAGGGCGGCCAGTGCCTGGCTCTTGGGGGAGCGGACGTTGTCGGCGAGCATCACGCGGGGTTCCAGGTCCTTGTGTTCCGCCACGCGGATCGTCTGCACGCCCGTGAGTAGGGTGACGGCGTAGGCGAAGAAGGCGCAGTAGGCGAGGACGTCGTGGTGCTTGTGCGTCGCCAGGAACTGCGCGGCGGTGGCCGCGAACCCGATCAGGAACACCGCCTTGGTGTCGATCTTCGCAAGCGAGTCCGACTGGCGCGTCAGGCGTGAGGTCACCTCGTTGTTGAGGAGTTCCAGCGTGTCCTTCTGCGCCTCGAGTTCGGCCGGTGTCATCGTCATGCCGAAAGCCTAGGAGCCGAGAGCGGCAGGGCCGCAGTCAGTTCTCTAGCCGTGATCGGGCAGCCGGATTACACCGTGGCGTCGTCGCAGTCGTCGACCCAGCGGGCCAGAAGGCTGAGGGTGCCGAGCCGCTCAAGGGCGTCCTGGGCGGTCATGTCGTCGGTGCCATGGGCGGAGGTGTTGCGGATGGTCATCTGCACTCCGGGCGCGAAGAACCTCAGGCCCGTGTTCATCGTCTTCACGCTCTGGTTCGTCGGGTCGCCGGGCCAGCGCAGGCGGGGCTCTCCCGCTTTCGGCAGCCCTTCGGAGAAGATTTGCTGCCAGAGGCTGGTGGCTGCCAGGTCGTGGCGTCCGGTGCGGGCCTGGACGTGGGCTATGAGGCTCTCCGCAGCGGAGGCAACGGCCTCTCTGTAGTGCTCGTTGCGCCACAGGCGCGCAGCGGCGCCCCAGACCAGGGGGTGCATGTGTTCTACGCCGGAGACGGTGGGGGCTTCTGCCTCGGCCTTGAGGGCCATGGCCTCCAGGCGTCCCAGGATCTGATCGCATATCTCCAGGACGTTGTCTGCTTCCAACAGGGGCTTGGGCGAGGTCATGGACGCCCAGGCGGCTATCGGGTCGACCGCGCCGTGTCCTTGCACGTGGATATAGGCGTTCGTGAGGCCGGGGGCGTAGGTGGCGCGGCCGGCCGCCAGCGCGACCTTGGAACGCAGCTCCTTGATCTCGATGGGGTCGGCGTCGTCCCGGGGGATCTCTGCCGGGGCCAGGCCCCGGGCGAAGTGGCGGTTGGTCACATGGAGGGAGAGGAACTCCTCCAGCGCGCTCTTGAAATCGGCGACCGCTCGCGCGGTCGCCTTCAGGTACTCGGGGTCACGGGCTGCGTCCATGCCGCATCCTCACACGACGGCAGGCGGAGGGGCATCGCAATTCGAACATCTGATTGAATAAGTGGGTGACGTCCTTCCGCTTCCCCGACGACCTGATCAGCCTCAAGCGCCAGCAGATCCGCGCCTACAACCGGCTCGCCCTTCGCCCCACCGTGGGAGCGGCTGAGCTGCGACGGGAGCTGATCCGGTTGTCGTGCCTGATCAGCTCCCACCCGTACTGGGCGGAGCGCGGCTGGAGCACGGCGGGGCGCATCGAGCTGTTCCGCGCGGCCGAGAGGGGGCCGGACGGGGTGCGGGAACTGAGCGTGCGCTGGGACGGTGAGGAGTTCGTCGTATCCGAGCCCGGGCGGGGGTCCTCGTGAGCGACCTGGAGGCCCGCCTGGAGAGCTGGCGGGCCGTGCGGGCGTGGCTGGGCTGGCAGCAAAAGCTGGCCGAGCGGGCGATTGCCGATCTGGAGGTGGAGCTGGCGACTGAGGCGGCCCGCCGGCCCCCGCCTCCGCCGCCGGACTGGAAGCTCGAATCCATCCGGACCGGATCCGGGCCGAAGGCCCTGCGCGTCCACGTCGGGGATTGCGCGATGAGCGGCGGCAGGCCCCTAAGTCGTGAGGAGGCCCGCCGGATGCTCGTCGAGGGCGTAGAACCCTGCCCCTACTGCAGTCCCGAGAACGCGCTCGGCATGACCGGCTGACCGTCGACCTGAGGGCGGCGGATACGTTCGGAGGTAAGGGGTGCGGCCCTGGCCACCAGAAGGCCGCGACGGGGGGGGCCGCGCCCCGACCCGTGTCCCGGCGCCAGACGCAGGCGTTGAGCGGTACGGCGTGGACCCCCGGCCCCAGGGCGGCCCGCGCGAGACGGCCCTGCTCCGCCGCCCGGAGGCAACGTCGTCTCCTTCCCCCGGCAGCCTCACCACCCAGCCGCCGTCATCGGTCACCCCGCAGCTGCAGCCGGACCCCCGCCGTACCGGGGCACGTCATCGACGGTCACGTCCACGCGCACGCGCACGTACCGGACCGGGTGCCGGTAGACGCCGCCGCGGTCGACTGAGGTGTCGGCGCTGATCTCCGCGACGAGGTCGGGCCGGACCAGGGTGGTATCGAGGACGTCGCGTGTGCCCCATGCCGAGGAGAACTTCGCACCGGTCCATGGATGACCAGGGCCGGCCGGAGTGAGGTACTCGGCGAGCATGTCGGCCGCGTCAGGGCGCAGTGGGACGGTGCGGCCGATGGGGCGGAGGCGGCCGGTCGCATCGTGGCGGCCGAGGACGAGGAGCTGGGGGCGGCTGAGGGTTCCGGTGATCGCGCCGATGATCGCTTCGGTGGTGTTCCTGCGTCTGATCTTGGTCCAGGCCCGGTCGCGGGCTCCGGGCCGATAGCGCTGGTTCATGTTCTTCACAAGGATCCCCTCCACCCCGGAGACATCCGTCCAGTCCTCCAGCCACTCCCGGGCTTTGTTGGGGTCGGTGGTCATGGGGCACAGGGTCCACGGGGCGGTCAGGGCGCGGGCCGCGAAGAGGACCTCCAGGCGTCTGCGGCGCTCGGCGTAGGGCAGGGCCAGCAGCTCGATGCCGTCGATCTGCAGGGCGTCGAAGGCGATGAAGAACGCGGGGGCCTTCGCGGCGAGCGCGGTGGCCGTGCGGCCGCGGGCGGCGGCCCGGCGCTGGAGGGCTTCGAAGGACAGCCGGCCGGCTGCGGTGTCCCAGACGACGAGCTCGCCATCGAGGACCAGGCCGTCCGGCAGCTGCTCGGCGGCCGCGACCAGGTCGGGGAATCGGTCCTGGACCAGGGAGCCGCGCCGGGTCTGCAGGAGCAGCCGGCCGCCCGGGCTGGCGGGGGTGAAGAGGATCGCGCGGTGGCCGTCGAACTTCTGCTCCGCCGCGAAGCCGCTCGCCAGGACGCCGGAGCCGGGGACGTGCTCGGCGGCCTGGGCGAGCATCGGCTCGAAGGGCGGGGTGAGAACCACTCGGGGATGGCCTCCTTCACCGCGCTCCGGGCCTGGCACCGACAGCCTCCCCCGGCCGGGCATGTATGGCGCGTGGATAGGGCCAGAGGGCCCTGCCGAGTCAGGCTCCGGGGTGGGCCGGCTTCTGCTGTGACTCCACAAGCCGGGCCCGGCACTCCTGGCAGAGTGAGTTCTCTGGGGGTATAGCTGTCGCGCGAACCTGAAGCTGATCGTCGTCGCAGCTCAGCACCGGTAGGACCGAGAGTAGACGGCACAACAGGTGTGGCGGTATCACCGGTTGGGGTGATGGCACTGGAACGGGGCAGCCCGCCGACGGAATCGGCCGTGTTTAGAGGGTGGTGTCGAGGATCTCTCGGACGGTTTCGAGTGTGGTGTGGGGGTTGAGGAAGGCGAAGCGGGCGATCGTTTCGCCGTGCCAGCCGGTGGGGGCGACGAAGCCGGTCTGCCCGGCGAGGAGTCGGCTGGACCACTGGTGGTAGTCGGGGGCTGTCCAGCCGGTGCGGCGGAAGAGGACGACGGAAAGGTCGGGTTCGTGGATCAGTTCCAGGTGGGGGGAGATGCGTATGAGGTCGGCGGTGTCGCGGGCGAGGGTGAGGGCGGATTCGATGGCGTGGGTGTAGGCGCGGGTGCCGTGGACGGCGAGGGAGAACCACAGGGGCAGGCCGCGGGCTCGTCGGCTGAGGTGGTGGGCGTAGTCGGAGGGGTTCCAGAGGGTGGTGTCGTCGTCTTGGAGGACGTCGAGGTAGGAGGCGTTCTGGCTGTGAGCAGCTTTGGCGAGGGCCGGATCCCGGTAGAGGAGGGCGGCGCAGTCCAAGGGTGAGTACAGCCATTTGTGGGGGTCGATGACGAGGGAGTCCGCCTGCTCGATTCCCAGGTAACGGTCGCGGACAGTGGGGGCGAGGAGACCGGCGCCGCCGTAGGCGCCGTCGACGTGGAGCCACAGGCCGAACTCTCGGGCGGTGTCGGCGAGGGTGTTCAGGTCGTCGATGATGCCGGCGTTGGTGGTGCCCGCGGTGGCGACCACGGCGATGACGTCTTCGGGGTGGGCGTCGGACGCGAGGACCGTGCGCAGCATGGGGCCGGTGAGGCGGTGACCTGCGGTAGGTATGACGAGCGGTTCGGCGCCGATGATCCGAAGCGTGTTGGCGATGGAGGAGTGGGCCTGGTCGGAGACGGCGATCCGGATGCGTTCGTAGGGGCCGATTCCGCGGGTGCGTCGGGCGGTGTCGCGGGCGGTGACGAGCGCGGAGAGGTTGCCGGCGGAGCCGCCGGAGACGAAGCACCCTCCGGCCTGTGCGGGGAAGCCGGCCAGATCTGCGAGGAGGCGCAGCACCTGGTTCTCGGCCGCAATGGGTCCGGAGGCGAGCATCCAGGAGACGCCCTGGACGGATGATGCGGAGACGATCATGTCGAAGAGGCGTGCTGCCTGGGTCGGGGCCGCAGGGATGAACGACAGGAATCGGGGGCTGTCGACGCCGATGACGGTCGGGGCGAGGTGCTCCGTGTAGAGGTTGAGGACGTGCGCGGGGTCGGTTCCGTCGGCGGTGATCGCTCCCGCGAGGGCGCGTTCGAGCTTGTCTCTTTGGCCGGGGTGGTTCAGCGGTGGGGTTTCGGTCTGCAGGAGGTCTTGGACGTGGTCCAGGACGAGTCGGGTCAGGGCGGGATCGTGGCGGTGCATGCTCGGGCCTTCGCGTGGGTCGGCAGGGGGTGTCAGGAGGGGCCGTTCGCGGACGGTGCTCACCTTGGTGGGGTAGAGGTCGTGGGGGCGCCGTGACGTGGTACGACGGCCTGGGGTGTGGCCCCCGCGACGTTCAGGGGCAAGTGAAGCCCTGCCCCCACCGCGGGTGTTGGGCTTGCCGTACGACTTTGGGGTGCCGGTTTGGTTCCGCAGTCCGAACGCATCGGCGCCGTGAGGCGGTGGGGGAGGGCGCGCAGGAGGCCGGGGAGCGTGTCGGGACCCGGGTCCCAAGTACGAGGCTGGGATTTGGAGCGGGCGACAAGCGAAGAGGAGAGCACCGGGGTGAACATCGGTGCCACTCCCGCGCGTTTCTGGAAAGGCGGCCTCCCGCTGTGACCACCCCTTACCCCGTGTTCCCCGCTGTCGCGAGAGCCATCTCGTCTGAGTGCGGGCTTCCCGCGGTCCAGGCCGGTGAGGGCATGAGGCGGGCCCGCACCACCCTGGGGATCCTGGGCGGCATGGGACCGCTGGCCACCGCCGATTTCTATCGCCGGCTCGTTCAGCGCACCCCGGCGGGCCGCGATCAGGAGCATCTGCCCGTGCTGATGTGGGCCGATCCCCGGATTCCGGACCGGACGGCGGCGCTCCTCGGAGCAGGGCCTTCTCCACTGCCGGGTCTGGTCGAGGGAGCGCGCTGGCTGCGCCGGGCCGGGGCGAGCGCTCTCGCGGTCCCGTGCAACACCGCGCACGCCTATGTGGGAGAGGTGTCCCGCGCGACAGGTCTGGAGGTATTGGACATGGTCGAAGCCGCGTTGGCGGCCGCGGTACGAAAGGCACCCGGAGCGACGCGGGTCGGGATCCTCGCCACGCGCGGGACCAGGGCGGCGGCCCTGTACGAACGGGCGGGCGCACGGCTCGGCCTGGAGGTGATCCAGGTGCCGGAGGTGGTTCAGCGCGAGTGTGTGGACGCCGCGATCCACGCGGTCAAGGCCGGAGTGCGCCTGGGCGAGGCCGAGCAGTGGATTGCGTGGGCCGTCGACACCCTCAAAGACCGCGGGGCCCAAGCCGTGATCGCGGCCTGTACCGAGATCCCCCTGGTCAGCGAGCCCGCCTCCCGTGTTCTGCCGTTGACGGACTCCACGGATGCCCTCGTCGATCTGGCCCTGGCCCGGCTCTGGCGCTCACCACTGGCTTCGTTCCGGGCGACCGAAACACCCGGGTAGTGTTGTCCGCAGGAACCAACCTGTCCGGCCTGAGCGCCTCTACCCTGCGGAGATGATCAGGCACGTGTCGACGCACCCCCCGAGAAGCCTGAGCCGGGTCCTCGACGACTTCGGCCCCACCCTCCTCGACCTCGTCCACGGCGACATCACCCACACGCCGGAGATCGGCGGCGTCGCGATCCACGACCCGCACGACGACCAGCAGCACCCCCCGCACGCCATCGTCCTGGGGCCCGGCGCGCGCGGCCCCCAGGAGATAGCAGGCCTTCTGCGGCACCTGGCCGCCCACCGGGCGGCCGCCTTGGTCGTGCGCGGCCCCGTCGAGGACGAAGACGCCCCAGAACTGGTCACGGCGGTCGCCGCCAGCGGCGTCGCGCTCCTCGCGCTGACCCGCGGCGCTTCCTGGGCCCAGCTCGCCGCGATGCTGCGCACCCTCCTCGCGGAAGGCGACGTGGGGGAGGGGGACGGGCAGATGCTCGGCGGCGTGCCGTCCGGGGACCTGTTCGCCCTGGCGAACGCCGTCTCCACCCTGCTGGACGCCCCGATCACCATCGAGGACCGCCGCCAGCGCATCCTGGCCTTCTCCGGCCGCCAGGACGAAGCGGACTCTTCCCGGGTGGCCACCATCCTGGCCCGGCAGGTCCCCGACGGATACGTACGGATCCTGGAAAGCCGCGGCGTCTTCAAAGAGATCTACCGCAGCCATGACCCCGTCCACATCGAGCCCGCGACGCTCAGCGAAGGCGAGACCGCGATCCCCCGCGTGGCGATCGCCGTCCGCGCGGGCGAGGAGATCCTCGGATCCATGTGGGCGGCGGTCAAGGAACCGCTCACTCAGGCCCGGGAGAACGCGTTCAAGGACGCCGCCAAACTCGTCGCCCTGCACATGCTCCGCTTCCGGGCCGGAGCCGACGCCGAGAACCGGCTGCGAACCGATCTCGTCGCCACCGTCCTGGAGGGCGGCTCGGGAGCCGCCGACGCGCTCGGCCGCCTCGGCCTGCGCGATGAGCCCGCTCTGGTCATGGCCCTGGGCATTGCGCACCGACCGGGAGAGGACCACGCCCACCTCGCCGCCGAACGCCACCGCCTCACCAGCGCGCTGGCCGTCCATATCACCGCCGTCCAACCCCGCGCCGCGGTCGCGCTGCTGGGAGAGATCGCCTACGCGATCGTGCCCGCGCCAGGAGACCCACTCCACGGCAGGGAACGCGCCGCGCAGATGGCCTCGAACTTCCTCCAGCGCACCGGCGGGCGCGCGGGAGCCGTGATCGGTATCGGCTCGATCGCCGAAGAGCCGGCCGCGCTCGCCCGCTCGCGGGCCAACGCCGACCGTGCGCTGCGGGTCCTGTTCAATGCCCCTGGCGGCAAGAACGTCGCTTCCATCGCCGACGTGTACACCGACGCGCTCCTGCTGGAGATGCGCGACCTGGCCGCCGCCAACCGCGACGAACTCTCCGACCCGCTGGCCCGCCTCGTGGCCTACGACGCCAGGCACAACGCCCACCTGGTGGAAACCCTGCGGGCGTGGCTGGACGCGTTCGGAGACGTCATCGCCGCCTCAGCGAGCGTGTTCGTCCACCCCAACACCTTCCGCTACCGCATCCGTCGGGTCGCCGAGGTCGGCCGCCTGGACCTGCAGGATCCGGCCGCCCGCTTCGCCGCCATGCTCCAGCTGCGCCTCATGGACACCCCAGGCAGCGGCGGATCGGTCACCCGCGTCGAGGAATCCGACCCCGTCGCCTGACCGCTTCCCGACCGCAGTGGCCCTTCACGCAGCTCAAGCCGCCTGCACGGCGTCAGCCGCCCGACTCGCTCACGGCGAGGGTCGGGCGGCTGTTTTCCGTCCGGTTCAGAGACGCACGCCCACCGGGACGGTCAGGGAGGGGTAGGCGTCGTGGAAGGTGTTTGCGTCATCGTTGGTGCGGACCCAGTCGTAGAAGAGTTCCTTCGTGGACAGGGTCTCGATGCCGTGCGCGGCCAGACGCCGCAGCCCGTTGTCGTGGGCAGCGTCGGGCGAGTAGGTGGCGTCGTGGACGACCACGACGCGCTTGCCGGCGTGGTGGAGCTGGATGGCGGAGTGGGCGACGCAGATGTCGGTCTCGATACCGACCAGGACCATGGTGGCGCGGCCGGTGGCCTCGATCGCCGCCGCGATGTCGGGGTTGTCCCACACGGCGAAGGCATTCTTGGGAAGCGTCACCGCATCTTTGGGCAGTACAGCGGTGATGTCCGGCTCAGTGTGGCCGCTGTGCTCGGGATCCTCCTCGGTGACCACGACGGGAATCCGCAGCCGGTCGGCGATCGCCGTGATCCAGGCGATCCGCTGCACCATCTCGTGGAAGCGCCGGCGGTCCACATCCAGGCGCCGCGGCGGATAGAAGTCGGTCTGGACGTCGATGACCACCAGGGTGGAGTCATCGCGGTCGATCAGCGGCATCGGCTCTCCTTGCTCGGGCTCTGGCTCACCGTAGGAGCCGCGACCGCCTCGCGAATGGTCCGCACATCCCAGGCGGGCGCCCGGCTTTGGTATCCGGGGACGAACAGTCGAGCTGGTGGCGTGCGTAGTCTTCCGGCCTGTTCACCACCACACACCGCGGAGGGTCTGCGTGAACGTCGACATCGACCACTGGGCGAGCCGCCTGGCCGTGCTGGCCGCCGCCTCCGAGGTGCCCGGCGCCAGCCTCGCCCTCTGGCACGACGGCTCGCTCCACGAAGCCGTCACCGGGGTCCTCAACACCACCACCGGGGCCCCGGTGCGTACCGACTCGCTGTTCCAGATCGGGTCGGTGACCAAGGTCTGGACGGCGACCCAGCTCATGCTCCTGGTCGAACAGGAACTCCTGGCACTGGACACCCCCGTCGTGGAAGTCCTGCCGGAGTTCCGCGTCCGTGACGAGCGGGCGAGCAAGACGATCACCACCCGTCACCTGCTCACCCACACCTCCGGCATCGACGGCGACCTGTTCCTCGACACCGGCCGCGGCGACGACTGCCTGGCCCGCTACGTCGAGGGGTGCGCGGACCTGGAGCAGGCCTTCCCCGTCGGAGACTCCCACTCCTACTGCAACTCGGGATTCGTGATCGCCGGCCGGATCGTCGAGCGCCTCACCGGCAAGGTCTGGGACCAGGCCCTGCGCGACCAGATCTGCGAACCGCTCGCCCTGACGCACACGGTGACCCTCCCGGAGGACGTCCTGCGGTTCGGTGCCGCCATGGGCCACACCGACGACGGAAGCCCCGCGTCGGTCTGGGGCCTGCCGCGTTCGATCGGCCCGGCCGGCCTGATCTGCGCCCGCGCCGCCGACGTCGTCGCCTTCGCCCGCGCCCACCTGACCCCCGGCGCCCTGCTCGTGGATCCCGCCGCGATGCGCGCGGTCCAGGCCGACCTGCCCAATCCACACGACGGCGCCCGCCAGTGGGGCATCGGCTGGGCCCTGGACGAATGGGACGGCCACCAGGTCGCCTCCCACGGCGGAGACACCATCGGCCAGCACGCCATGCTGTGGATGCTGCCCAACCTCGCCACCGTCATCGTGGTCCTCGTCAACGGCGGGCACAGCGTCGACTTCCAGCACCGCCTGATCACCGAACTCCTGGCCGACCTCCACGAGATCCGCGTCCCCGAACCCCTCACCCCGCCTGCCCGCCCGGTCACCATGGAGACCACGCCGCTGCTCGGCATCTACGAGCGGGCGGGAAGCCGCATCCACGTCACCCGTCACCAGGGCGGGCTGCGGATGAGTACCGAGCCCACCGGGACCCTCGTCGGCCTCGCACAACCGCGGATCCGAGAGCTGACCGCCGTCGACACGACGACGTTCGTCGCCCGCGATGAGGACAGCACGGTGGGGGACGCGGTGGTCTTCGAAACCAGGCCGGACGGCACCGTCTACCTGCACCACGGCGGGCGCGCCACCCCCAAGCGCGCCTGAACACCCGCGACAGGACAGGAGCAGCCCGTGCCCCCACCCCACCCGACCTCCGGCGAAGCGGCCGCGGCCATCAAGAAGATCTTCGACCAGGCCGGTGTCGAAGGCTTCCTCCACGCCGTCGATGTCCACACCGGCGCCGAGATCGGCTTCCGCGCCGACGCACCCATCATCGTCGCCTCCCTCCGCAAGATCCCGATCGCGCTCGCCTACGCCCGCGCCGCCGCATCCGGCGAACTCGATCCCGCAGGCCGCCACACGATCACCGACGCCAACCGAGAGGGCGGAGGCATCGGCACCGACAGCTGCCTTCACGACGTCACCATGAGCAGCCGCGACCTCGCGTTCTTCATGATGTCCATGAGCGACAACGCCGCCACCGACAAGCTCATGGAACTCCTGGGCACCGACCGCGTCCGTGCCCTGGCCGCCGAACTCGGCTGCCCGAACATTCCCGTCGGCCGCTACCGCGACCTGTGGGATCCCGTCTGGCAGGAACTCGGAATCGACACCGACGGTGACATCGACGCCCAGCTCGACCAGGTCGACGACTCACGCCTGCGCACCCTGGCCATGCTCGATCCCACCCGATCCGCCTCCAGCACCCCCCGCCAGATCACGACCCTGCTCACCGCGATCTGGCGTGACACCGCAGGCCCGGCCGACGCCTGCGCCGAGGTACGCGACCTCATGGGCCGCCAGCTGTCCAAGCACCGCCTCGTCGCCGGCTTCGACGACGACGTTAAGGTCGCCGCGAAGAACGGCTCCCTGTGGGGGGTCCTGAACGAAGCCGCCGTCGCCCACTACGGCGACGGCCGTCGCTACGCGGTCGCCGTGTTCCTGCGTACCCCCGACCTCGGCGGACGCAACCCCGCCGCCGACACCGCGATCGGCCTCGCCGCCCGCACCGCCGTCGACCACCTCCGCCGCGACATACCCGGTACGACACCTCAAGGGAGCGCCCGTCCATGACCGCGCAGCCGGCCGACGCCGACCAGGCCCGCACCGTCCTCGCCTACACCTTCGCCCAGGCTCACGCCGAAGGGTTCGTGCACGCCCGCGACATCGACACCGGAGCCGAGTTCGGCTTCGCCGCGGACGACCGCGTCGTGCTGGCGTCCGTGTTCAAGATCCCCATCGCCCTGGAGTACGCCCGTCAGAGCGCGGCCGGAGAGCTGGATCCTGCCGGACGCCACACCGTGACCGCCTCCTACCGGTCAGGCGGCAGCGCCACCGACGGCTGCCTGCACGACGTCGAGATGAGCGCCCGCGACCTGGCCTTCATGATGATGACGATCAGCGACAACGCCGCCACCGACCTCCTCCTGGACATCGTCGGCCCTGACCGGGTCCGCAAGACCCTCGACGGTCTCGGCCACGAGGGCTTCGGGGTGTCCTCGTGCGCCGCTTTGGACGACGAAATCCGCCGCGAGCTCGGCCTGGACCCCGACCGCTCCATCGACGACCAGCTCGCCGGGATCCCCGACGCCCGCCTGGTGGCCCTGGGAGCAAACGACCCCGCGCGCAGCCCCTCCAGCACCCCGCGGGAGGTGACCGCTCTGCTGGCCGCGATCTGGCGCGACGAAGCCGGTTCTACCGCCGCGTGCGCCGAGGTCAGAGACATCATGAGCCGCCAGGTGTGGCAGCACCGGATGGTCTCCGGCTTCCCCGACGGCGGGAGGATCGCGGGAAAGACCGGAACCGAGTTCGCCATCCGCAACGAAGCCGGCGTCGTCGAATTCCCCGACGGCAGCCGCTACGCCGTGGGCGTCTTCCTGCGCACCACCACCGCGGCCGGCCGACAGCCGCTCGTGGACCGGGCCATAGGCCAGGCAGCCAGGATCGCCGTCGACCACCTGCGAACCCGCACCTGACCCACCCCGTCGTGTGTATGTGTGCCCCGGCCCGGGATCCCCGGTCCGGGGCACACGTCTTTCCCACCGCTCCCGCCACGCGGAAGCGGCACCAGATGAAGATCGGATCCGGTTGGGGCCCGGGACCCAATCCGGCGCGCGGTCTTTGTTCTCCCGTCCGAATCATTTCCGGCCACCAGCCGCGACTGTGGGGCAACTCTCCCGCCCCAAGGAGCCCCCCATGACAAGAGCGCAAGCGATCGCCGCGTGTATCGCGGCGTCGCTGCTGGCGGCCGGCTGTGGTGCCACACCCGCCGGCCAAGCCGGCGGCGACGCCTTCAGCTTCGCCATCAAGAGCGATCCGGGCCTGCTCGACCCGGCCCAGGTACAGAAGACGACGACCTACACGGCCCTGTCGCTCGCCTACGACACGCTCGTGAACACCGGCTCCGACGGCCGGATCACCTCCGGCCTCGCCGACACCTGGAACGTCACCCCCAGGTCGGTGACATTCACGCTGCACCGCGGTGTCACCTGCGCGGACGGAAGCCCCGTCACCGCGTCCACGATCGCGCGGAACGTCGCCCACATCACCGATCCGGCCACCAAGTCGCCCGCCTACGGGGTTCTGGTCCCCGCGGGGCTGACCGCCACGGCCGACGACGCCGCGGGGAGGGTGACGCTCTCCACCCCGGAGCCGTTCGCGTTCATCCTGGAATCCACCCGCTACCTGTTCGTCGTCTGCGGCCAGGGACTCAAGGACCGCACCTTCCTGGAAGGCCACACCTCGGGGTCGGGGCCGTTCCAGCTCACCGCGGCCAAGGCGAACCAGAGCTACACCTTCACCCGCCGCGAGGACTACACGTGGGGCCCGGGCGGAACCACCACCGCGGACCCGGCGACCCCGGGCCGCGTCGTTCTGAAGGTCCTCGGCAGCGAGGCGACCGTCGCCAACATGCTCGCCTCCCACCAGCTCAACGGAGCCCAGCTCGGCGGCCCCGACCGTGCCCGCGTCACGAACATCCCCGGCGTGAAGACCAGCGTCCAGCCCAACGGCACCCAGGAGTTCTTCTTCCACCAAGGCGCCGGCCACCCCGGCAGCGACCCCGCCGTCCGCCGCGCGCTCCTGCAGGCCGTCGACCTGAAGAGTCTCGGCGCGATCGCCACCGGCGGCACCGGTACCGCGCCCACCGGCCTGGTCAACGCTCCCCGCCCCTGCCCCGGCGACACCGTCACCGGCCACCTGCCCGCCTTCGACCGCGGCCAGGCCGAAGCCGCCCTGGACAAGGCCGGCTGGCACCGCACCCAGGGCGGCGTCCGCACCAAGGACGGCAAGAAACTGACCCTGCGCATGATCTACGCGGCATCCTCCGGAGAGACCATGGCGGCCGCCGCCGAGTACCTCGCCGACACTTGGACCAAGGTCGGCGCCGAGGTGAAGCTGCGGGCCGTCTCGGACGCCGCCTACGCGGAGATCGAACTGGACACCCAGGACTGGGACGTCGACTGGGCACCCCTCGGCGTCGCCCTGCCCACCCAGCTGACCGGCATGCTCTCCGGCCCCGTCACCCCCGACGGCGAGAACTTCGCCCACCTCACCAACAGCACATACGAGGAACTCACCGCCGCCGCGAGCGCCCTGCCCGGCAGCGAAGGCTGCGAGAAATGGGCCCAGTCCGAGAGCGCACTGTTCGACAGCGCCGATCTGATCCCCGTCGTGGACAAGACCCTCACCATCGCCGCCCACAACGCCACCTTCCGCATGACCAACGGTCTCTTCGACCCGACGTCGATCCGCATGACGGGAGGCACCAAGAAGTGACCGCCACCGACACGGCTGCCCAACCGGCACGGCGCACCCGCAGAATCAACCCGCTAGATCTCGCCCGCCGGCTGCTGCGCCTGCTGCTCTCCCTGGCGGTCCTGATCGTGGCGTCGTTCGCGATGATCCACCTGATCCCCGGCGACCCGCTGCGCCAGATGCTCGGCCCGACCGCCCCCAAGGAACTCATCGACGCCCGCCGAGCCGACCTCGGCCTCGACGCCCCCCTGCCGACCCAGTTCGTCCACTACGTGCAGCACCTGTTCAGCGGCGACCTGGGCACCTCCTTCTTCTCCAACCAGGCGGTGGCCGACATCATCGGCCAAGGCCTCCCCAACACCCTCGCCCTCGCGACCCTGGCCACCCTCCTGGCCCTGGCCATCGCGATCCCGCTCGGCCTGTGGGGCGCCGTACGCACCCACAACGGGCGCGCCCCCCATACCGAGACCGCGTTCACCACCGCGACCGGCGCAGCCGTCGCCATCCCCGAATACCTCTACGGACTGGCCCTGCTCCTCGTCTTCGGCCTCGGCCTCGGCCTGCTGCCCCCGGCCGGCCTGACCGGCCCCGCCTCCTACGTCCTGCCCGTCACCGCCCTGGCCATCGCCCCCGCCGCGATGATCGCCCGCCTGGCCCGGGTGGAGACCCTGCGCGAACTGGACACCGACTACATGCGCCTGGCCCACGCCAAACGGCTGCCACCCTGGCGCCTGTACGCGGTGCACCTGCTGCCCAACACCCTCACCGCGACCCTCACCATGGGCGGCCTGCTCCTCAGCGGCCTGATAACCGGAAGCGTCCTCGTCGAAAGCGTCTTCGCCTGGCCCGGCTTGGGCCTGCGCACCGTCGAGGCCATCACGCAGAAGGACTACCCCGTCGCCCAGGCCATGATCCTCGTCTACGGGGCGCTCGTCCTGCTCGTCAACTTCCTCGTCGACCTTCTCCTCGGTGCCCTGGACCCCAAGTCCGCCCAAGCTGCCACCCGCCGGGAGGGCTGATGCGCCGCCTGCTGAAAACCCCCGCCGGCCTCATCGGCTCCGCCCTTGTCGCCCTGATCGTCCTCCTGGCCATCGTTGCCCCGCCCTTGTGGGGCGCGGCCGCGGCCCGCATCAACGCGGACGACATCAGCCAAGGCGCCTCCGGCGCCCACTGGCTGGGCACCGACGCCCTCGGCCGCGACCTGCTGGCCCGCACCCTGGTCGCGACCCGCCTCACCCTGGGCCTCGCCCTGGTCGCCACCCTGATCGGAACCCTCGCCGGAATCATCCTGGGCACCCTGCCCTCGGTCCTCCCGTACCGGGCCGGCCGGGCCGTGGTTGCCGTCGTCGACCTCCTCGTCGCTTTCCCCGCGCTGCTTCTGGCGATGTTCACCGCTGTCGTCGCCGGCCTGGGCGCCCAAGGCGCGGTCCTGGGCATCGGTGTCGCGCTCGCACCGACCTTCGCCCGCCTGACCTGCAATCTCACCGCGACCGTCACCGGCGCCGACTACATCGCCGCCGCCCGCATGCTCAAGGTCCCCCGCCATCGGATCCTGACCCGGCACATCCTTCCCAACATCGCCGAACCGCTCATCCTCAACATCTCCCAGTCCCTGGGCGCTGCCCTCCTGGGCCTATCCGCGATGTCCTTCCTCGGCATGGGCGTCCAAGCCCCCCACTACGACTGGGGCCGCCTGCTGAACGAAGCATTCGGACACGTCTACGTCACCCCCGCCGTCGTCATTGCCCCCGCCCTCGCCGTCACGCTGGCCGGGCTCGGATTCACCCTCCTCGGAGACGCCTTCGCCACAGCCGCCGCCCGTACCGGCAGCGCCCCGACCGGCAAACCGGTCACCCCGCCGACCACCCCCGCCACCACTGCCCCAACCTCAGGCGCGGTCCTCGAAGTCCGCGACCTCACCGTCGCCTTCCCCGGCGGCATCACCCCCGTACGAGGCCTGTCCCTGACCATCGGCGAAGGCGAGATCATCGGCCTGGTCGGCGAATCCGGCAGCGGCAAGAGCATGACCGCCGCCGCGATCGGACAGATCGTCCCCCATCCCGGCCTCGTCGCCAGCGCACGCACCCTGCTCTGCGGCACCGACCTCGCCACCCTCACCCCTGCCGAGAACCGCAAGACGCTCGGTACCCGTCTAGCGATGGTCTTCCAGGACCCCACCTCCTCCCTTAACCCCGCCCTCAAGGTCGGCGGCCAGCTCGCCGAAGTCGCCACCCTCCACGACGGTGCCACCCGCGCCCAGGCCGACCGGCGCGCCATCGACCGCCTGGCAGCCGTCCACATCAAGAACCCCGAACGCGTCGTACGCCAGTACCCCCATGAGCTCTCCGGCGGCATGCGCCAACGCGCCGTCATCGCCATGGGACTCATGGGCACCCCCCGCCTGATCATCGCGGACGAACCCACCACCGCCCTCGACGTCACCGTCCAACGCGAAGTCCTGCGCGTCCTGCGCGAAGTCGTTGACGACACCCAGGCCGGCGCCCTGTTCATCTCCCACGACATTGCCGTCGTCAGCGAACTCTGCGACCGCGTCCTCGTCATGTACGCCGGCCGCGTCGTCGAGGAACTGCCCGCGCACGCCCTCCACCACGCCCGCCACCCCTACACCCGCGCGCTCATCGGCTCCCTGCCCGACATGGACACCGACCGCAGCCGCCCGCTGACCACCATCCCCGGACGCCAGCCCTCACCCGCCGACATCGGCCCCGGCTGCGCCTTCGCCGACCGATGCGCGGCAGCCACCGCACGCTGCTCCACCCGTCCCGAACTCGCCCTGCGTTCCGGCGGACACTCGGTCGCCTGCTGGGAGGCATGATGATCATCAACGAGCTCACCGTGCGTTTCGGCCGCGTCACCGCCGTCGACCACGTCAGCCTCACCATCCCCACCGGCACGGTCACCGGCCTGGTCGGTGAATCCGGATCAGGGAAGTCGACGCTCGCCCGTGCGGCAGCCAGCCTCCTCCCGTACAGCGGCACGGTCACCGGCGTCGAACCCGGGCGAGTCCAGATGGTCTTCCAGGACCCCTACTCCTCCCTCAACCCCCGCATGAGCATCGGCGACGCCATCGCCGAAGGACTCCGCGTACCCCGCGCACAACGGGAACCCGAAATCGGACGCCTCCTCGACCTCGTCTCCCTGCCCGCCAGCTACCAGGCCCGCTACCCGCGCGAACTGTCCGGTGGCCAGCGCCAACGCGTGGCCATCGCCCGCGCCCTCGCCGCACGCCCCGACGTCCTGATCGCCGACGAGATCACCTCCGCCCTCGACGTATCGGTCCAGGGCGCGGTCCTCAACCTGATCCGCGACCTGCGCAGCGAACTCGGCCTGACGATGCTCTTCATCTCCCACAACCTCGCCGTCGTCCGCTACGTCTGCGACGCCGTCGCCGTCATGCGCCACGGCCACCTGGTGGAAGCCGGCCCCGCCGAAGACGTGATCAACCGACCCGCGCAGCCCTACACCCGCGCCCTGCTCGACGCCGTGCCCCGCCTTACCCGGACCTGACCCACCCACGCAGGCCGGCCCCGCGGGCACGTGGTGCCTGTCGGGAGCCGGCCCTCGCCCTCACACCCGTGAAAGGCCAGCTCATGTCACTGCCCGACCTTCACCACCGCGCCATCGTCGCCGACGCCCACAACGACCTCCTCATGGCCGTCGCCGCGCGTCCACCCCGCCTCTGGGGCAGCTTCTTCCGCGAACGCTGGCTGCCGCAGCTCCGCGAGGGCGGCATCAACATCCAAGTCCTGCCCGTCTTCATCGACGACCAGTACCGGCCCGAAGGCGCCCTCCGGCAGACGCTCCGCATGATCGAATGCGCCCACGTCCTCGCCGAGGCCAACGCCGACCAGGTCTCCCTCTGTCTGAACGGCGCCGACATCGACGCCGCCCTCGCCACCGACAGGATCGCCCTCGTCCTCGCCCTCGAGAGCGCCCCCGGCATCGACGCATCCGTCGAACTCCTCCCCACCCTCTTCCGGCTCGGCGTACGGATAGCCTCCATAGCCCACTGGGGCCGCACCCCCCTCGCAGACGGCAGCCGCGAAGACGCCACCGGCAGCCGCCTCACCACCCCCGGAATCCAGGCCCTGCGCGAGATGGAACGCCTGGGCATGCTCTTCGACGTCTCTCACCTCTCCGCCACCGGCGTCGCCCACGTCCTGGAGATCGCCACCCGCCCCCTCATCGCCACCCACTCCTGTGCCCGGGCCCTGCGCGACCACCACCGCAACCTCACCGACGAGCAGATCCGCGGCGTCGCCTCCACCGGCGGCGTCATCTGCGTGAACTTCGTCCCCGACTTCCTCACCGACACCCAGGACAAGGTCGACGTGGAACGCATCGTCGACCACATCGAACACATCGCTTCCCTCACCGGCATCGACCACGTCGGCCTCGGCTCCGACTTCGTCCGCGAGATCATCCACGACGTCACCCCGCCCTGCTGCGAGAGCCTCGACGACGAAGACCCCATGTTCGACTTCCCCGGCCTCGAAGGCCCCGCCGGCATGCCCCTGCTCACCGAAGCCCTCATCCGGCGCAGCTTCCCCGAAGCGGACCTCCTCAAGATCCTCGGCGGCAACGTCCGGCGCCTCATGACCGACCACATGGGCTGACACCCCGCCGCCACACGCCCGACAGGTACCCCCACCTGCCGGGCGTCGCCAACTTCCAGGACTTCGGCGGCGGGTACGAATCCGACCGCCAAGGCAGTGATGGAACGACGAACGACACCTGACCGACGCTGCCTAACGTGGCCACCAACCCACCCTGGAGGACTCACCCGTGCCGGTAGACCTTGGATCCCCTCTCCCGCGAGCAGGAGACGCGATCGACCTCGCCGCCATGCTCGCCGACCTCGAAGAACTCGTCACCTGCGAGTCCTACTCAGCCGACTACGAAGCCGTCGCCCGAAGCGCCCAGCTCGTCGCCGCCCAAGGCCACCGCCACCTGGGCGCCCCGGGCGAACTCATCGTCCTCGACGGCGTCACCCACGTCCTGTGGACCTTCGGCACCCCCCGAGTTCTGCTGCTTGGCCACCACGACACCGTCTGGCCGACAGGCTCCCTCACCACCCACCCCTTCAGCGTCAAGGACGGCATAGCCCGCGGCCCCGGCGTCTTCGACATGAAGGCCGGCCTCGTCCAGACCTTCCATGCCCTGGCCTCCCTGCCCTCCCTCGACGGGCTCTGCGTGTTGATCACCGGCGACGAGGAAGTTGGTTCCGACACCTCGCGCACCCTCATCGAAGACCTCGCCCGCCGCTGCGCGGCCACCCTCGTCACCGAGCCGTCCGCCGACGGCGGAGCCCTGAAGACCGGCCGCAAGGGCGTGTCCATCTACGACATCACCGTCCACGGCCGGGCCGCCCACTCCGGCCTGGAACCCGAGAAGGGCATAAACGCCGCCGTCGAACTCGCCCACCAGGTCCTCGCCCTCCAGGACATCACGCAAGCCGCCATCGCCCAGACCGGCCCCGGCACCACCCTCACCCCGACCCTCATGTCAGCCGGCACCGCCAACAACACCGTCCCCGCCCTCGCCACCCTCAACATCGACGTCCGCGTCCCCACCACTAGGGCCCAGGACACCGTCGACCGTCTCCTGCGCGACCTCCGCCCGCGGATTCCCGGAGCCACACTGGACGTCCGAGGCGGCCCCAACCGGCCGCCCCTGGACCACGGTGCCTCCGCCCAGCTGTTCGCGCTCGCGGCGGAACAGGCCACCACTCTCGGCCTCGGACCCCTGCGGGAGACCTCCGTGGGCGGCGCCTCCGACGGCAACTACACCGCCGGCGTCGGCTGCCCCACCCTCGACGGCCTCGGAGCCGTCGGCGACGGAGCACACGCCGACCACGAACACGTCCTCACCGCCACAATGCCCGCCCGCGCCCGCCTCCTGGCCCACCTCGTCGGAGCGCTCCAATGACCCCACTCGAACTGCGCGAACTCCACACCATCTCCGGCTTCGAAGACATTCACCGCCTCTACGCCGACATCTGGCGCACCGACGCCGGAAGCGCACCCGTCTCCGTTGAGATGATGCGCGCCCTGTCCCACGCCGGGAACTATGTCGCCGGAGCCTACGAGAGCGGCACAATCGTCGGGGCGTCCGTCGCGTTCCTCGCCGCCCCCGCCGGCACCACCTTGCACTCCCACATCACCGGCACAGCCATGGGCCGCGGCATCGGCCTCGCCCTCAAACTCCACCAACGCCAGTGGGCCCTGGCCCGCGGACTCGCCCGCATCACCTGGACCTACGACCCCTTGGTCCGCCGAAACGCCCACTTCAACCTAGCCAAGCTCGGCGCCCGCCCCGAGGAATATCTGCCGTCGTTCTACGGCCCGATGGACGACGCCATCAATGGGGGCGACGAGACCGACCGCGTCCTAGCCGCGTGGGACCTGACCACCTCGCTGCCCACCGCCACCCATACCCCTGAGCCCTTGCTCAGTACGGTGGTCGCCGGATCCTCCTACGCGATACGCGACCACGAGGGGCACCCTCGGGCGGGGTCGGCCGACACGGAGACGGTACTCATCGACGTCCCCGAAGACATCGAAGCCCTCCGTCGGAAAGACCCCGCTGCGGCGCGGGCCTGGCGCCTGGCCGTCCGCGACACCCTCGGCGCTCTCCTCGCCGACGGCGGCCGGGTTATCGGCTTTCACAACCGCTCTTCCTACGTCGTCACCCGCACCCCCGCCGCGTTCACCGCGGCCGCTTTCTCCAGGAGCCTTACGCCATGAAGATCTCCGGAATCGAACTCCGCCGGATCCAGATGCCTCTCGTCGCCCCGTTCCGGACCTCTTTCGGGACCGAAACGGCCCGCGACGTCCTGCTGGTCCGGGTCGTGACCGAGGACGGCGAAGGGTGGGCCGAGTGCGCGGCGATGTCCGAGCCCCGCTACTGCTCCGAGTACGTCGACGGCGCCCAGGACGTCCTGCGCAAGTTCCTCATCCCTGCCCTCCCCAAGGACGGCGTCGACGCCAACACCGTCGGCCGGGTCCTTCGCCCCTTCACCGGTCACCACATGGCCAAGGCCGCCCTTGAGACGGCTGTCCTAGACGCCCAGCTCCGCGCGAGCGGAGAGTCGTTCGCCGGCCACCTCGGCGCCAGCCGCAACCGCGTCCCCTGCGGCGTCTCCGTGGGCATCATGGACTCCATCCCCGAACTCCTCGACGCCGTCGAAGGCTATGTCGAGGAGGGCTACGTAAGGATCAAACTGAAGATCGAACCCGGATGGGACGTAGCTCCCGTCCGCGCGGTCCGCGAGCGGTTCGGCAACGACCTCCTCCTGCAGGTCGACGCCAACGCCGCCTACACCCTCGTCGACGCCCAGCACCTCGCCAAACTCGACGCATTCGACCTTCTCCTGATCGAGCAGCCCCTCGCCAACGACGACATGGTCCAGCACGCTCAACTCGCCAAGCTCCTGCGCACGCCCATCTGTCTCGACGAATCCATCGAGTCCGCAGCCGACGCCGCGGCCGCCATCTCCCTCGGCGCCTGTTCCATCATCAACGTCAAGCCGGCCCGCGTCGGCGGCTACCTCGAAGCCCGCCGCATCCACGATCTCGCCCAAGCGCACGGCATCCCCGTCTGGTGCGGCGGCATGCTCGAAACAGGCATCGGCCGCGCCGCCAACGTCGCCCTCGCCGCGCTGCCCGGCTTCACCCTGCCCGGCGACACCTCCGGCTCCCACCGCTACTTCGCGACCGACATCACCAAGCCGTTCGTCCTCGACGACGACGGCTACCTTGACGTCCCCACCGGCCCCGGTCTCGGCGTGGAACCCGTACGCGACGTACTGGAGGAGATGACCACTTCCACGGAGTGGATCACTCATTAGCAGTCGCATCATTGCGGATATCGGCCGCTGCCAGACGGCTGGCTGATGGGGGGCCCGCGCAGTCGGAACTGCCTGTGATTCGCTGACTCTCGTGTACCTGAACGAACTCACACACGAGAGACAGGCTCACACCACCAACTGACGATGCCGCGCAACGGCCATAGTGAAACCGAAGCCCACACCCACGGCTCGCGGAACCGGACCTGACGCCGACTCACTCACCGACAACCCGGAACTCGGCTCAGGAATACCGCGCGCGGGGAAGGCGCTCGCTCACAAGGCGAAGCCCCCCGAGATGCGCTGCCCGCCTCCACCCCGGGAGAGATCGTCCCGGCACCATTGGGGGCGGGCAGTGCCGCATGCAGCGGCCAATGAGTCCGGGAACTGGCCGCGCGATGGACGACCGGCACGCTACGTCCGTGCCTGCTGCGTCTCAGCGCAGACCCAGATCGTCTCCGGCCTGCCGATCGACCGAGCGCCGGTGGAGCCAATCTCTTGGACCACGTGCTCTGGTTCAGGGCGATGGTGAGGCCGCGGTTGGCTGCCCGTGCAGCGTCAAGTTCGGCCTGACAATCTGTCAGCCTGCGGGTCAGCTCAACGTTGGTCTGTTCAAGCCTGCTGACGCGGCTACTGAGCTCGGCGATGTCGGCGGGTGGTCGGAGGCCGGACATCCGCCAGATTTCCTCGCCGAGCACCTTGGACAGGCGTTCTTCGAGCTGATGGACGCGGGCGGCCAAGCGTGCACTACGGGCCGCCGCGTTGGCCAAGTCGGCCTGCAACGACCGCCGGGGGACCGCCGCCCCTGTTACCGGCTGCACGGCCGGTTCGTAAGCGGCGGTATGGAGGGCGTCGAGGAGGTCAGATGACGGTAGAGGAAGGTCCGGTCAACACGGGCGGTCCGGGCGATGGCCGAGGTATTCAGCGGCGTCCCGTCGCTTCGTGCTGCCATGATCGCCGCTTGCACACGGGCGCGGCGGCGTTCGGTGTCGGATCGGCGGCCGTCGTTCATGGCGGTGGTCATGACGGGTGGGTTCTTGGGGGTCGGATGTCGGGCAGGGGCTGGCCGACGCGGGGCATGCCGAGGTGGACGGTGCGCGAGCGGCGCACGAGGGTTACGGCCTGCTCGATCTGCGCGCGGTCCTCGGCGGTGAGTTGGTCGAGGTCGGAGCTGACGCGGTCGATGAGCCTACGGATCCGGTTGATCTCCTCCTGCGCACGCACGGTCCGGACTGGGAAGGAGCCCAGGTTGCGACCAAGGGGCGGGGTGCTGGGGTGCTCATGAGCGGGTTCCTCTCGGCCGGCGGCACTGTAGTGAACCGTTTCACCGACCCGGCATTCCCGCCGACACACAACAGCACTCAGCTGCCACAAGCAGTCACCAGATAGCCCTGCGGCCTGGACAGCGAGAGTCCCGGAAGGATGCGGGACAGTGCTGCAAAGCACTCGCGCAACAACGGGTCGTCCCTTGGCACCCGGCCCCTTCGCACCGCCGCCCGCCACCAGAATCGAAGCGGGCCTCTTCCCTCGGCTATCGCGAGGTAAGAGGTGTCGTTTTCCGAAGGGGGCTTGCCCACGGCTGCTGACCTGCACAGATGGAAGATCACCAGTTTCGGGGGGTCCCACCTCCGGTCACACCTGCGGTCCCCCGCCTAGAGCGTGTCTCTTTGATGGGTTGATCAGTTGATCGGATATGCCTGTCCGATTAGTGATCACTGATGTGATGTGGGACCGGATCGAGCCGCTGATGCCGGCCGATCCGGTCCGTGGCCGGCGGTGGGCTGACCACCGCCGCACCCTTGAGGCCATCGCGTGGAAGTACCGCACCTGCTCGCCGTGGCGCGACTTGCCTGACGAGCTCGGGCCCTTTCAGACCGCGCATAAACGCCTGATCAGGTGGGCCGTGGATGGCACCTGGGCACGGGTCCTCGCAGCTGTCCTTGCAGTGGCGGATGCTGACGATGATGTGGGCTGGACAGTCTCCGTGGACTCCACCATCTGCCGGGCTCACCAGCACTCGGCCGGAGCGAGGAAAAGGGGGCTCCCGGCCGGTCTGAGCCGGAGGATCACGCGCTCGGACGCTCCCGCGGCGGCTTGAGCACGAAGGTCCACCTGGCCAGTGACAGCCAGGCGCGGCCTCTCTCCATCCATGTCACGGCGGGCCAGGCCGGGGATGCGCCGGCCTTCGAGGCGGTCATGGCCGGAATCCGGGTCCCGCGAAGGGGACTCGGCAGGCCAAGAACTCGTCCAGCGATCGTCCTTGCAGATCGCGCCTACTCCTCCCGCGCAATCCGTGGCCACCTCCGTCGACGCGGCGTCCGTGCCGTCATCCCGCAGCCTGCCGACCAGATCGGCCACCGACGGCGCCGAGGCCGCGCCGGAGGTCGTCCACCCGGCTTCGACGCCGAGACATACAAGGAGCGCAATGCTGTTGAGCGGTGCATCGCCCGACTCAAGCAGTGGCGTGGCCTCGCAATGCGGACGGACAAACTCGCAGTCGCCTACCAGGCCGCCCTGCACCTCGCTGCCATTCTGATCTGGTCCCGCAGGTGACCGGGCGCCGATGCGAGCCGGCCTATACGAGGTCGGTACTCGGTTGGCGTCGCCAGTCCCAGTCGGGGTGGCGGTCGACAAGCGTGAGGAACTCGCTCGCCTGCAGGATTTCGGAGTGGTTGGTGTCGACGAGCCCGTCGAGTCCAAGAAGGACGTCACGGAGGAAGGCCCGGGCCGCGTCCATGGACTGGCACGAGACGTAGACCGCGTACGGTTTGCCGATCTGGGTGGTCACCTGATCAAGCTCGTCGCTCTCGTAGTCACTCAGGATCCCGCCCGAGAGGTCGATGGAGTACGAGTACCCGTGCCAGTGCAGCCTGTCGTCACCCGTCACAGGATCCGGCACGAGCCCAAAAGCACGGATTCCCCCTTCAAGCAACGGACGTCGATCCGCGGGGACAAGGATGATCACAGATGGCCAGGACACTCGATTACCTCCCCGGCGACCGTAGTCGAGCAGCCCCTCGAGGCGCCTGAGTTTCCGGTCGACTGGGCGGCTTCTCAGCAAAGAGACAGGCTCTAGTGCACCCGTGCAGACACCTCTCCAGCCCCCTTCCGGTGCAACCCTCCTGCGGGTCGGGACGCACCGGGCGGCCCTCCCGGCCGGGGAGGCTTGCCCAGGTGCGCTGAATGGGTGGAGGCCGGGCCTGTGGCGTGCCTGGGTCGCCGGGCAGCGGTTGGGGGTTCAGCGGACCCATCGGCCCGTGCACGGATCACGTTTGCGAGGCAGAGCATGGGACGACACAAGCTGCACAAGCCGAGCGCGCCGCGTGGTGAAGGCGCTCAGCCGACGGAGTGGTTCGGCACCGCGTTCCACTCCGTCCTGGGGATGGTGCACCTGGACGTCCGCCAGTCCGGCAACGGCATCCTGATCACCTCCTCCCCCGCCGAGATCGACGGCGCCCCGGCCTCGTGGCAGCTGCGCCTGCGCAACGACGACGAGGGCCAGGGCCTGACCGAGATGGGGCACGGCCATGAAGGCCGGGCTCGGGCACGTCTGCAGCGTCACCGAGGAGCCAGGCGCCAAGACCGTCCTGGCGTTCCTCCCGAACCACCCCGCCGAAGGCGTCGGCACGCTGGCGCGGGTCCGTACCAGCGAAGGCCCGGACGGCGACGACGTGGTCTTCGAACGGTCCGCGGAGCGGCCGATGGCGCAGTGGGCCGAGGCCGGGGAGAACCTCCTGTGGATCGTGCCGCTGCTCGACCCGGACTCGCCGCCGGCGGACGGAGTCGACGACTGCCTGCCGTGCCCCGGCTGCTACCGGCCCGTCTATGACAGCTCCTCCTCGCACACCCTCATCGGTGCCACCCCGTTCCCCCTGGCCGGGTTGTGCAGGCTGTGCGCCGACGGCACCACACTCCGCTCGCTGCGCCAGGCCGACGGCGTCCCGGTCGACCCGGAGCAGCTCGTCGTCCTGGAGACCGTGGACGCCGCGATGGCGTAGCCCGGCCCCTGGGCAAGCCGCCTTTGCGGGTGGCTTGCCCAGGGTCGCCTTGGGCTTGCCCAGGGTGTTCAGGCTTGCCCGGCGGCCGGCTCCCACAGCGGGCGGGCAAGCCCGGTGCCGTCGCAGTGGGAGCACCGGCCGCCCCCGGGTGTGCTGCGGGCCGCGACGGTGTCGACGGCGTCGCGCAGGAGCCGGGTGAGGCCGTCAACGTGGGCCCGATGCAAGGCGAGTTCGTGGCGCTTGCCGACCATGACCTCCAGTGCGACCCCGGGCCCGACGTAGCCCAGTTCCGTGGTGACGCCGTGGGTGACTGTGCGGATGAGGTCGTGGAGGTGCCCCATCGTCTCCATCCCGGACAGCTCCACCCGTGCGGCGAAGAGAACGTCGTCCGGCTCGGTGAGGGACAGCAGGGCCTCCGGTCGCTCGAACGGCACGAGGCGGCCGACCGGGTCGCGGTGAGCCGCGTGAAGACGCGCCAGGGCCAGCCACATGTCGCCCGCATCGCTCTGCCCGAGCACGGCCGGGCTCTCCTGCTTGATTCGTCTCATGACTCCGGTCTACGGCCTGCGAGGAGGCGTCGGCCGGCTTCAGGCCGTCACGTTCCAGACGGTGACGCCGCGACCTTGGGAGCCGTCCCGCCACGCGATCCGGGCGCTGGGCAAGCCATCCGTGCCGAGCGGCTTGCCCAGCAGCACCCCGTGACCGATCACCCAGGCCGGGCGTGACCGATCCTCCTCCCGCGATCGGTCAAACAGCACGTCAGGGCCGTGACCGGTCCGTGCAACTCCTGACCGAGGCGGTGACCGGCCATCGGTCACCGGTCAGCCGCCACCTCACCGGGAGGCTCCGGACCGTCCGTGACCGACGTCCCCTGCCGACAGGCCCCAGCCGGGGTGGGCAAGCCGGGGTGCGGGGTGGCGTGCCCAGGCTCCCCTTCGGCTTGCCCTCGTGATGCAGCCGGGGTTGGTAGCCCGGATGGCTGCCTCCACCTGCTGAGCGGCAGTGGCGCAACGATGGTGGAGGCATGTCCGCCAAGCTGATCGTCTATCCGCCCGACGAACAGGGGTGGCGCCGGGTGCGCTACGACGGCGTCGCCATCGGGGTCGCGCACCGCCCTTCCGACATCAGGGTCTTCCTGGCCGCCGCCGGCCTGGAGAGTGCCGAGGACGTGGACGTGACCGATCCCGACTTCGTGGAGTGGAGGGGTGCCGGCCCCGAAGCGTGGGAGCCGACGCCGTAGCGGCCGGGCCGAGTGTCCGGACTGACGGGAGACCTCCGGCCGCAAGCCCGCGGGCCTGGCCTCACCGTGCCTTCGGGAGTGCGGCCAGGGCGCGGCGTTCCTCGCCGTGGCCGTTGCCGACGACCCGCCACACCGGAGCATCCGCCCCGTCGCGGGTCAGAAGGGGCAGGGTCGTGGTCGCCACGGTGAGCCGGTAGTTCACGCTCCCCACCCGGCGGGCCCGCTCGTGGAAGGCGGCCTCCCTCGTGGCCGGGGCCGCGCGGCGCGGGGCCCCACTGCAGGCGCGCGTCGCCCCGACGGGCGCCGCGAGCGGTTCGGTGCTTCGTGCGGTTGTCGCCTTTCGCTTTCAGCTCGTGCCAAGCGGGCAGGGGCCAGGACGGTGGCGGCTCAGGGGGCCAGCGGGGTGGCGATCTGCCAGCTGGAGGCCTGGCGGGCGTCATCGGTGGTGTAGTGCTGCGCTACGTAGAGTTCGCCCGCCATGTGGCGAAGCGAGCGCTCCTCAGGCCCGACGGCCCACTTGAAGGACGTACCGGAGCCATTCTGGCCCTTGGTCGCGCACCATGTCGCGCTCTGCCTGAAGGCCCCGCTGCGGTCGTCGGGAGCGATCCGGACACGCAGCGACGGCTTGTCGCCCTTCAGGTAGTGGCCCGGCTTGCTGGCTGACTCGAAGGAGTAGCAGCCGGGCAGACCAGCGAGGGAGGGCACGACGACCCAGGTGGCGTCCTCGCGATCGGACTGCTTGCTCTTGGCGTCCAGAGGGCCGATGAACCCCTCGCCGCCGTCCGGGCTGGACTGGCGGGCGAACCAACCCGTCAGCTTCTTGTCGCCCGCCTTGAGGGACTGGCGCTTGAGCCGGTACTGGGTGTCCTCCTTGAGGAACTCCGCCACGGCGGCGTCATTGGTACCGCCGAGCACCTTCTTCGCGGCGGCGACCATGTGGGGGTTGACGCCGCTGCTCTCGGCGGCTGCCTGGATCTGCAGGGCCAGCGTGCGATTGGCCTGGGCGAGCTTCTTGCGGCGGTTCTCGTCGTCCCGCTTGTACGCGGCTTCGGCGCCGGAGTGGATGAAGGCCTTCCAGTCCACAGGCTTCGCGCTCAGGACCGCGCGCTGAGCGGCCGCGAGCAGTTCGGAGCCCTCCATGTCGGCCGGCGCTAGGCGCAGGAGTTCGCGGATGAAGTTGTCGTCGCTCAACGTGATCATGGCCGGGGAGGGCGTGAGGCGGAAGAGGGCCGCGGTGTTGTTGCGGGCGGCGAGTTCCCTGCGGCGCTCGGCCTCCTTGCGGTTCTGCTCCTCCAGCTCCTCCAGCTCCTTGGCCACGTCACGCTTGTGCGCCTCGCGGGCACCGTTGACGATGAACTCCCGCCATTCCGCCGCCTCCCCGACCAGGGCCTTCAGCGCAGCGGCCCGCACTTCGGCGCCGGACGCGGGGTGTCTGGCGACCGCGCGGATGAAGTTGTCGTCCGTCAACGCGAGCAGGTCGGGATTGCTGGAGATGCCGATGGCCAACAGCACCTGTGACCTGGCGAGCCGGGCGACACGCTCGGCCTCGGCCTTGTCGCGCTCGCGCTGCTGATCGAGCCTGTACGCCTCGTGGACGCCCGTGACGATGAACCGCACGTGGTCCTCGGCCGCCGTGCTGGCCATGGCCTGCTCCGCGGCTGTCCGTACCGCATCAAGCTTCTCGCCCGCGTCCCGGGCCTTCTGCCATAGCGCGTGCACGAAGTCGTAGTCGCTGAGGAGGAGCACGTCCGCCGTCGGGTCCAGTCGGACCACGGCCGCGGCCTCGACCCGCTGCGTTTCGGTCGTGCCCATACCGGCGGCGCGGGCCGCCGCGTCCCGCGTCTCGGCGGGGCTGTCGGCCATGGCCGTACCGGGCACGGCCGCGCCGGTCACCGCTGCCAGTGCGGTGGCGGTGACCAGCCCGCGGGAGACGGTCCGCCGCATCCACGCGGAAGCCATGTGATTGGTGTTCATACTGATGTCGAAACCCCTCCGTCGCCGTGAACCGGCGACACAATGCGTTCAAGAACTGCGGAAAACGAGTCGCCGGGAGGCGTCAGTTGACGAAGGCGAGACGCCATTCCTGGCTGGGCATGTTGTTGAAACACTGCACGACGTAGGCCGTCGGCTCCTCCCCTGCGGGGGTTCCTCCCATGGTCAGGCAATCGCTGGGGGCATCGACCGGACGCAGCTGCAGACGGTTCTGCTCGGCGCCCTCCAGGAACTGCATCGCCCAGCGCTGGCCGGTGGAGCCGTTGCACCAATCCTGTACGACATCGGCCTTCGCCGAAGGCCGGTGAGTGAGGCAACGGCCGCTGTGGCCGGCGACCAGTTCAAAGCCTGACGTCTCGCTTGCCCTCGCTTTGAAGACCTGGTGGAGCGCGGTGCTGTCGCAGGTACCCGAGATGGCGTGGGCCCCGTTGCGCAGGCTTCCGTTTGCGATCGTGAGGCACTGGCTGCCGTACTTCACCTCGAGCTGCGTGTCCATGCCGCCGGCCGTGGCTGCGGCGGGCGCGGGCGTGGAGGGGGCCGCGTGAGCGGTGCCTGTCCCTGCGACGAGGGCGGTCGCGGCGGCACCGACCGCCAGGGCTGAGCGGAGTGTCTGGAACTTCATGGGATCCGTTCTCTTCGTGCTGGGATGTCCGACGCGGATGCGGCGGGGCGCATCGCGACGCGTCGATGGAGGAGGTGCCACGCAGCGTCACCGGTACGGCTACGGGCCGGGGTGTGGGGAGGATCGGGTACGCGTACGAGAGTTCTCACACCTTCGCGCGGCGGCACGCTGCCGGGCGCGCCCCCGGAGGAGCCGGCCGGGCTCGGGCTCTCAGCCGGTGAGGAAGCTCGCGGGCGCGGCGATGCCGGTCGGCCGCCCGTGGGGCGACTCGGCGACGGATTGGGTCATCGTGCAGCCTGGGCACGCAGACTCACGGCTCATGTTTCCCCCCGGAATACGAACGTACGCGGGATTCGCCCGGCCCGGCGAAGTGCGGTCAACACCTCGCCCGTCCCCTCCGGCGCCTCACCCCGTTGAATGATCATCGGAACCGTAACCGGCAGGTGCCGAAGGAAGCAAAGGGCTATTTTTCGCCACTCAAGGGGTGTGCCAGCGGCCGGGGTGCGCCCGACGTGCACTCACCTCATGGCCTGGATTCCGGTGAAGCAGGGGGAGTTGCATGGGCTCTCGGTCACCGTCCAGCGACTCCACCTGTCTTGTTCGCGCCGTGTCGACGCGGGTCGGGGCGTCGGTGGGCGGGGTGAGTTGGGCCGATTCTGAGCGGCGCGGGCCGCAGGCGTTCGCGACTCCCCCATGGAGGTATGCCCGGCGGGGCCGTCATCCTGAGGCGACGGTCCGCATCAAGGCGGCCGCGACGCTCGCGGCGGCGTTTACCGGAGCAGGGTCTGGACGGGTGTTGGCCGTCGAGTCGCGGCCGGGGTATCCCATGGAAGATTACCGCGAGGACGTACTGGTTGACGAGGTCGATGGCTGCGGCCACCGGCATCCCGCAGTCGACGGTCTCAAGGATGTGATCCGCGGGCCGCAGGCTGCGGTGTGGGGTCAGGGTGGTCGGGCGGGCCGAAACGGGGTGGCTGAAAATCGAGCTCTTGTTTTCTCTTTGCCTTGGTAATGTCGATGTAGGTGGCTTGACCAACCACTTTCTTTGTGGCGGGTGTTATCGATTCCGCCCTGCCACGTGCACCGCCGTTCAACGGGTTCCGGGGGAGCCCACCACAGAGGGAAGTCTTCGTGCTGCCGCACGTTCCGACGCCCGTCTTCCACGACCTCGCGTCGTGTGGGCAGGCCGGTTCGCCGTGCCGCCGCCGTGACGGCCACCGCCGGTTCCCCAAGGATCCCGGCAGCCTCTTCGCTTCTGAGGCTGCGAGACGGTTCACGATCCGGAACGTTCCTAAGGGGGATTCACAGCACCATGCCAAGAAGAAGAAGAAGAAGCGCGGCTGTTCACGTCCGGGGCTTACAGCGAATCGCGCGACCTCCTCAACGCCCACCCGGCCTGGGTGATCACGCTTCCCCTCACCCCGTGACGGGCGCGAAGGCCCGCCCGCGCGTGGGCAAGGCCGCCCGGACCGCGCTGGCCGTCCTCACAGCCCTCGCGGCATCTGCACCCACGGCCTTCGGAGCGGGCGCCGCGTACGCACAGGACGCCTCGCGGCCGCCCGGTGTCGTACGGACGGGATCCGCCACGGCCCCGTCGGCACCCGCCGAGGCCGAAGGACCCCAGGCGGCCGTCGCCGCCGCGACGACGGGAGCCCGGGAAGAGGTACGGCGGATCGCACTGTCGGGGCTCCCGGCGGAGCTGCGCACCTCGGCGTGGAACGCGCTGCGCCAGGCCGAGGGCGACGCGGCGATCACCGCCTGGCTCGGCCCGGGCGGAGGCTACGAAGCGGCCAAACAGCGGCTGCGGGACACCCGTACCCGCAACCGCCTGTTCTGCGAGCGTGTCGTACGCACCCACCCGGTCTCCTTCGCCCCGAACACGCGCACCGCTGCCGAGCGGGCCCTCAAGGGCTCCGACGCGGACCGAACCGCCTTCGTCAAGACCGGCTACGTCCGGGCACAGCTGACCGACCGTACGACGCGCGAGGCGGCGACGGCGGAACAGCAGGCCATACAGGAGCGGGACCGGGATTTCGTACGGACGGTGGCCGCGAACGATCCGGGAGAGCATGTCCGGGTCTCGGCACAGTGGGCCCTGCGGCCCGGGGCGACCGACGAGGAGGTCCGGGAGTTCTACGGCTTCGGCTGGGTGACCGGCGCCGCCGTGGACCTGGAGGGCCACCGGCTGCGCACGGCGGAGTCCGAAGTCCTGCACCACCGGACGCTGACCCTGCTGCTGAAGGCCGCGACGTCGGCCGAGGAGGCGCTGCGCGACGCGTCCGACGTCGCGGCGGCCCGCGCCGAGGCGGAACGCGCCTGGGAGGCCGTGGCCGGACACGCCCGCGCGGCGGACACCTCCTGGCAGTCGGAGCGCGACCACACGGTGCGGCAGGCAGAGACATGGAAGGACGTCCAGGCACTCGCCCAGGGCGGGGCGGGGGAGCTGTGGAAGCGCATCGCCGACCCCGCCCGGGAGAACGAGCAGTCCTGGATCAACGAGAAGCAGCACGCGGCCGAGGCCGCCGCCTTCTGGCAGGAGATCCTGCGCCAGGCGAACAACGGCGTTACCCGCACGCGGAGTTGACCGCCCCTCCGGCGTGAGCGCGGCAGGACCCGCCCGCCAAAAGCGCGGGGCGGACGGCCCGGCCGGTACCCGGGGACGACAGCGGGTGCCCACCCCCGAGCGGGGCGGGCACCCGGCGCCTCGGCGCCCTGACTGCCCCCCTGCCTTCGGCCACCCCTCGCTTTTCCGCACCCAATCAACAGACATTTCATCCTCTTCAAAGGAATTTCAATGAATGAGGTATTCCGTCCGAGCACAGGAAGACGGCGGCCCGGCCACGTGCGCACGGCCGCCAGAGCTGTTTCCACGGCGATGGCCGTGGCCCTGCTCACGGGCCTGATCGGACAGGCCTCCGCCACCGGCGCCGAGCGACCGGATGCCGCGGCCCTCGACGTGGCCAACCTGGACCGCGTCCAGCGCGGAAACGCGGCGATCGCCCGGGCGCGGGCAGCCGCCCCGCCCGTGGCCCCCCGGTCCGAACTGGACCGGATCAGTGACGAGCGCGACCGGCAACTTGTCCAGGACTACGTCGAGTTCGACGAGGAAGAGGAGGTGCGCGAAGCCGCTCGCAAGGCCCTGGAAAGCACCGACCCGAACGCCATCCGGGAGTTCCTGGAACGCGGCCAGGCCGAGGCGCGCCAGCGGGCCAAGGACAAACGGAACACGGCCGACGCCGAGAACCGGCGCACGATCGAGGCCATGCGGGGCACCGGCGGCCCGCACTTCAACGCCGAGGTCGAGCGCGTGCTCGGCGGGACCGCGCGGGACCGCGCGGACTTCCTCGCCTTCGGTGCGGACATCGCCCGACAGCGCGACAAGACCACGGAGCAGAACGAGCGGCAGCGCGCGGCCGAGAACCGCAAGCGGGTGGAGACGCTCGCGGTGATCGGCGGGCCGCAGGTCAAGCGCGCCGCACAGGCGGCGCTGGCCGCCGGTGACGACAAGGCGATCGCCGAGTTCCTGGAGAAGGGCTACCAAGTTGCCGCGCAGCTGGACGCCGACGACCGGGCCGCACACGAGCAGGCGCAGAAAGACGCTCTGGAGGCGGCGGAGCGGCTGCGCAAGCTGGCCGAGAACACCGCCCGCGCCGCCCAGGCCCGTACCAAACTGATCACCGCGCACGGGGACGCCGTCCGGGCCCTGAAGAACGCCTCCAATGCCATGAGCATGGCGGCTTCCGCCTCGCGTGACGCCGACCGGATGCTGGCGGCGGACAGGGCGGGCAAGCGCCTGTCGGACTACTCCGAGGTGAAGAAGGACGTAGCCCGCCAGGTGGGCTTCGCCGACACCGCGGCCAAGCAGGCTCAGGTGGCGTCGGGGCAGGCGAAGGTGCAGGCCGAGATCCTGGTGGAGACCGGCCTGACCCACGGGGTCCAGTGGGCCGAGGTCGCGGCCGGCATCGCCGCGGCCTCCGACGCCGCGTCGCGGGCTGCGCAGACCGCCCAGCACGCGGTCGACGCCTCCGCCGCGAACGCGGCCGGCCTCAACGCGCAGAACGGCGCCGAGCTACACGAGAACCAGGCCAAGGCGTGGCGAGCCAACGCCGACCAGCACGCCAAGGCCGCGGCCGAACTCGCCCGTCAGGCCGAGAAGCAGGCCAAGACCGCGGCGGACGCCGCGGCGAAGACCCGCCAGGCCCGGATCGAGGCGGAGCAGGCCGAGAGCTCGGCCTGGGAGCACGCGAAGAAGACCCGCGACGCCCGGATCGAAGCCGAGCGGCAGGCCAAGATCGCCGCCGAGCAGAAAGCCGTCGCCCAACGCGAACGCGAGCTGGCCGCGGCCGCCCGCGAACGCGCCGAACGCGAGAACCAGGTGGCCGCGCAGGCGCGGTCCCGCGCCGACGCGGAGGCGCGTACCGCCGCGGCCAAGCGGGCCGAGGCACAGGCCGCCGCCACCACCGCGGCCGAGATGCGCGCACACGCCGCAACCCAGGAGGGCAACTCTTCCCGGCTGGCCCAGCACGCCCAGGACGAGGAGACCCGGGCCCGCCAGGCCCGCGACGCCGCTTTCGAGGCGGAGCGGCAGTACAAGGCTGACGAGGCCCGGGCCAAGGCCACCGAGGCACTGGCCGCCGCGGTGAGCGGCACCTCCGACTACCAGCTGGCCCGGCAGGCCGCGGACCAGGCACGGTCGGACGCGAACGCCTCCGGCAGGGCGGCCGTGACCTCCCGCAGCGCCGCCAACGAGTCCTCCGACGCGGCGCAGAGGTCGCGCTCCGCGGCCACCGAGGCCTCCGGCGCCGCTGCCCGGGCACGGGCGGCGGCAAGTGAGGCGTCGGCACACGCCTCGCGCGCGAACGCCGCCGCCAACAAGGCGGAAGCCTCGGCCTCCGCGGCGAACGCCGCGGCGAACACGGCCGAGCGCGAGGCCGCCCTGACACGGGCCGCCACTCAGCGGGCGAACACCAAGGCGGCCGAGGCCACCGCACAGGAAGGCCGGGCGGGCATCGCCGCCCACGAGGCCTCCCGGCTGGCCGGACTCGCCGCGATCCACGCGAACCACGCCTTCCAGGCCGCCGGCCGTACCCGTGACGAAGCCGACGGCGCCGCCAGTGAGGCGGCCATGGCCCAGCTCCAGGCCTCCGCAGCGGTCCAGGCCGCCTCCGCGGCCCGTACGACGGCGGCCGGTATCGCCGACCCGGCGAACAACGCCATCGCACTGGTCGCCCCGTTCTCCGGTACGGACATCGGCGCGGACTTCGCGCTCGCGGTGGCGAACGGGGCGCTGAAGATGGGCCAGGAGCAAGTCGCCTCGGCGCAGGCCAACGCGGCGGAGGCCCGCAAAGCGGCGGAAGCCGCCGAGACAGCGGCGAACCGGGCGAACGCCCAGGTGGCCCCGGCCTTCAAGGCGGCCGCGGCGGCCGCTCGCTCCACGGCGGAGGCCGCGCGTTCCTCGGCCGCCGCTATGGCCTCGGCGGCTCAGGCGGTGCAGGACGGTACGAAGGCCCGGGCGGCTGCGACCCGCGCCCATCAGGCGGACGCGCAGGCCCAGACCGACGCCCGGCAGGCCCGCCAGTCCGCGAACGCCGCGTTCGCGGACGCGACGGCGGCCCGCAACGCCGCCACCCAGGCCGAGGCCGAGGCGCAGCGCGCCCGTACCGCGGCCACCCAGGCGGAGAACCAGGCGACGGCCGCGGCCGCCGCCGCCACCCGGGCGGAGAAGGAGGCGAGCACCGCCCAGGCCGCCGCCACCCAGGCGGAGAAGGACGCCGCCGACGCCGCCACACTCGCCGAATCCGCAGAGAAACACGCCAAAGCCGCGGAGACCGCGGCCACCAACGCCGCCCAGCACGCCCGCGACGCCGACACCGCCGCGAAGAAGGCCGAGGAGTACCAGCGCGAGCTGAAACGCAAGGAACGCGAGGAGGCCGCCAGGACAAAGGAGCCTTCGACCGCCCCGCCCGTCACACCGACGGACCTTGAACGCAAGGCGCTCGACGAGGCCGGCATCACCGCCGACGAACTGGCCGCCGCCCGTGCCCTCGCCGGGCAGAACCTCATCGACTACCTGCTGGAAAACGGCGGGGAGATCCTTGTCGAGCTCTTCCTGGAGGACATCAAAGCCTGCATAGACGACCCCGACATCCCCACCTGCCTGTGGGCCATCGTCCAGAACCTCGGCCCGGTCAAGGCCCTCAAGATCGCCAGCAAGATCCCGCGGATCGCGAAGGCCGTCGCGGGCATCAACGCCTTCCTCGACAAGATCACCCGCGCCAAGGGGATTGTCTCCAAGGGCGAAAAGATCGTCGAGAAGGTCCAGCGAGGCATCCCCGGTTGCCTGGCGGACCGGTACAAGGACAAGGACACGCGGAAGGGTTCCCACACGCAGCCCCTCATGCGCATGGCGGCCGCGGGCAAGGACAAACCCAAGGGGGACGACGACTGTCCGGAGATCGGCCTCTCCATCTACCGCACCCCGAAAATGGTCGACAAGGAGTACGAGAAGAAGAACGGCCCCAACCCCGCCTCACACACCACCGGAGACGCGGCGGTCTACTTCGGCGAGCGCAGTATCGCTGCAGAGTACGTGGGAACTGGCGCGGGTCCGTACGCCGATGGGATGATCCGCTACGACATGGCTCCCGAGTTCCTCGCCAAGTTCGGCGAGTACGCGGAGCGGTACGACCGGCAGGGTCCGGGCGGAAGCGTGCGTATCGAGTTCGTGATCCCGATCGGCAAGATCAAGGAATTCAACGAGCTCACGGTGCACCGCGAGTGGCTCCAGGGCAAGAAGGGATGACCGAGATGGACTTCGTCCTGCACGGCGAAACAGACGTCACCGTTACCGCGGTACGACCTTGGGGCCTGGAGGTCGAATCGCCGGACGGCAGCAGGGGTTTCATCGATCAGACCAAGACCCCTGTCTGGCCTTCGGTCGCCGACGATTCCCTCGTCGGCGCCGTACTGCACGTGATCGTGCTCGACGAGACCCGGGATCCCGTCCGCCTGAGCACGCTCGACAAGGACCTGCAGATCGGGCGTCGGTTGAGAGCCGCTCCCGGCGGCTGAGGGCCTGCGGGATCCACAGCGGGGCCCCGCGGGGGGGGGGGGGGGCCCCCCCCCCCCCGGGGGGGGGCCCCCCCCCGCCGGGGGGGGGGCCGGGGGGCCCCCCGCGGGGGGCCCCCCGCGGGGGGGGGCCCCCCGCGCCGCGCGCGGGAGTCAGCCGAACGACGGGATGACGTCGGAGCCGTACGCGTCGATCGTGGCCTCCCGTGCGCCGTGCATGTCGTACACGGAACTGGTCGACGCCGAGGTCCCGCAGGACCCGCAGTTTCTCGATGTGCGCCTCGGCCGGGCCCAGGAGGCAGAAGCGGTGGGCGGTCTGGCGGGTGTGGACCCATTGGCCGAGGGGGTGCTCGGCGTCGTCGTCGAAGGCGAGAACGGCCGCGATGATCCGGTCGGCGTCGGCGTCCCTACACCCACCTGGCCAACACCGACCCGCGGCTCAACGAGGGTCTGATGCAGCGTTGGGTGACAGGTTCAGTCACGCGGCCTGAAGAGCCGGCGTGGTCATGACGGTCTCGTATTCGACGGGGGTCAGCCGGCCGAGGGCGGCTTGTCTGCGGCGTCGGTGGTAGGTCCGTTCGATCCAGGTCACGATCGCGATCCGCAGTTCCTCGCGGGTGGACCAGGTGCGTCGGTCGAGGACGTTCTTCTGCAGCAGGCTGAAGAAGGACTCCATGGCCGCGTTGTCGCCGGCCGCCCCAACTCTTCCTATCGAGCCGACCATCTGGTGGCGGCCGAGGGCCCGGACGAGTTTCCGGGAGCGAAATTGCGATCCTCTGTCGCTGTGCAGGATGCATCCGGCGACGCTCTGTCGCCGGGCGTCGGCGTTGTCCAGGGCGGTCACTGCCAAGCGGGACTTCATCCGGGCGTCGATGGAGTAGCCCACGATGCGGTTGCTGAAGGCGTCCTTGACCGCGCAGAGATACAGCTTGCCCTCGCCGGTGGCGTGTTCGGTGATGTCGGTGAGCCACAGGCGGTTCGGGCCGGTCGCGGTGAAGACGCGGTTCACCAGGTCGTCGTGGACCGGCGGGCCCGCCTTCTTGGCCCGGCCGCGTTTCTTGCCGCACACGCTCCACCACTGGTTGTCCCGGCAGATCCGCCAGGCGGTGCGGTCAGCCATGCCTGCACCCGCGTCGCGGGCCTCGTCGGCCAGGAAGCGGTAGCCGAACTCCGGGTCGTCGCGGTGCGCGGCGAACAGCGCCTGCGCGCGATGGGCCTCCTCGACCTCGGCTGCGGTCACCGGCTCGTCGAGCCACCGGTAGTAGGGCTGTCTGGCGAGCTTCAGCACCCGACACGCGACCGTGACGGGCACCCCGTCGCCGGCCAGCTCCTTCACGAGCGGGTAGATCCTTTTCCCGGCAGGTTCGCCTGCGACAGATAGGCCGCCGCCCGCCGCAGGACCTCGTTCTCCTGCTCCAGCAGCTTGATCCGCCGACGCGCTTCCCTCAGTTCCGCGCTCTCCTGGCTGGTCGTCCCGGGCTTCACGCCGTCGTCGATGTCCGCGCGGCGCATCCACTTCCACAACGTCATCGCGTGGACGCCGAAGTCGGTGGCCACCTGCTCGACCGTGACGCCCGGACCGCGGTTCCTCGCGACCCGCACGACGTCCTCGCGGAACTCCTGGGGATAGGGCTTGGGCACAGCGACATCCTTCCCACCTGCCATGCAAGCCAAGCCAGTTCAGATGTCACCCGATCGTGCGGCAGACCTGCTCCCGACTGCTGGCGCGGCGGCCTCGCTGTCTGTTCCGCAGGACGGTCCCAGTCCTGCGGCGCGACTAGTGACCCAAAGGCGTACACGACGACGTTCCACGGACACCTGGTCCGTGGAACGTTCCCTCAGCGGGGACCCGCTCCCCTGCTCTGGTCCGGCTGCGCCGTGGGGTGCCGCTGCTGGTGGCCGCCCGCGTCGGCGGCCGCGGTCTGCTTGACCTGAGTCGCCTGCTTCGTCTGGTCGGCCTGCTCTTCGACCGTGCGGCTACGGGCTTCGGCCGCGTGGGTAAGCGCGGCGATCCGGGCGAGGTTCTGCGGTGAGGTCATCCACGTCGCCGGGTCCGTCGTGCGGCCCTCGAGGTACTCCTGCGGCATCGCGGCCTGCTGGTGGACGTAGATGGCGGCGGCTCGCTGCGCCGGAGTCAGGGCGGCGTCCCGGCCGCGGTGGTCGACGGCGTGCGGCGCGGCCTGGTCGCGGTCGGGGGGTACGGCCGACGCGGTCGGTGCGTCGTCGCGTACGGCGGGCGGCGCGGTGAGGGCGGCGCGGATCGCGTTCTGCAGGGTGAGGCTGGCCACCCGGGCCCGCTCGTACCGGCTCGACTCACGGGGCGGCTTCCCATCGTTGCCTGCGATCCACCAGCGGGTGGGCCAGGCGAAGTCGGCGGTATAGGTGAGCTGATCCGGGGCCGGGGCCCGTCGGCCCTTCTGGGGCACGGTGAGCTGACGGCCGTAGCGTTCCAGCGCCCGATTGGCGATGTAGCAGTCGATTCGGGGCGGGACCGCGCGGCCGCGCAGGGTCTCCAGCAGGTGCCGACGCGCTTCGGCCAGGACGTGCCGGCGGGCGAAGACGTTGCGCACGGTGAAGACGACCGCGGCGACGTCGACGGCGGCGAGCGCGGTGTCCACCCGTGGCACCACCTGGGCGTGGATCGCCGCACCGGCCGCCTGGCACCGCTGAAGTAGCCCGTCGACCATCCGCTGCCCAAAATTCAGGAGCGCGGAGACACGCCACCACGCGAGCAGCAGATCCAGCGGGCGCGGGGTCTTCTTGTCCGGTCGGGTCTCCTGCGCCGCCCACCACGCCAGACCGTGGCGGGCGCGCTCGCCGGGCAGCCGGCCGTGCTTCTTCACGTAGTCGTCGGTGAGACCCTCCAGGGCGTCCTCGATCCGCCGGCGGCGGGTGGCCGACCAGTCGATGAGTTCCTGGTCGACCCCGGCTATCTCCATCACCGGGCGCAGGCCCGGCGTCACCTCCCGCGGCACCGTCGCCAGTCCGAGCTCCTCGCACACCTCGGTCGTCATCTGGAGGGTGTAGAGCGTGCCGGCCGCCACGACGTGCTGGTACAGGCGGACCGTGTCCAGCGCGTACCAGGAGCCGTCCGGGCGCTGCGCTCGGTTGGCGATCAGGCAGTGCTCGTGCAGGAGGGGAAAGCCGTTCCTGTTGTCGAAGTGCCGGAACGCCGCAACGACCAGGGCCGGGGCCTGCGCGCGCTCCCGGCCGGACGCCCACCGGATCTCCGCGACCTCGTCCTCCAGCCATTCCAGGGTCGCGGCGACGGCCCGCTCGTGCGCCCGCTCGATGACCCGGCGCGTCCTCTCATCCCCCAGCGCCCACAGCACAACCAGGGACGCCTGCGGCCGGAACACGAAGTCCAGGCCGAGCAGCGCAACCTGACCCCGCTGCTCGATCTCCTCGATCGGCTGACCGAGGACGGTGGCCAGCCCTGCCGTCTCCGCGTCGGCGCCGTCGTCCATGAGCTCGCGCTCCATTCGGTCGGCGTCCGGGTGCCGGACCTCCCCGAACAGAAGCTCCAACTGCCTCTCGGCCACCGTCTGCCCCGCAGTGAGCCCCAGCGCGGCCAGGCCGCGACCCAGCCACCTCCCAGGCGGGAGGCCGGCCTGCCCCTGGGCGTCCTCCAGCGACTGACCGACCGGACGGCGACCGTCCCCGAACGCGACCCCGCGCACGTAGTACCGCCACGCGTTACGCCTCTGCACCTTCGCGACACTCAACATCCCCACAGGAGACACCACCTCTGACCTGCACAAAAACGCGATCCCGTGGGGCAGGAGAGTTCACCGGAACTTCACAGCCGATCCCGTACGGCGGGAGCTTTCGGCGACACCGAGCCCGCCCGGCGGACAACGCCAGGCCATGCAAATACTGCGCGGCACCCCGTCACACACGCCTCACGCACCCCGGAAACCACCAGCAGACGACTCCACCGTCAACCAGCGACATACACGTACCGGTCCCCCACCCGACGGCCCAAAACGCCGCCCTTGCACCACGTCACCGACTCTCCGCCCCTGGCATCGCCGGGGCTTCTTCCTGCCTGCAGGACCGACGTGCCGACCTACGAGACCCTGCCCCGCTTCACCACCGACCTACGTACCTGATCCATATCCCCGTGGTGCTCCTCTGCCGACGTAGACCGGGTCCATGTAGCTTCAGGACCAGGGGGATGAGATGAACTTCGACGAGAACGAACCGCAGTCTGTTCGAGAGGAGCGCTTCGCCGCAGAACGGGCCGAACGCAGAGAGGCACGCAAGGCTGCGTCGCTCGACTCCCGGGGAGCCCACTTCGGCGTGGCCATCGTGGCCATCGCCTTGGTCCTGCTTAGCTGGAACGGGAAGCTGATCGCTCTGGGCATCGTCGGCGGAGTCTTTCTGCTCTGGTTCTCCGCAGCCCTTGTATGGGCCTACGCCGACGGGGACCACGGCCGACACGCACTCCAGCGCGCGTACAACCTCACTTTCGGATGGGGCGACGGATTCTGAGCACCAAGGCCAAACCAGAGGGGCGGATTTGACATTCGAGGCGTTGAGATTTGCTCTGGCCCGCAATGGCTCCACCAGCGGGCCCGCGGCCCTGGCTGCTCTGTTGTCGGGCGCGGTGGAAGATCTCTTCGAAATCGGCCTCGGCCCCTTCGTTGTGGGACATCTGGTGCGCCCGGCTGGACATGATGGTGGAGATGGGAGCATCTGATCCGGGCCGACTGAGGAGCCTGGCACAGGCTCTGGATGGGCTCCACGATGTAGGAGACGCACGGGTGTACCTGGCCACGGTCACCGCCCCACCACGCCGGTTTCACGTCTACCTTTCAGAGGACCTTGCCCATTGCGTCGGGGTGTGGGAAGGCCGCGCGAGCGAGCAGGCTCCCCGAACGGCGACCTGAACCGAGGCATCAGCAGCCCGCTGATGCCGAAGACCTTGTGGCGGTCGACCTTCCACCAGGTCGGGGCTGAGGGCTCGGTGATCACGCCTATACGGGCGGCGCTCTCGCCAAGACGGGGTCTCCTTCTCGGTCGGGCTGAGGGGTTCGTGAGGCCGGTCGGCCTGACCGGCCCTCGCTCCGACCCGCGGCTGCGGGGTGGGGATCGCCGGGCGGAGCGACAGGGGGTCAGCGCTGGAAGGGACGGACGTTGTTGGGGGCGTCGTCGTCGGGGGCGGTGGGGATGTGGATTTTGGACCGGATCTCGACCTGGGGCTGGAAGACTGGGGCAGGCTGGGCGTGCGCGGGGAAGTTGTTGACGACCGGGCGCAGGCTCCAGCCGCGCAGGGCGGCGGTGGTGGCGATGGTCCAGGCGAGGACGGCGATGGCGGTGGCGACGGTGCGCCCGTCGCCGGGGGTCGTGGTCCACACGACCGCGACCGTTGCGGCGCCCCAGACAGTCCAGGTGAGGCGGGCGCCGGTGGCGCCGATGAACCCGCCGACCAGGCCGGTGAGCTGCCAGAAGGTGTAGATGGCGGCGCCACTGACCGGGAGGCCGGCGGTGTGCTGGGCAATTTAGGTGCGGATCGGGTCGTCGACCACGCCCCAGAACTCGTCGGAGGTGCTGGTGCCGACCTGGGTGGTGGGGAGCGCGTCGGCCAGTTGGCCCAGGGCGGCGTCGAAGACGTCCCCGGCGGCGCCGAGGAGAATGACGACCGCGCACATCCCGGTGAGGAGCAGCAGGGCCTAGGTGTATTGACCCGCAGGGTTGTTTACGCGGCTGATGGGCGGCTTGCCGTCGAGTGCGGTGTGGCAGCGGTGGTGGTTGTAGGTGTGGAGG
>NZ_JBVJGW010000037.1:0-45734 GCF_055587105.1 Streptomyces sp. NPDC048461 | reverse complement strand
CACGGCACCCCCACCACCTGGCACACCACCCCCACCACCACACCCCCCACCAACCTCCCCACCTACCCCTTCCAACACCACCGCTACTGGCTCGAAGGCCCTGCCGCACACAGCGACGCCGGAAGCCTCGGCCTCGACGCGACCGACCACCCGTTCCTCACCGCCGTCACCACGCTCGCCGACGGCGACTCCCTGCTCCTCACGGGCCGGATCTCCGCCGCCTCGCACACCTGGCTCGCCGACCACGCGGTGAACGGCACCGCGTTGCTGCCGGCCACCGCCCTGCTGGAGCTGGCCCTGCGGGCCGGCCAGCAGGCGCAGACCCCCCGGGTGGACGAACTGACGCTGGAGGCGCCGCTGTTCGTGCCCGAGCGCGGCAGCATCCGCGTCCAGGTCGCCGTGCAGGCGCCGGACGAGGCGGGACTGCGCCGGATCTCGGTGCACTCGCGCCCCGAGACCGGATCCGACCTGGACGCCGGGGACGAGCCGGCGCAGTGGACCCGGCACGCCTCCGGCGCCCTGGCCCCGGCGCCGCACGAGTCCCCCGCGGAGGCGCCCTGGCCGCCCGCCGGTGCCGAGCCCCTCGACGTGGCGGACCTGTACGGGGAACTGGACCGCCTCGGGTACGAGTACGGGCCCGCGTTCCAGAACCTCACCGCCGCCTGGCGCGACGGCGACACCGTGTACGGGGAGGTCTCGCTCGCGCCGGAGCACCACGACGACGCGGCCCGTTTCACCCTGCACCCGGCGCTGCTCGACTCCGCCCTGCACACCATGGCCCTCGGCGGTTTCCTGGGCGACGGCGTCCGGCTCCCCTTCTCCTGGAGCGACGTCTCCCTGCGGGCCGAGGCCGCGACAGCGCTGCGGGTCACCGTCTCGCCGGGGCCCGGCGGACAGGATTCCGTGACGGTGTCCGTCGCCGATCCGGCCGGGGAGCCCGTACTGACGGTCGGCGCGCTGACCCTACGGCCGGTCGCACCGGGGCAGCTCCCCTCGGGGAGGCGCCCGTCCGGCGTCCGCTCGCTGTACGAACCGGTCTGGACCGAGGTGGCCGAGCCGTCGGCGCCCGCCGAAGTGGGCCCGTACGAGCTGCTCGACGCGACGGACACTCCCGCGGGCCCCGCCCCCGAGGCGGTGCGCGCCGCCGTGGCGGACGTGCTCGGCCGGCTCCGGGACTGGATCGAACGGGACACCGACGGCACGCTGGTGGTGCTGACCCGGCGCGCCGTCGCGGCCGGGCCCGGTGACGCGCCCGATCTGACGGCCGCCCCGCTGTGGGGCCTGGTCAGGTCGGCGGCCACCGAGAACCCGGGCCGGATCGTGCTGGTCGACGTCGACGACCCCGACGGGTCGTCCCCGTCGCGCCGGGCGCTGGACTCCGCGCTCGGCACCGGCGAGCCGCAGTTCGCCCTGCGGGAGGGCCGGATCCTCGTCCCGAGGCTGGTGGCCGCGCCCGGCGGCGACCCGCTGGCACCGCCCGCCGGGGCCGGGGCCTGGCGGCTGTCGACCCCGGGCGGCACGCCCGACGACCTGTACGCCGCCCCCCACCCGGAGGCGGAGGCGCCGCTGGCCGAGGGCCGGGTGCGGATCGCGGTGCGGGCCGCGGGGCTGAACTTCCGCGACGTGCTGACCGCTCTGGGCATGGTGCCGGTCGGCGCCCCGCTCGGGACCGAGGCCGCCGGCACCGTGCTGGAGACGGGTCCCGGGGTCGAGGGGCTGGCGGTCGGCGACCGGGTGTTCGGGCTGGTGCCGGGCGCGGTGGGCCCGGTGGCGGTGGCCGACCGGCGGCTGATCGCCCGTATCCCGGACGGCTGGTCCTTCGCCCGGGCCGCGGGTGTCCCGGCGGTGTTCACGACCGCGTACTACGGGCTCGTCGAGCTGGCCGGGCTGCGGCCCGGCGAGCGGGTGCTGATCCACTCCGCCGCCGGCGGGGTGGGCCTGGCCGCGCTGCAGCTGGCCCGCCGGCTGGGCGCCGAGGTGTTCGCGACGGCGAGCCCCGCGAAGTGGGGCGCGCTGCGGGCGCTCGGCGTGGACGGGGCGCACCTCGCCTCGTCCCGTACGACCGGCTTCGAGGAGAGCGTGCGCACGGCCACCGGCGGCGACGGAGTGGACGTGGTGCTGAACTCCCTGACCGGGGAGTTCATCGACGCGTCGCTGCGGCTGCTGGGGCCGGGCGGACGGTTCGTCGAGATGGGCATCGCCGACCCGCGGGACCCGGAGGCGGTCGCCGCGGCCCGGCCCGGGGTCGCGTACCAGCCGTTCGAGCTGCTGGACATGGACCCGGAGGCGGTCGGCGCGGCGCTGACCGCCGTCCTCGCCCTCTTCGAGCGGGGCGAGCTGGAGCCGCTGCCGGTGACCACGTGGGACGTGGGGCGGGCACCGGACGCGTTCCGCTGGTTCGCCCAGGCCCGGCAGGTCGGCAAGGTCGTCCTCACGCTGCCCGCGCCGTCCCGGCCGGGAACGGTGCTGATCACCGGCGGTACGGGCACGCTGGGGTCGGCGCTGGCGCGCCACCTGGTGACCGAACGCGGGGTACGCGACCTGCTGCTGACCGGCCGCCGGGGCCCGGAGGCTCCCGGGGCCCGGGAGCTGGCCGAGGAACTGACCGCACTGGGGGCGCGGGTGCGGATCGCCGCCTGCGACACCGCCGACCGGGAGGCGCTGGCGTCCCTGATCGGATCGGTCGACCCCACGCATCCGCTGACGGACGTGATCCACGCGGCGGGCGTGCTGGACGACGGCGTACTGGCCTCGCTGACGCCGGAGAAGACGGAAGCCGTACTGCGTCCCAAGGTGGATGCGGCCTGGCACCTGCACGAGCTGACCCGGGGGCTGGACCTGTCCTCGTTCGTCCTGTTCTCCTCCGCCTCGGGTCTCCTCGGCGGCGCCGGACAGGCCAACTACGCGGCGGCGAACGTCTTCCTGGACGCCCTGGCCGTCCACCGCCGGGCGCTCGGCCTGCCGGCCGTGTCACTGGCCTGGGGCATGTGGGAGGACGCCAGCGGGATGACCGGGCACCTGGCCGACGCGGACCTGGCCCGGATCGGCCGCGGCGGCCTGGTCCCGATGACCGTGCCCGAGGGCATGGCGCTGTACGACGCGGCGCTGGCGGCCGGGCAGCCGCTGCTGGCGCCCGCGCCGCTGGACCTGACCGCGCTGCGGGACGGTGCGGGGCCGCAGGGGGTGCCGGCGGTGCTGCGGGCGCTGGTCCGCGGTCCGGGCGTACGGCGGGCCGCCCAGGCGGTCCGGGTGTCGGCCCAGGGCTTCGGCGAGCGGCTGTCGGCCCTGCACGGGCCGGAGCGCGAGCGGGTGGTGCTGACGCTGGTGCAGGACCAGGTCGCGGCGGTGCTCGGCCACGCGGCCGCCGACGGGATCGCGGCGGACCGGGCGTTCAAGGAGATCGGCTTCGACTCCCTGACGTCGGTGGAGCTGCGCAACCGGATCGTCGCGGCGACGGGGCTGCGGCTGCCGACGACGCTGGTGTTCGACTTCCCGACGCCGCAGGCCCTGGCCGGTCACCTGCTGGGGCTGCTCGCACCGGACGACGCGGCCGCCGACCTGGACCGGCTGCTGGCCTCGGTGACCTTCGACAGCCCGGACTTCCCCGCCCTGCGCGACCGCCTGCGGGCCGCGCTGTGGCGGTGGGAGGAGGAGGCCGGGCCGGCGGACGGCCTGGACGGGGACGGGATCGGTGACCTCGCGGAGGCCACCGACGAGGAGCTGTTCCGCGAACTGGACGGGGAATTCGATGTCTCCTAGGACCTTCGGCGCAGAGAGTGTGACGGCGATGAGCGGCAACACCACCGGCAACGGCAACACCACCCGCAACGAAAACAACAACGGCAACAGCAACGGCACCTCCAGCGAGGACAGGCTCCGCGACTACCTGAAGCGGGCCACGGCCGACCTGAAGCAGGCCAAGCGCAAGATCCGGGAGCTGGAGGACCGGGGCCGCGAGCCGATCGCGATCGTGGCGATGGGCTGCCGCTTCCCGGGCGGCGTCGACTCCCCCGAGGCCCTGTGGAAGCTGGTGGCCGAGGAGCGCGACGCGGTCTCCGGCCTGCCGCTGGACCGGGGCTGGGACCTGGACGGGCTCTACGATCCGGACCCGGACCGGCCGGGCACGACGTACACGCGGGAGGGCGGCTTCCTGCACGAGGCGGGCCGGTTCGACGCAGCGTTCTTCGGGATGGGGCCCCGCGAGGCGATCGCCACGGACCCGCAGCAGCGACTGCTGCTGGAGGTGGCGTGGGAGACCTTCGAGCGGGCCGGGATCGCGCCGGCCTCGCTGCACGGGAGCCGGACGGGCGTGTTCGCCGGGGTCGTCTCCCAGGCGTACGTACCGCCGCCCGCCGAGGTGCCCGACGGGTACGAGGGGCACCTGATGACGGGCAACGCGACCAGCGTCGCGTCCGGGCGGATCGCCTACCACCTGGGGCTGGAGGGGCCGGCCGTCACGCTCGACACGGCCTGCTCGTCCTCCCTGGTGGCGATGCACCTGGCGGCCCGGTCGCTGCGCGCCGGGGAGTGCGATCTCGCGCTGGCCGGCGGGGTGACCGTCATGGCGACGCCGCTGCTGCTGGTGGAGTTCAGCCGGCAGCGCGGGCTCTCGCCGGACGCCCGGTGCAAGGCGTTCGCGGCGGCCGCGGACGGAACGGGCTTCGCCGAGGGCGTCGGCCTGGTCCTGCTGGAGCGGTTGTCGGACGCCCGGCGCAGCGGGCGCCGGATCCTGGCCGTGCTGCGCGGCTCGGCCGTCAACCAGGACGGCGCGAGCAACGGCCTGACCGCGCCCAACGGGCCCACGCAGGAGCGGGTGATCGCGCAGGCGCTGGCGTCGGCGCGGCTGGCACCGCAGCAGGTCGACGTGGTGGAGGCGCACGGTACGGGCACCCGGCTGGGCGATCCGATCGAGGCGCGGGCCCTGCTCGCCGCGTACGGGCAGGGCCGGCCGGCGGGCGAGCCGCTGCTCCTGGGCTCGCTCAAGTCGAACATCGGGCACACCCAGGCGGCGGCGGGCGTCGCCGGCGTCATCAAGATGGTCGAGGCGATCCGACACGGGGTGGTGCCGCGGACGCTCCACGTGGACGAGCCGACCCCGCACGTCGACTGGTCGGCCGGGGCGGTCGAACTGCTGACGAAGTCGGTTCCGTGGCCGGACCGGAAGCGGGCCCGGCGGGCCGGGGTGTCGTCGTTCGGGATCAGCGGCACCAACGCCCACGTGATCCTGGAGCAGGCGCCCGAGGCACCCGAGGCCGCAGGGGCCGCCGCAGCCGGATCGGCCGGATCGGCCGCTCCCGGCCCTGCCGCGCCGCCGCCGGTGCCGGAGCCGCCCGCGCCGTGGCTGCTGTCGGCCCGCTCGCCGGACGCGCTGCGGGCCCAGGCCGGCCGGCTACTGGCCCGGCTGGAGGACTCCGGGACCGACTGGCCGGACGCGGCGGTCGGGCGGACGCTGGCCCTGGGGCGCAGCCACCTGCGCCACCGGGCGGCCGTCCTGCCGGGCGGCCGAGCGGGGGCGCTGACGGCGCTGGCGGACCTGGCGGCGGGCCGCGTCGCCCCGCGCACGGTGCGGGGCGATGCGGGCGAACGCCCGACCACCGCGTACCTGTTCACCGGCCAGGGCAGCCACCGGGCGGGCATGGGGCGCGGGCTGTACGAGAGCCGTCCGGCTTTCCGGGAGGCGCTCGAAGAGATCTGCGCGGCGTTCGACGGCTCGCTGGAGCGTCCGCTGCTGCCGGTGCTGCTGGCGGCCGAGGGGAGTGCCGAGGCGGCACTGCTGGAGCGCACCGAGTACGCGCAGCCCGCCCTGTTCGCCCTGGAACTGGCGCTGTTCCGCCAGCTGGGGCGGCTGCTGCCGGAGCCGGAGTGGGTGGCCGGGCATTCGGTCGGCGGCCTGACGGCCGTCGTGGCGGCCGGGGTCCTGTCGCCCGCGGACGGGGCGGCGCTGGTCGCGGCCCGCGGCCGTCTGATGCAGGAGCAGCCGGCCGGCGGGGCGATGCTGGCCTGCGAGGCGTCGGAGCAGGAGGTGGCGGCGCTGCTCGGCGAGTACGGCGGCCGGGTGGGGCTGGCCGCCGTCAACGGCCCGTCCTCCGTGGTGGTCTCGGGTGACGCGGACGCCGTGGCGGAGATCGCGGCGGCGCTCGGCGTGTGGCGGCGGCGGACCAGCAGGCTACGGGTGAGCCACGCGTTCCACTCCGCCCACATGGACGGGGCGCTCGACCCGCTGCGCACCGTGGTGGCCGGGCTGGACTTCCGGCCGCCCTCGCTGCGGATCGCCTCCGACCTGACGGGCCGGCCCGTGGAGCTGGAGGAGCTGCGCGAGCCCGACTACTGGGCGCGCCAGCTGCGTTCGACCGTGCGCTTCGGCGAGGCGGTCTCCGCGCTGCACGGGGCGGGGGTGACGGCCTTCGTGGAGGTGGGGCCCGACGCGGTGCTGGCCCCGATGGTCACGGCGGCCCTGCCCGCCGGGGCCTCCCCGCTGGTGGTGCCCGCGCTGGTGCGGGAGCGGCCTGAGGAGTCCTCGCTGGCGGGGGCGCTGTCCCGGCTGCACGTGGCGGGCCGGGCGGTGGACTGGCGGGAGTGGTACGGCGGTCCCGCGGAGGCGGGAGCGGACCTGCCGACGTACGCGTTCGAGCACGCCCACTACTGGTGGCCGGCCCGGGACGCGGCCAGGCCGAGGCCGCTGGCGAGCGTACGGTCGCTCACGCAGCCGCAGCCGCACTCGACGCCGGCGGACGCCGTGGACGCTTCCGGGGCGGGCGCTTCGGGAGCCGGCGCTTCCGGGACGGGCGCCTCCGGGGCCCGTGCAACCGGGGCGGCCGCCGGCCAGGCAGCGGACGGTCCGGCGGCCGAGGCCTCGTACCTGGACCTCGTCCGCGTCCACGCGGCCGACGTCCTCGGTCATGCCTCGCCCGAACTCATCGACGCCGAGGACAACTTCCTCGACATCGGCTTCTCCTCCTTCACCGCGCTGGAGGTCCGCAACCGGCTGTGCGAGGCGACGGGCATGCTCCTGCCGCCCGTCCTGCTGTACGACTACCCGACTCCGGCGGCCGTGGCCCGGTTCCTGCGGGAGCAGTCGCCGGCAGCCTGACAGCGGTGAGCGGCGGGGGGGCCCCGCCCCCCCCCCGGGGCCCCCCCCCCCCCCCCCCCCGGCGGGCGGGGGGGGGGGGCGCCCCGGGGGCGGCCCGGGCCCCCGCCCCCCCCCCCCCCGCCCCCGGGGGGGGGCCGGGGCCGGGGGGGGGGGGGGCCGGCCCCCCCCCCGGGGGGGGGGGGCGGGCCCCCCCCCCCCCCGCGGGCCCCCCCCCCCGCCCGCACGCCCGGTGCGATCGGAAGCAGGGCTACCAGGTGACCGGCAGCCGCAGGATCCCCTGGACCGAGCCTCCCGGTTTGGTCCCGAGCTGCTCGACCGGTTCGGAGAGCCGCAGGCCGGGGATCCGTACCGCGAGTTCGTACAGCGCGATCTCCAGCTCGGCGCGGGCCAGGTTCTGGCCGATGCACTGGTGGATGCCGTACCCGAAGGCCAGGTGGTGCCGGGTGCCGCGCCCGACGTCCAGGGTGTCCGGGTCGGGGAAGGCCTCCGGGGCACGGTTCGCCGCGGCGTTCGGCAGGTAGACGGCGTCTCCCTCCCGGATCACCAGCCCGGCGATCTCGATGTCGGCCGCCGCCACCCGCTGGAGTTCGTCCGCGACGGACAGGAACCGCAGGAGCTCCTCGACCGCCCCGGAAGCGAGCGTCTCGTCGGCGCGCAGGCGGGCGAGCTGCTCGGGGTGCAGCAGGAGGGTCAGCACGCTCAGCCCGATCATGTTGGCCGTGGTCTCGTGCCCCGCCACCAGGAGGAACATGGCGATGGAGGAGAGTTCCTCCCGGGTCAGCTCGCCCGGTGCGAGCCGGTCCGCGATGAGCTCGTCGATCAACCCCTCGCCGGGCTCCGCCCGCTTGGTGTCGATCAGCTCGTCGAAGTACCGGATCAGCGCGGTGGCCGCGGCGGACGCCTCCTGCGCCGTGCTGGTGGCCATCAGCATGCGCCGGGTCTGCTCCTCGAAGAACTCGTGGTCCCCGTAGGGCACTCCGAGCAGTTCGCAGATCACCGTGGACGGCACGGGCAGCGCGAACTCGGGGACCAGGTCCGCCGTCCGCCGCTCGCCGGCCAGCAGGCCCTCGATGCGGTCGACGACGATCCGGCGGATGGCCGGCCGCAGGGAGTTGACCCGCTTCACGGTGAAGCTGGGGATGAGCATGCGGCGCTGCACGTCGTGCTCGGGCGGGTCCATGCCGACGAGTGCGACGAGCTTCGCGGCGGCCATCCGGGGCACCAGCACCGGGAAGTCGGGCCGCGACCGGTCGGAGGAGAGCCGCGGGTCGACCAGGAGCCGTCGGGTCTCCGCGTAGCCGGTGACGGCCCACGCCGTGCGCCCGTCGTAGAGCCGGACCCGCGCCAGCGGACCTTCCTTCTTCAACTCCTCGTACCCGGGCGGCGGGTGGTAGGGACACTGTCTCGACATGGGAAACGCGGGCAGCATCGGGCCCCCTGGCTTTCGGAACGGCAGGACGGCGGACGCCGCCCGCATGACCCGGCATTTTCCGCATCCCCGATAAAGCACCTCTAAAGCCCCCGGGCCGGCCGCAGCCGGCCCGAGGCCGCCTCGCCGGGACGCGGCGGTCGGCGTGTGAAAGGCTCTTCCTCCGGAGGCGACGCCCGCGGGTGTCCAAGGGCGAGGGGGCGAGCACGGTGGTGCGACCGGCGAGGGGCGCGAGCGGGTTCCGAGGACCGGATGGACACGAGCCGCTTGGGTCCACGGACCGGGCGGCCTTCCGCCGGGCCTGCTTCGAGACCGCGAGGGGGATCGGGGCCCGCGTGGCCGAACCGCCGCTCGCCGGGGTGGCCGCCTTCCACGCGATCACCCTCACGACGCGGGCCGCTTCGCACACCGTGCTGTGCCACGCCCACCTGCCGGTCGTCGCCTTCACGGTCACCCCGCCCGCGCCGGGAAACGTGTGGGACTTCGTCGACCCCCCGGACTGGGCCCGCGGTTTCGAAGCCGCCGGCTTCCAGGTCCTGACGGCGCGCCGGCTGGGCACGCCGATGTCCCGTGTGGACGTGGGTGATCTGTCGCGGGCCGAGCTCGTTCAGGTTCGGTACTGGCGGCCCGAGGTGCTGGGTGACCTGCTGTTCAACTGGTGGGACTGACGCTGTGCCGCTCCCGGCGGCTGGTGCGGGAAGAATTCCCCGGCCGTGCGCGCTGAGGAACGTATGACACGTGGACACGACATCACCATCGAGCAGGGCACCGAGCACGTGCGCGTCGTGAAGGACGGACAGGTGCTGGCCGAGAGCCGGCGGCCCCTCGTTCTGCGCGAGACGGGCTGTCCCCCGCGGTACTACCTGCCGCCCCAGGACGTGCGGACCGACCTGCTGACCCCCTCCGACACCCGTACCCACTGTCCGTTCAAGGGGGACGCCGGCTACTGGTCCGTGCCCGGCGCAACCGACCTGGTGTGGGCGTACGCGGACCCGAAGCCCGATGTCGCCGCCATCAAGGACCACTTCTGCTTCTACGACACCGAGACCGTCTGAATCACGGGGGCGCCCGTCGCGGTTCGTCCGGATGGCGCAGCGTGCCCTGGCGCGGACGGGGCATACGGGTCGGACGACCAGTCCATCCCCGGAGGCCTGCCTTGCTGTCCCGTGTGTCCGCTCTGATCGCCGTCCGCCTCCACGACGCGGCCGGGGGCGAGGTGCCGCTCCTCGGCCGGTTCTCCTACGACAGCGCCGACCCGTACGCCGTACGGGCCCAGTTCTTCGCCGGGGACACGGTCCTGCCGCACTGGTACTTCGACCGCCAGATGCTGGCGGACGGCCTCCACGGTCCGGTGGGTGACGGGGACGTCACCTTCCGGCCGCAGCGGACGGCCGGCGGCGAGGAGCTCAGGGTCACCCTGCGGGATCCCGCCAGCGGGCCGGGGGTGGTCCTGCTCGTGAACGCGCGGGCCGTCGCCACGTTCCTCGACGAGACGTACGCCGTCACCGCACCCGGCAGCGAGACCTTCGACGCGGACGGCTTCCTCGAGGACCTCCTGACGCGCTGAACCCCCGGTCCCCGACCCCCGGCGCGAACCGGGGCCGGGAATCGGGGGCCGGGGACGGGGGTCGGGGGCCGGAGGGCCCGCGGCCGCCGCAGCCTAGTCCGGGGGCTCCTGGGCCTTGGCCCGTCCGGAACCGTCTCCCGCGCCCTTGTCCGCCTTCGGCTCCTCGGCGTCTGCTGCGCCTGCGCCTTCGGCGTCGGATCGGGGGGCGTCACCACCCGCGCCCGGCAGGTCGGGAGCCCCCGGTCCGACCGGGGGCAGGTCCGGGGTGACCGGGTTGCGCTTCTCCGGTACGGGCGCCGGAAGTTCCGGCTCCGAAGCGTCGGACATGGTGTTTCTCCTCGCTCGATTCGTACGGTTGTTCTGGCCTGCGTCTGCCCCGCTCCGCGCGGCGGAACCCTGCGGCCCACCTTCGGGCCGGGCCCCGGACCGGACCGCGGTACGACTCCGCACCGGTTTCAGTCCGCGAGCCGGTGTTCGCGTCCCGCCGCGTCGAGGGTCTCGGTGAGGACCCGCACCGCTTTCGGGCCGACTCCGTGCATCGCCCGCAGCTCGGCCCCGGTCAGCTCGGCGACCTGCGCGAGCGTGGTGATGCCGACGCCGGCGAGCGCCCGTGTGGCGGGTCCCCCGATGGCCCGGGGCAGGTCGCCGGCCTCGCCCGCGGCCACGGCTTCCCCGGCCTCCGCCCGGGCGGCGAGCTGCTTCGGTGCGCGGGCGAGCCAGGCCCGGCGCACCCAGTGGTTGAGCTGCCGGCCGTCGATGTCGGCCAGCGGGACGCGTACGCCGATCAGCGCCGCCCCCCTCGTCAGCCGCTCCGCGGTCGGATGCGCGCCGAGGAGCTCGTCCCCCTCCGCCGCGGGAAGGCGGAGCCGTACGCGGCCGGCGTCGTCCGCCGCCGCGAACCAGGTGTCCCGGACCGTGAAGGAGACGAGGCCGGAGGACGTGGCGTGCTCCTCTCCCGTCTCGGGGAGCGAGAGTGCGGTCCTGCGGAGCTGGGCGAGGGTGGTCATGCGGCCCACTCTGACATGCCGGCCGGGGCCCGCGCCCGACGGTCCGCACGCCTGTGCGCGTCCTCCGTACCGGGGCCTGCCCTGCCCCCGACCCCGCCCTGCCCTCGCCCCCGACGTCCCGCCCCACCCCGCCCCGCCCCCGTCAGACCGTGATCACCGTCTTGCCCAGGAGCGTCCGCGACTCGATCGCCTCGTGGGCCGCGGCCGCCCGGTCCAGCGGGAACGTACCGCCGATCACCGGGCGGAGGTCGCCCGCCGCCGCCGACCGGAGGACCTCGGCCGCGAAGGCGGCGTGCTCGGGGACCGTCATCTGGACGTCCCCGATGCCGAGCAGGCGGACTCCCCTCGCCGCCGCGTCCGCCGGGTCGACCGGCGCGAAGCCGCCCGTCGGGGCTCCGTGCGCCGAGAAGCGGCCGCTGTCCGCGACGAGGGCGTACGCGGCCAGGCCGATCTCCCCGCCCACCCCGTCCAGCACGACGTCCGCTCCGCTGCCGCCGAGCGCCTCGCGGGCCTGCCCCGCCCAGTCGGGAGAGGCCCCGTCGATGACGGCGTCCGCGCCCAGCTCCCGCACCAGGGCGGTCTTGCGCTCACCCCGCGCCACCCCCACGACCCGCGCGCCCGCGGCCTTGGCCAGCTGGACCAGTACGGTGCCCATGCCGCCCGACGCACCCACGACCAGCACCTGCTCCCCGGGCTTGAGAGCCGTGACGTCCAGCAGCTTCGTCGCCGTCACGCCGTCGTGCACCAGTGCCGCCGCGTCCGTGAGCGAGACCCCGTCCGGCACCGCGGCCAGGGCCTCGACCGGGGCCACGGCCAGCTCCGCGTAGCCGCCGGTGGAGCCGATCGAGGCGACGACCCGGCGGCCGGTCCACCCGGGGTCCACGCCCTCGCCGGTGGCGCGTACGGTTCCGGCGATGCCGCCGCCCGGGACGTACGGCGGGGTGATCGGGAAGAACTCCTGGCCCCACCCCCGCCGCACCTGGGTCTCCACGAAGATCGTGTCGACCGCCGCCACGGCGACCAGCACCTGACCCGGGCCCGCCACCGGGTCCGGCAGCTCCACCGGAACCAGTACCTCCGGGCCGCCGAACTCCTTCGCCTGTGTCGCACGCATAGCGCTTGTCCCTCCGCCCGGGCTTCCGGTCTCTCCGATGCCCGTGCCACGAGTCTCCAACGTCAAGCGCGGTTGAGGTCAAGCGGGCGCGCGTCGGACCCGCCACACGGGCGGGCGAAGCGGCAGGAGCCGGCCCCGGGGAGTTCCTTAACGGGACGTTAGATCTCCGTGCCCGGCCTTGTCCGGCTCCGGGGGCGACCCGATGCTCTGGTAGCCGCACCACCCCTGACCAGCCGTCGGGGCGATCGCCCCGCTCCACTGCCCACTCGTCTCGCCGTCCGTCTGGAGCCGCCATGCCCCCGTCCGCCGTCAAGCCCGCCCCGTCGTCCGCGGAGGAGCGCAAGAAGCGCCGCCTCGCGCTGATCGGCGGGTCCCTCGGCAACCTCGTCGAGTGGTACGACTGGTTCGTCTACGCCAGCTTCGCGATCTACTTCGCCGACTCCTTCTTCCCCGGCGACAATCCGACCACGCAGCTGATGAACACCGCGGGGATCTTCGCCGTCGGCTTCCTCATGCGGCCCGTGGGCGGGTGGATCCTCGGCCGCGCCGCCGACCGGCACGGCCGCAAGAGCGCGCTGACGCTCACCGTCACCATGATGTCGGTGGCCGCCCTGCTGATCGCCGTGGCCCCCACCTACGGCCAGGCCGGGTACTTCGGCGCTCTCGTACTGCTGCTCGCACGCCTGCTCCAGGGGCTGAGCATCGGCGGTGAGTACGCGGCCAGCGCCACTTACCTGACCGAGGCGTCGGCCCGCAACCGGCGCGGGCTCGGCTCGTCGTTCCAGTACGTGTCGATGACCTGCGGCCAGCTGCTCGGTCTCGGCATCCTGATCACGATGCAGCACACGCTCACCACGGACCAGCTGGAGAGCTGGGGCTGGCGGATCCCGTTCCTCCTGGGGGCGCTGTTCGCGGTGGTCGTCTTCTGGCTGCGGCGCCGGCTCCAGGAGACCGACGCCTTCCGGGAGGAGGAGTCCGCCGAGGCCCACGACACCACCGCGCGGGGCTCGTTGAAGGCCCTGTGGCAGTACCGGCGGCAGGCCGGCCTGGTCATGGCACTGACCCTCGGCGGCACCGTGGCGTACTACACCTACACCACCTACCTCACCAAGTACCTCGTCGGCAGCGCGGGCATGGAGAAGACGACCGCCACCCTGGTCAGCTTCACCGCGCTGACGCTCTTCGCCGTCCTCCAGCCGTTCGCCGGGATGCTGTCGGACCGCGTCGGCCGGCGCCCGCTGCTCATCACCTTCGCGGTGGGCTGCACCGTCGGCACGCACCCGATCATGACCGCCCTCGGATCGGCGTCCTCGTACTGGTCGGCCCTGGGACTGTCCCTGCTGGCCCTGGTGATCGTCACCGGATACACGTCGATCAACGCGGCGGTCAAGGCGGAGCTGTTCCCGACCCGGGTGCGCGCCCTCGGGGTGGCGCTGCCGTACGCGATCGCCAACGCGCTGTTCGGCGGCACCGCGGAGTACGTGGCGCTCTGGTTCAAGAACAGCGGCCGCGAGTCGATGTTCTTCTGGTACGTCTCCGGGTGCGCGCTGGTGTCCCTCGTGACGTACGTCCTGATGCCGGACACCCGCAACGCCGCGCTCAGCCGCGCCGAGGCCGAGGCCGCCGACGGGACGGCGGACCGGGCCACGGACCGGGCCGCCGCCGAGCCCGCCCGCTGACCGGCACCGATGACCCGGGGCGGCAGCTGCCCTAAGCTGCTGCCCCGGGATCACGGGACACGGGTCCACGGATCCCCAGGTCCACAGGTCACGAGCCGGGCGTCACGAGGAACTGTCTATGCACGCGCTTCTCGTCGAGGACGACGACCGCATGGCCCGGGCCCTCGGCACGGCGCTCGCCCAGCGCGGACACACCGTCCGCCGGGTCGGCCGCGCGACGGACGCCCTACGCCACGCCCACGAGGCCGAGTTCGTCCTCCTCGACCTGGGGCTGCCCGACCTGGACGGCCTCCAGCTGCTCCGCCTCCTGCGTACCGTCTGCGACGCGCCGCTCATCGTGGTGACCGCCCGCTGCGAGGAACGCGACATCGTGCAGGGCCTGCGGGCGGGAGCCGACGACTACGTCGTCAAGCCGTTCCGCATGGCCGAGCTGATCGCCCGCATCGACACCGTGCGCCGCCGGACGGACGCGCGCACCCCGCGCTCCGGGTACGGGCCGGCGGGCGCGGCGGGCCGGGCGGTGCGCGCCGGAGACGTCGAAGTCGACCTGGCGGGGCGGACGGTCACGGTGGCCGGCGCCGACGTCCGGTTGACCCGCCGCGAGTTCGACGTACTGGCGCACCTGGCCGCACGCCCGGACGAGGTCCACTCCCGCGCGGAGATCCTGGACCGGATCTGGGGCGACGCCTTCCTCGCCGCCTCCCGCTCGCTGGACGTCCACGTGGCGGGCATCCGGGCCAAGACCGGCCGTTCCGGGCTGGTGCGCACGGTCCGCGGGTTCGGCTACCAGCTCGGCTGCCCGCCGGACCGCGGCGGGCAGGACGGGCACGGCGGGCGGAGCGGACGGTGAGGCGCAGGCTCCTCGCCGTGCTGACGGTCCTCATGGGCGTCGCGGCGCTGCTCCTGTGCGTCCCCCTGGCCGACGCCTACGCGCGGGGGCGCACCGAGCACCTGCTCCTGCAGCGGCGTTCGGAGGCCGTGCGGTTCGCGGACCTGGCCGACCGGGTGCGGACCGGTGCCGACCGTGCGGAGCTGTCCGCCGAGATCAGCCGGTACGCACAGCTGTACGGAGCCGGCGTGGTCGTGGTCGACACGCAGGGGACGACGGTGGCCCGGGCCGGGAGCGAGGACGCCCCGGTCGCGCCCTCCGCGGTGGCGGACGCCCGTCGGCGGGCCCTCACCGGCCGCTCCACCGACCGGCTGCCCGTCATCCGCCCCTGGGGGCCGGGGAGCGCCGTGCTCGCCGAGCCGGTGGGCCGGGACGAGCGGGTCAGCGGGGCGGTCCTGATGACCGTCCGCACCGACGCCGCACGCCGGGACGTGACGGTGCGCTGGGGGCTCATCGCCGTGGCGGCGGTGGCGGCGTTCGCGGCGGCGGCCCTGGTGGCGGCCGGGATCTCGCGGTGGCTGATGCGCCCGGTCCTCGACCTCGACCGTGCGGTGGAGGGGCTCACCGCCGGCAGTCTGGGCGCGCGGGCCGCCTCCGACACGGGGCCGCCGGAACTGCGCCGCCTGCGACGGCACTTCAACACCATGGCGGAGGCCGTGACCGCGTCGATCGGGCGCCAGCGCGACTTCGTCGCGGACGCTTCCCACCAGCTGCGCAACCCGCTGGCCACGCTCGTGCTCCAGCTGGAGAACGTCGAGCCGCACCTCGCACCGGGCCCCGGCCGGACCGAGCACTCCCGGGCCCTGGACGAGGCGGAACGGCTGGAGGAGCTGCTCGACGGGCTGCTGGCCCTGGCCCGGGTGGAGTCGGGCACGGCGGAGCCGGACGAGCAGGACGTGGCCCGGGCCGTCCGGGATCGGGTGGCCGCCTGGACCCCGGTCTTCCGTGACGCGGGGCTGGACCTGACGCTCTCGTGCCCTCCGGCGGGCCTCACGGCCCGGGCCCTGCCCGACGCGGCCGGCCGGATCCTGGACGCGCTCCTCGACAACGCCGTCAAGTTCGTGCCGCGCGGCGGCCGCGTGTCGGTGTGTGCGGCACACGGCACGGACGGGGGCGCGGTGGTCCGGGTGTGCGACGACGGCCCGGGGGTCACGGAGGACCAACTGGGTCTGTTGGTCCGGCGCTTCGCCCGCGCCCCGGAGCACCAGAACGTCCGCGGCAGCGGGCTGGGGCTGGCCATCGCCGACGAGATCGCCCGCGCCGGCGGCGGCCGGCTCACCGTGGGCGGCAACGCGCCGCACGGCCTGGCCGTGGAGTTCCGGCTCCGGCCCCCGTGAGCCGGCTCCTCCCGCCGAGCGGGACGGTGCCGCGACCGCTCAGCCGTACACGGACCGGTAGTGGGCGACCGCCCCGGGGTGGAGCGGGACGCCGCCGGTCGAGATGGCGAAGCGGGGCTCCAGCCTGGCTCCCGCGGTCACCTCCCGCAGCAGGTCGCGCCACCGGCCGAACAGCACCCGCAGCAGGTCGCGTACGACGCCGTCCGGTACGTCCGTGCGGGCCAGGAGGTAGTTGCCGACCCCGATGGTCCCGACCGGTTCGGTGAGTCCGTACGCCCCGGCCGGAAGCGTGACCGCCGAGTAGACGGGGCCGTACCGCTCCCGCAGCGCGCCCACGTAGCCGTCCAGAGGCAGCATCCGCAGCGGGACCCCGCGCGCCAGCTCGGACAGGGCCGGCGTGGGCACGCCGCCGGACCAGAACAGCGCGTCGACGGCGCCCCCGCGCAGCGCGTCCACCGAGGCGTCGAGGCCCAGGCGCCGTTCGCGGACCGGCGCGGTCCCGCCGCCCGGGCCGGCCGCGCGCAGCACGCGGTCCGCCACCACCTGCACCCCCGACCCCTCGGCCCCGGAGGCGAGCCTGCGGCCCGCGAGGTCCGCCACCGCCCGTACGGGCCCCCGCGCCGGAACGACGAGGTGCGTGTGGTTCACGTAGATCCGGGCCAGCGCCGTCACCGGGGCGGGCCGGGAGAAGGGCTCGTGTCCCGTCACCGCGCCCTCGGCCACGTCCGCCATGGCGAGGGCCAGGTCCACGGAGCCGTCCTCCAGCTTCCGCAGGTTGTCGACGCTCGCCGCCGTGCCGACCGCGGCGATCTCCAGCCGGCCTCCGTCCGCCGCCACGGCCGCGGCGAGGGCCCTGCCGAACGCGTTGTACGGGCCGCCCTCGGGCCCGGTCGCGAGGCGCAGCCGCCGCGGCGGGCCGGGGTTGCCCGTACACCCGGACAGGGCGGCCGCGACGGCGCCGAGTCCGGCGCCCACCGCCCGCCGGCGGTTCCACTCCGCACTGGTCACGGCGGAAGCCTAAGGGCCGGCCCGGGGCGGGCGAAGAGCCGGGCGCACGGGTGCCCGGGATCCGGGCGTGCCCGCCCGCCGGCACGCAAGACTTCCGGGACTGTTCACCCCCGCGTGGCCCGCACCCTCCCGGGCCGGTCGGGTGCTGCCGGTCGAATGGCATCGGGGCTGAGGTCTGGACCATGCCGGACTCGCCAATTCCGTGTCTCATTCGGCCCGTTGCCCCGCTCCGTGACGAGTGGTCTATACCTTTGGCATTAGGGTGGGACACCTGAAACGGGCACATACACAGCCGTGGGGGGCTTTATGACCGTGCATCACCTTCCGCAACCGCCATCCGACGAGGAGCTCTACTGGTACTTCGGCCCGCAGCGCCGTTGGGTCCTGGTCAGTACCTCGCTCGCCTTCGTGTTCACCGCGGCGACCATGTTCACCTTCGCGCTGCGGACTCCGGCCCTGTGGGCGTTCCTCGCCGTCCTCGGGCTCAACGTCGTCGCCCTCGCCCTCTCCTCCGTCAACAGCCTGCGCCAGCGCCGGCTGACCCGGCAGTCGCACGAGGTGCTCGTCCACGCCTGGCGGCCCGCCGACCTCCCCTCCGTCGACCTGTACCTGCCCACCTGCGGCGAGCCCCTCCCCGTCCTGGCCAACGCCTACCGCGCGGTCGCGGCCGTCGACTGGCCCGGCGCGCTCACCGTCTGGGTCCTGGACGACGCCGACCGTCCCGAAGTCGCCGCGCTGGCCGCCTCGTACGGCTACGCGTACGTCGTGCGCCCCGACCGGGGGCACCTGAAGAAGGCCGGCAACCTCAACCACGCGCTCGCGCTCAGCAGCGCCGAGTTCATCGCGATCCTGGACGCGGACTTCGCGCCGCGGCCGGACTTCCTGCGCCACCTCGTGCCCTACCTGGCCGACCCCGCCGTCGGCATCGTGCAGAGCCCGCAGTGCTTCGACACCGACGAGACGATGGACTGGATCCAGCGTGCGGCCGGGTCCGCCCAGGAGTGGTTCTTCCGCTGGATCCAGCCGTCCCGGGACGCGAGCGACGCCGCCATCTGCTGCGGCAGCAACGCCGTCTACCGGCGCAGCGCGATCGACCTGGCCGGCGGCTTCGCCCGGCTCGACCACAGCGAGGACCTGTACACCGGACTCGCCCTCCACGAGCAGGGGTTCCGCACGCTGTACGTTCCGGTGCTGGTGGCCAAGGGCACCTCCCCCGACGAGCTCACCTCCTTCGTCAACCAGCAGTACCGGTGGGCGATGGGCAACCTCCACCTCCTCGGCACGCCCGTCCTCAAGCGGATGCGCGCGCCCTGGCGGATGCGGCTGTGCTTCTACGAGGGCATCGTCGGATACCTGACCACGGCGGTGAACACCTTCGCCGCGCCGCTGCCGCCGCTCGTGATGATGTTCTGGTACCCCGACCACATCCGCCCCTGGCACGTGCTGCCGCTACTGGCCCCGCTCTGGCTCTGGCACGTGCTGCTGCCCCGGATCAGCCGGACCCGCTGGCGCGTGGAGGTCATCCGGGCGAACGTCCTGACGAGCGTGGCCGCCGCGACCGCGTTCCTCCACACCCTGCGGGGCCGCAGCGCCGCCTGGGTGCCCACCGGCGCGCGCGGCGCGACGGCGTCCGGCGGGATGGCCCGCCGGGTCGTCGCCGTCTCCCTGGTCTGGCTCGTCCTGTCCAACGGCGCGGCCGCGGCGGGCCTCGCCCTGGCCGTGGCCCGCAACGGCTGGGAGCCCAACTGGGGCCTGCTCCTCTACCTCCTGGTGCAGTGCCAGATCAACCTCCCGCTGATCCGGGACCTGACGGCCGAACTGCGCCCCGCGGCCCGGTCCCGCCGTGCGGCGGCGGCCCCCGCCGCTCCGGCGGCCCCGGCGGCCCCCGCGGTGCGGCGCCCGGCCGCCGAACCCCTGCGCACCCGCGTACGGACCTCCCTGCTCTCCCGGACCGGCATGCTCCCCCGCCGCTGGCCCGAGACCCTCGCCGCTTCGGCGGTCCTCCTGCTCACCGGCCTGCTGGCATCCGGGTGGGTCAACCCGATGCTCCCCTGGCTGAGTTGAAAGGCGTCACCACCATGTCGTTCCCCGTGGCACCCGGCCTGCGCCACCGCCGGAGGCGCGCCGCACAGCCGCCCGGACCTCCGCCGTCCGGCTCCCGCTCCGGCGGCGAGTCCGGACCCAGCCCGCACCGTTCCGCCTTCCGCCCCGACATCGAGGGGCTGCGCGCGGTCGCGGTCCTGGCGGTCCTCGCCTTCCACGCCGGAGTTCCCGGCACGGCGGGCGGCTTCGTCGGCGTGGACGTGTTCTTCGTCATCTCCGGCTACCTGATCACCGGGCTGCTGGTCCGCGAAGCCGTCACCACCGGCCGGATCCGCCTCGGCGACTTCTTCTCCCGGCGCGCCCGGCGGCTGCTGCCCTCCGCCGCCGTGGTGCTCGGCGTCGTGGCGGTGGCCGGTGCCTGGCTGACCGTGCCGCTGCGCCGCGCCGACCTGGAGTACGACGTCGTGGCGTCCGCGCTGTCGGTGGCGAACTGGCGGTTCGTCGCACAGCAGACCGACTACCTCGCCGCCGGCCACGCCCAGAGCCCGCTGCTGCACTTCTGGTCCCTGGCCGTCGAGGAGCAGTTCTACCTGTTCTGGGCCCCGCTGCTGGCGGTGATCGTGCTCTGCGCGGCCGGGGCGGTCCGCCGGGGACGGGCCGTGCGCTCCGCCGTGGCGCTCGTCGCGGTGCCCCTGGTCCTCGGCTCGTTCGCCCTGTCCCTGTACTGGACGGGTTCCTCCGCCTCCCTCGCGTACCTCGGAACGCCCTCGCGCGTCTGGCAGTTCGGGGTCGGCGCGCTGCTCGCGCTGCTGCCCTGGCACCTGATGCGCGGACCGCGTCCGCTGCGGCTGCTCTGCGGCTGGGCCGGCGCCGCGGCGATCGGCTGGTGCGTCGTGTCGTACGACGCCTCGACCCCGTACCCCGGCGTGGCGGCGCTCGTGCCGACCCTGGCCACCGCCGCCGTCATCCTCGCCGCGATACCCGGCCGCGGCGAGCGCACCGTCCAGGGCGCCTACGGCGTCGGCCGGCTGCTGGCGGGCCGGGCGCCCCGCGCGGTCGGGCGGCTCTCCTACACCCTGTACCTGTGGCACTGGCCGGTGCTCGTCCTGGCCGAAGCCCGGTTCGGAGCGCTCGGCTGGCCCGCGAAGGCCGGGCTGACGCTCGCGGCCGTCCTGCCCGCCCTCGCCACCATGCGCTGGGTCGAGCAGCCGCTGCGGCGCAGCCGTACGGTCTCCGAACTGCCCCGGCGCGGCCTCTCGGTGGGCATCTCGGCCATCGTGCTGCCGGTCGTGCTGGCGCTGGTCGTGGGCAGCACGACGCTGCACCTGCTGGGCCCGGCGACCCCGGGAGACCCGAAGGGCCTGCCCCCCGGCGCCGCCTCCGGCCCCACGCTGCTGACCCGGACCGCCGGGGCGCCGCCGGCCGACGGCCCCGTGGTCCCGAGTCCCCTGCAGGCGCGCAAGGACTTCCCGCCGGACGCGCCGTGCGAGGTCGCCCCGGCCGTGACCAGCAGCCCGGACTGCCTGTTCGGCGCGGTGGACAGCCCCGACCGGATCGTGCTGCTCGGCGACTCGCACGCCGGCCAGTGGTTCTCCCCGATGCTGGCGCTGGCCGCCGAGCGGGGCTGGGCGCTGCAGGAGCTGGTGAAGCAGGGCTGCCCGCTGGCGCGACTGGAGGTGCACAGCCCCCAGCTCGGGCGGGCGTACCGGGAGTGCGACACCTGGCGGGCGGACGCCCTGGAGCGGCTGCGGCAGCAGCCGAAACCGCGGCTCATCGTGATCGCCTCGCTGGGCCGGTACACCGCCGACGCGAAGCTCCTGGCCGAGGGCTGGGAGAAGACCCTGGAGCCGTTGCGGGCCCTGGGGGCGCCGATCGTCTACATCGAGGACACCCCGGTACCGGGTACGGACGTCCCGGCGTGCGTGTCCGGCAGCCCCGAGTCCCCCGACGCCTGCGCGTTCAGCCGCGCCGACTCCCTGCAGCCCGATCCGCTGGCCGTGCGCATCGCGTCCGGCGGGCTGCCCGGCGTACGGAGCGTCAGCGTGAACCCGGTGCTGTGCCCGGGCGGCGGCCCGACCTGCCCGGCCGTGGTCGACCGGATCCTGCTCTACCGGGACGACGCCCACCTGACCAACGTGGCGGCCGTCGTCCTCACGCCGCGGCTGGAGCGGCTGCTCACCGAGGCCGGCGCCCTCCCGGTGCGGGCCCCGGCCGGCACCACCCCGCCCGGCGCGTCCGGGACGCCCGCCGCGGACGGGTGGACCCGGCTGCTGCGCGACGACTTCGACGGCCCGGCGGGCAGCCCTCCGTCCGCCGACTGGATCCACGACGTGGGCACCTGCTACCCGGGCTGCCCCGCACCGCAGTGGGGCACGGGCGAGATCGAGACCATGACCGACTCCACCGACAACGTCCGGCTCGATGGGAAGGGCGCACTGGAGATCGTCCCCACCCGCAAGGACGGTGCGTGGAGTTCGGGGCGCATCGAGACGAAGCGCTCGGACTTCGCCGCCCCGCCCGGCGGGACCCTGCGCATCGAGGCCTCGATCGCACTGCCCGATGTCACCGGGGCCGCGGCCGCGGGGTACTGGCCGGCGTTCTGGACCCTGGGGGCGCCGCTGCGCGACGGGTACACCGGCTGGCCGGGTGTCGGGGAGCTCGACGTCATGGAGTCGGTGAACGGGCGGGACACCGTCTTCGGCTCCATGCACTGCGGCGTCGCGGACGGCGGCCCGTGCGCGGAGCCCGTGGGCCTGACGTCCGGTCCGCAGCCGTGCCCGGGCTGCCGCGGCGCGTTCCACTCGTACGCGGTGGAGGTCGACCGCACCCCCGGCGCGGAGGAAGTGCGCTGGTATCTGGACGGCCGCGCGTACCACCGGGTGAGCGCCGACCGGATGGACGCCGGGACGTGGAAGCGGGCGGTGGACCACGGGGTGTTCCTGATCCTCAACGTGGCCGTCGGCGGCAAGCTCCCGGAGGCCGACGGCGCCACCGCGGGCCCTTCGACCGAACCGGGCCGTCCGATGCGGGTCGACCACGTCACCGTCTCGACCCGGGCGGCGGCCGGATAGCGGGCCCGGTCCGGGCACACACGCCGCAGGGGCAGCCGACGCGATCGCGTCGACTGCCCCTGCGGTGCTGTCCGGGTGTCAGCCGCGAACGATGAAGTGACCGTAATCGGCGTGGTCCCGCTCACCCTCGCCCGCACACGACGAGGTCCAGACGGGACCGATGCTCGCCGGAACCGCGGCGGCCGCCGAGCAGGTGAACGCGTAGCTCGAGTGCCCGCCGGAGAAGGCCTCGCCCTCGACTCCCTCGTTGGCCAGGGAGGCGCCGGCGCCTCCGAGCAGGATGCCCGCGGCCAGGACGGAGGCGGTGAGGGCAGAGCGCATGCGCATGACTACTCCAATGGATCTTTGGAAGACGCGCCGGGAAGGACGCGTCGGCCGGTTAAACGTCACGGAACGTCACGAGAAACGGCCCGCCACTCCAATGGCGGATCAAAGGGAACAGGTGGGTTCATCGCACCGCGCGCGCGGATCCCGCTCCCTCGCCCACCCGGCGCCGACGCCAGCGACCAGCAGTGAAGTGCACTTCCGCGCGCAGGGGTTGTGGATCCATGACGGTACGGGCCTCGGGCACGACCGCTCCGGCGAGTTCGGCGAGCACCCGGCCGGGTGACGCTGTGTCATCCAGGACGAGCCGGATCCTGAGACAGGGGTCCTTCGCCGTCCCCCGCAGCGTGGTGCGGGCGGCGCGGACACCGGGCAGTGCGAGCAGCCGGCCGGTCACCGCCGCCGTGAGGGCGCCCGAGTCGAGTGCGGTGCCGGGCGCGGGGAGCGGCAGCCGCCGCACGGCACGCCGCCGCAGCTGGAGCAGCAGCAGCGCGGCGGCCGAAAGGGCCGCGAGGACCAGGACGGCGATCGCGGCGGCCTCCCGGCCCCGGCCGCCGTGCCACGCCGCCCGGACCCGGGGTTCGACCCAGGGGCGGTCGGCGGCCCAGTCCGACCAGTGCGCGGGCAGCCGGTCCGCCGCGGGGACCTGCGGAGCCAGGACGGAGATGCCCGCGGCGAGCAGCAGCAGGCCTGCGGCGAGGAGGACGCCCCGGTTGACCGGGTTACGCGAGCGGTCCATCGGGCCCCCCTTCCCCGGGTGCGGCGTCCGCCGGCCGCCACGCGGGGGCCGTGCGGAGCCGGACGCGGGTGCGCAGGGGCGCTGCCAGGCCCAGGCCACGTACCGCGGCGGCGACTGCGTCCGCGACCTGCGCGTCCGCCTGTGCCCGATCCCCGTGGGCGAGTTCGGCCCGTACGGTCATCCGCCGCCGGCCGGCCCGGACCCGTACGCCGGTGATGCCGGGCACCTCGGCGAGGGCCGTGCGGACCAGCCGGCCGGCCGGGCGGCGGCGGACGACGGCCCGTACGCCCGGCTCCGGGGCCGCCATCACCAGGGCGCCGCGGCGTCCCGGGGTGAGGGCCAGGGCGACCAGCCACAGCCCCGCCGGGACCAGGGCCGCCGCCGCCCACACGGGGGTGTCGGCGGGGCCGTTGGCTGTGAGCAGGCCGAGCAGCTGCCGCCGCCACGGGGCGGGCGGGTGCCCCAGGAGTCGGACGGCCGCCACCTCCCGGAGCAGGGCGGCGGCGCCCGTCACGGCGAGCACCGCCAGGAGGCCCGCGGGCAGGCGGCGTTCGGACCAGCTCCGCGTCCGGTACCACCTGCGCCCCGGCTTCGGCGCACCGCCCGGTGCGACGGCGGCTCCGGTGTCGCCCGCGGTCGCGGCGGCGCCGGTCCCGGCGGTGGTCCCGCCGGGCGGCGCCGCGTGTGCAGAGGTGCCGGTGGCGGGGTCCTCTGGCGGCCCGGTGTCCTCCGGCTCCGCGGGGCCGGGTCCGCCCGCCGTGACGAACTCCCGGATCCGGACGCGGGGGGCCGGCAGCCGCAGCCCGGTCAGGTGCGCGGTACGGGCCGCCACGTGCTCCCGTACCGCACGGGTGGCCTCCCCGGCCGAGCCCCGGTAGGCGAGCGCGATGCCGACGGACACGTCCGCCCTGGTCCCGTGCACGGACGCCGACCCCCCGGTCACCCTGCCGCCGGAGCCCGCGACCGCTTCCCGCGCCGCCTGCTCGGCGATCCTCCGCACCGCCCGGTCGGCGATCGCGGTCGTGCCCCGGTCCCGAGCCGTCACAGCCGGCCCCGTTCGCGGGAGACCAGCAGTTCGCGCAGGTCGCCGCCCTGCTCCAGGTAGTTGCCGGCCGCGAAGCCGACCGCGCCGAGGGCGGCGACCAGGAGGAAGGCGCCGAACCCTCCGAACCAGCCGGCGAACGCCAGCGCCATGCCGACCAGGAGGCCCAGCACGTCCTTGCCCATCACTTCACCTCTCGCGGAACGGACCCCGGCCACGGAAACGGGCGGCTCATTCCACGCGGGAGGCCGCGGCGGCCTCGGCCTCGTCGTCCTCGGGGAGGTGGACGTCGTGGACGGCCACGTTCACCTCGACGACCTCCAGGCCGGTGATCCGCTCCACGGCCGCGATCACGTTCTCGCGGACGTCCCGGGCGACGTCGGCGATCGCCACGCCGTACTCGACGACCAGCTCGACGTCGATGGCCGTCTGGCGCTCGCCCACCTGCACCTTCACCCCGCGGCCGACGTTCGGGCGGCCACCGGGCACCCGGTCGCGGACGGCGCCCAGGGTGCGGGACAGCCCGCCGCCCATGTCGTGGACGCCGGGGATCTCCCGGGCCGCCATACCCGCGATCTTGACCACGACCACGTCGGCGATGGACGTCTTGCCGCGGGTGGAGGCCGGTTCGCTGACGCCGCTCCGGCCGGCGCTGAGGGTCGTACCGCTGGTGGGGGCCGTGCCGGCGCTCTTGCGGGTGCCGGTCTCGGGGGCCAGTTCCTGCGTGGTCATCCGTGCTCCTCGAAAACCTCGTCGGTGAGTGGGGCTTCCTCCGTTCGACACGGACGGGGGCAGTCCCGTGACGCACCGGTTCCGAATGCGGCGGAAAGGAGGATTCCGCGGCCGGGCCCGTAACGGAGTCGCGCCGGCGGTGTCCAACGAGGTGACGCGAGAGGAGCCGAGGCGTGACGGCTGAGCGGGACCAAGGGCCACACCGGCCGGGTGCGGCGGAGCACCCGGACGACGCGCTGCTGACGGTCCGGGCGGCGGAAGGCGACGAGGAGGCCTTCGAGGCGCTGGTCCGCGGCCACGGGCCTGCCATGCTCCGGCTGGCGGCCAACCTGCTGGGCAGCAGGTCGGAGGCCGAGGACGCGGTGCAGGAGGCCTTCGTCAGTGCCTGGCGCAAACTGCCGGAGTTCCGCGGCGACGCGGGGTTCGGGACCTGGATGCACCGGATCGTGACCAACCGATGTCTGAACACGCTGCGCGCGCGGCGCCCGGTCGCCGACATCGACGAGGTTCCGGAGCGGCCCGCGCCCGATCACCTGAACTCGCCCGAACGCGCCGCGGAGTCCCAGGCCGCGGTCCGGGCGCTGGGAGAGGCGATGGCCCTGCTCTCACCGGAACAGCGCGCGTGCTGGGTCCTGCGGGAGATCGAGACGATGCCGTACGAGACGATCGCGGAGATGGTGGGAATCAGCCAGGAAGCCGTACGGGCCAGAGTCTTTCGCGCTCGGCGCTGTCTGACGGAGGCGATGGGCGCATGGCGATGAACGAACCCGAGCACGGCCCGGGCGCCGGGGACGACGGATTCCTGCCCTGCGGCAGGGACCTCGCGGCGCTGTGGGACCAGCAGCAACGGGACCCGCGGGCCGCGGTCGACCCGCACACGGCCGACTGCCCCCACTGCGCCCCCGCCCTGGCGGACCTCGCGCTGTTGCGGGACGCCGTGCGCCGCGACGACGCGGACGCCGGGGCAGACTGGCGGGCGGACACGGCCCGGATCACCTCCGGGATCATGGACGTCGTGCGCCTCGAACTGCGGCCCGGCCGCACCCTCGCGCTGGGCGGGGCGGACGAGGACGCCTGGGTCTACGAGGCCGTCGCCGCCCGCGCCTTCCGCACCGCGGCCGAGCGCGTCCCGGGGGTGAGGGCGGGCAGCTGCCGGGTCGGCCCGGAGCCCGGCGCGGGGTCCGGGGCGCGGCTGCGGACACCGGCCCGCGTACGGATCGAGATCACCGTCGGCGGCGCCCGCGACCTGCTACGGGCCGCGGATCAGGTCCGCCGGCGGATCGAGGAGAGCGCGCGGCAGGACCTGGGCATGCGGATCGCATCCGTCGACGTGGTCGTCACCGACCTCCACCACGAATCCCCCGATGAGGACCCCCGATGACGACGGCGAACAGCGGCGGCCCCTCTCCGGCGGCGCTCGGCGAGGCCGTGCTCGGCGTCCGGGGCGTCGCGTTCCTGCGGCCCGCCCTGGGCCACCGCCTGCGCTCCGCCGCCGCGGCGGCGAGATCGGGGTGCGTACCGGCCCCGTCCGGCCAGGCGTCGGGCATCCGGATCACGGCGGCCTCCCCCGAGCGGGCGGCGGCCGTGGACGTCCACGTCGTCCTGCTGCGCGGTTACCGCGCGCTCGACGTCACGCGTGACGTCCGGGAGGCGGTGCGCGCCTCGTACCCGGACGCGGCGCGGACGATCCCGGTGCACGTGGTCGTGACCGGGATCGTCTGAGCCGTGCCGTCGCGCGGTTCAGCCGGCGGCTCCCGGCAGGTACGCGTCCAGCAGTACGAGGACCAGCACCCAGGCGGCGAGCGTCGTGGCGACGGCGCCGACCCGGGGCAGCGACCCGGAGGCCGGTACCCCGACGCCCACCGGCAGCGCCCGTTCGGCGGCCGCCGCTGCGGGCGTGCGCTGCGGCACCACGGCGGCCGGACCCGCGGAACGGTCGTGCACGGCCGGCTCGGGGCTGCGGCTGCCGGGCAGGGCGGCGACGGGCGGGGAGCTGACGGGCAGCGCGGCGGGCGGGGCGACGGACGACGGGGCGGCCGCCCGGGGCTGGAGGTCGGCGCGCTGGGCGAGCCCCTGGAGGAAGCGCCGGTAGGCCGCCCGGCGTTGTCCCTTCGGCTCGCTCCGCCCCGACTCCCAGGAGCGGACGGTGGCGGTGCGGACCCCGAAGGCCACGGCCACCTGCTGGGGGGTCAGGTCCCACAGTTCACGGAGCCTGCGTCGTTCGTCAGGCGAGGGAAGGGAGTTCTGGGCGGTCTCCCGGGCCGTCAGCCGGGACATCGTGCGCGAAGTCGTCATGCCCATATGACAATCCGTCCGTATCCCCGTTACGGGCGCGGTCCGGAGATCACCCGTATGCAGGACCGGGCGGCCCCTTCACCACGCGTGGCCCCGGTTCGACACCGGGGCCACGGGGGCGACGGACGGTTCGGGGCCGTCCGTCGCCGCATGGGCGGTGCTCGCCGACTGGTTCGAGCGGCCGCCGTCCCACGACCGTATCGGCGCCCGCCCCACCGCGACGCCGAACCCTCATGTGGGTGACGCAGCCCCTACCGGCCGGGGCCGGGTGGTACGCCGGCCGCGCCGGTCGGCGAGCAGGGTGAGGGCGACGCCGGCGGTGAGCCAGAGGCCGAGGACCAGGACGGAGGGGCCGGCGCCCGAACCGTCGAAGAAGGCGTTGGCGCGCAGGAGGCTCCCGGAGGCGCCCGGGGGGAGGAGCCGGCCCAGCGCGGCCCAGCCGGCGGGGAGCCAGTGGGGGCCGGTGGCGAGCCCGGAGAGGGGGTTGCCCAGGAGCATCGTCAGCGCGCCGCCGAGGGCGAACCCGGGCATGCCCAGGAGGGCGTGGAGACCGAGGAGGGTGGTCGACAGGGCAGCCGTGCCGAGGATGACTCCGAGGGCCGTGAGCGGGTAGTCGCCGTCGATCGAGTGGGTGGCGAACTGCAGGACGGCGGCGACGGCGGCACCCGCGACGACGGAGAACAGCAGGACTCCCGCCAGGCGGGTCCGCACGCCGTGCCGACCGGGGAAGGCGCCACCGAGGATCAGGGCGGGGAAGATGCCGCCGAAGATCATGGGCAGGAGCGCCGAGGCCAGCCCGGCGCCACGGGGATCGTCGGGGGTGAACGGCACCAGATCGTGGACGGAGGCGCTTACCCCGAGCTGCGCGGCGAGTCCGTCTCCCAGAGCGGTGAGGGCGCCGGTGGCGGAGGGGGCTCCCGCCGTCGCGGTGTAGACGTCGACGCCGTGTTCGGTGACCTCGAGACCGCCGGCCACCTCACGGTCCTCGACCGCGGACCGGAGGGCGGCGGGGGTCGGGAAGGCGCGCACGTCCCATGCGTCGGCGTCCGCGTGCTCCCGGAACGCCTCGGCGGCGTGCTGCGGCCCGGTGACTCCGATGGGGACCCGGTGCGGGCCGCCGTGGAGCGAAGGCAGCACGAAGGCGCACAGCATCGTGGTGATCAGGGCCGCCAGGCCGAGGACGATCAGGGTCAGCTTGCGGCCCGTACCGGGCGGAGCGGAGGGGTTCGACATCGTGGGTCCTTCGTCGGTTCGAGCCGTGCGCGGAGGGGCGCAGAGGGGCGCAGCCGTCCCGGCCGGGACGGTGGGGAGGGGTCGGACGCGCACCCGGCGCCCGCGAGCGCGTAGCCGGAACGGGTCTCCGCGGCGCGCCCCGGCAGCGGCGGCGGCCGCACCGCTGGCGGCCGCGCCACTGCCCGGCCGGGCGTCGGGCGGCGACGGCCGCGGCCGGCCCCGGGGACCGTGCGGCCCGGGGCCGGCCGGGGGCGTCAGGCGCGGTCCGCCGCGGCGGCGGCGATCCAGTTCCTGAACTCGACGGCGTAGTGCCGCAGGTGGTGCTCCAGGACGTCGGGCGGGCAGGTGGCGGGCACGTAGACGGTCAGGCTCGCGGTGAAGCCCTCGGCGGTGTCACCGAACTGGGTCAGCGCCCGCCCGACGACGGTGCCGTCGGCCAGGAAGAGGTTCGACGACATCACGTGCGGGAACCCGGACCTCGGAAGCAGTTCGTCCGCGTCGGCGGCCCACGCCATCGCGTCCGTGCCCCAGCCCCCCATGAAGAAGGAGCAGACGTGGGGGCCGATGTTCTCCACCACGTGGAACGCGCCGTCGGCGCCGGGGGCCATCACGTAGTGCTCGGGGTGCGCCGCGAGGAGCGCGTGCTCGTCCCCGGCGAAGGCCTTCTCCATCCACGCCAGGAACGCGCCCGAGGTGAGGCCGCGCGTCGCGAGGACCGTCGTACCGGCCGTGAAGCTGCCGTCGGAGGCGAGCGCGTTGTCCCGGAGGAAGGCGTTGCCCTCCTCGATGTCCGCGGCCAGGAGGTCGAGCAGACCCTCGCTCCCCAGCCGCGTCCGGAAGCGGTCCAGTGCGCGGCGGGCGTAGAACAGCTCGAAGTCGTCGATGCTCCCGGAGCCGGTGGGGCCGGACGCGAGCGTCACGGTCACGGGCTGGAACGGCTGGTTTTCGGTCATGGTCGAACCTCCACTAGAATGCGAATGTGAATTCACGTTCACAAACCGAGGTTACCCGGAGGAGTGCACCGTTTGTCAAAAGCACCAGGTGGGGCCGCCGCCCGTACCATGCGGGGCATGACCGAGGAGCCAGACCGACCCGCCCCGTACCGGGAACCCAGGCAGGCGCGCAGCGCCGCGACACTGGCCCGCGTGCTGCGGGCGGCCGAGGAGATCGCCTCGTCGTCGGGCGTGGAGGAGATGACGATCACCGCCGTCGCGGAACGCGCGGGCGTCGCGGTCGGCACCATCTACCGGCGCTTCGACGACAAGGACCAGCTGATCACGGCCCTGACCGAGCGGATGCTGGAACGCCGCGAGGAGTACGTGGCCGAGCGGCTGCGCGCGGCCGAGCCGTCGCTCACCGGCGTGATGGACGCCTACGCGGAGGCCCTGCTGCAGTCCTTCGCCGACAGCAGCCGGCTCTTCCCCGAGCTGCTGCGCGCGCGGGGCCCGCGATCGCTGGACCGCGGAGCCCGCACCATCACCGAGCTCCACCGGCTCCTGATCGAAGCGGCGGCCCCCCACGTCGGCCAGATCAGGCGCTCCGACCCCGGCGCGGCCCTGGACACCGCGGCCCGAGCCGTCCTCGGGGCCTGTTTCCACAACTCGGTGCGCCCCGACGCCGCCACCGGCGAAGCGGCCCGGCGCCGCTACGCGGACGAACTCAGCGACATGGCGATCGCCTACCTCCTCACCCCCGACCGCCCCCGCTCCGCGCGCACCTGAGCCGGCGCGGCAGCACGGCCGTCGGGACGGCTCCGCAGCCTCGTTTGACCTTGACACGGTGGCAGGGCTTTCACTGCGCCCCGAGGAGGTGGTCTCGATGACGGTCACTGAGCGGGACACGGACGCGGTACGGGCACTGCGGGCACTGGAGGACGGCAGGTCGTCCGTCCGGCTGCGCGCGGCACTGGCGCTCGGCACGACACCCGACCCCGGCTTCGTCGGCCCGCTCGTCGAGCGGTGCGCGGTCGAACCCGAGTTCTTCGTCCGCGACATGCTGACCTGGGCGCTCACCCGCCACCCGGAGTCCCTGACGCTCCCCGGGCTGGTCCGCGAGCTCCGCTCGGAGCGCGCACGGGCACGGAGCCAGGCCCTGCACACGCTGTCCAAGATCGGGAACCGGCAGGTGTGGCCGGCGATCACGCCGACGCTGCTGACCGACGCCGACGACGAGGTGGCGCGCAGCGCCTGGCGGACCGCGGTCGTGCTCGTTCCGGAGGGCGGGGAGACCGCTCTGGTGGTGGTGCTGGCGACGCAGCTCGGGCGCGGCGAGCGGGAGACGCAACTCAGTCTCAGCCGGGCACTGGTCGCGCTGGGCGAAGCGGCGGAACCGGCCCTGCGGGCCTCCGCCGCGGCCCCCGACCCGCGCGTGCGCGCGCACGCCCTCGCCACCAGACGGCTGCTGCGCGACCCGGAGACGGGATTCGAGTGCGCGATCGAGGAGGCGAAGCGCGTCGTGGCCCTCGGCGGGTCCGGACGCGAGGGAGGATAGGGCGTGCTGATCGGCGAGGTGGCGAGACGGTCCGGGGTCAGCGCCCGCATGCTCCGGCACTACGAATCGCTCGGACTGGTACGGCCCTCCGGCCGCACGGGGTCCGGCTATCGGGCGTACACGGAGGAGGACATCCGGCGGATCTTCCACATCGAGAGCCTGCGGTCGCTGGGGCTGTCGCTGCGCGAGGTCGGGCGCGCGCTCGACGACCCCGGCTTCGCGCCCGCGGCGCTCGTCGGGGACCTCGTACGGGAGACGCGCGAACGCATCGCCGCCGAGACCGAGCTGCTCACGCGGCTGCGCCGGATCGACGCGGCTGATCCGGCCGGCTGGGAGGACGTCCTCCGGGTCGTCTCGCTCCTGCAGGCGCTGGGATCGAACAGCGCCGGCGCCCGCCAGCGCGCGGCCCTCTCATCGGTCGACGAGGTTCAGGTGCCGACCGAGGCGCTGGTGGAGGCGGCCCTCGGCGAGGCGGATCCGTACGTCGCCGGAGCCCTTCGCTGGGCGCTGGCGCGATCGGGCGACGGCGCCGCCTCCCCGGTGGCGGAGGGCCTGGGCTCCCCGGTGGCCGCAGTGCGGGAACGCGCCGTGCGGACCCTCGCCGAGCTGCCCGGGGACGAGGCCGCCGAGCAGCTCCGGGCGGCCCTCGCGCACCCCGACGCCGTGGTCCGCGGGTACGCGGCCCTGGCCCTCGGGACGCGCGGGGCCGCGGACGCGGTCCCGACGCTCATCGACATGATCGCGACGGGGCGCAACGACGTCGACGCGGCCGACGCGCTGGGCGCACTGGCGGGCGACACCGCGACGGCGGACCGGATCGCGGGCGGGATCGCCGACCGCCTCGCCCGCGACACCGGCGGGGCGCCCGCCCGCGGCCGGCTGACGCAGGCGCTGGCCGGCGTCCCGGGGCCGGAGGCGTCCCGGATCCTCGTGGAGCTGTCGCACGACCAGGACCGGGCCGTGGCGCTGACCGCCACGTACCTGCTCCGGCTGCGCGCCGAACGGTGACGCGCCGGCCGCCCTGCGCGGGGACGGCCACACCCGTCCGTCACCCTCGTCCCCACCTGTACGTCACCACCGTCCCAGCCGCCACAGCGGTGGGGCGTGCCGCGGGGGTGTGGTCGCGCGCAGGGCGTCCAGGAGGGTCCGGGCCTGCGGAGCCGTCAGGCCCAGTTCCTCGGTGATCCTGCGGGACGTGACGTACGCGAGGCCGTCGGCGCGCAACGCGCGCTCCCAGGCCGCGAACCGGGCCAGGACGGCCGCGGCGCCACCGGCACCGTGACCGGCACGGCCGCTGTCACCGTCCCCGTCACCGTACGAACCCGCCGGGGGCGTCGTCCCGGAGCCCGTCGCCGCCCGGTGGCGTTCCCGCTCGATCTCCGAGAAGCCGCACACCGCACGGGAGGCGTCCTCGGCCTCCTCCAGGCTGCCGGAGCCGGCGAGGGCGCGGGCGAGGGGGTTGAGCGCGAGGGCCCGGTCGAGCGTGAGGCGGTGGACCCGGCACGCCGAGTCGTCCAGGAGGACGGGGCGGGGGGCGTCCCGGGTCCCGCAGACTCCGCGCACCCCCCGGGCGGCCGCGACGAGCAGGGCGCTCGCCTCGGACGGATGCCAGTCGAAGACGGGCAGCACCCCGTCGGTGTGCGCTGCGGTGAGGGTGAGCGCGGGCTCGCCGAGCCGGGGCAGCAGGTCGGCCGGCGGAACCTCGTTGTCGAGGCCGGGACCGGCGACGTACACGGCGGTGGGGAGGCCCGTCGCCGCACAGGCGGCGAGGGCGAGGGCGTCTCCGAGCGGGCTGCGCAGCGTGGGTTCGTCGCCCCTCGCCACGATGTCGCCGCCGACGTCCACGAGGTCGATCCGCCCGGCCCGGCACCAGCGGGCGGCCGCGCCGATCTGCCGGGCCAGGCCCCGGGCGCCGTCGTACGGGTCGAGCAGCCCGAGGCGCGGACCCAGCCCGGCGGCCAGCCGCGGCAGCAGCGAGCCCGCCGGGGCGATCGGCCGGGTCTGCGGCGTGACCAGGGCGAGGTCCGGAGCGGCCGGTTCGCTACCGGTGAAGTCGGCGGCCCGGCGCGGCCCCGGGACGGGATCCACGACCAGGCGCTCCCAGGCGTAGGTCAGGACCAGCGCAGGGGTGCGCGCTCCGTACAGGGCCGTGTGGAGCACGGCTGCGGTGATGGCGTCACCGCCACCCCCCGCCGCGACGAGAAGTCGTGTCATGCCGGACACGGAACCTCAACTGCCCCCGCGCCGCCACCTCGACGGAGGCATCGCGAAAAGTGCATATGAACGTCCATGGCGCCAAACCCGATTTATGCGGTTCGCACTACTGAAGCGGACGACGCCACCACCCTAGGGTGACGCGGTGTCACATACGGCGATCACGATCACTTCCGAAAGTGAGTCACGTCCCCCAATGACAACCACCGTTCCGCTTCCCGTGCCCTCGGTTCCCCGCCGTCTCCCCGCCACCGAGCCGGAGACCCCGTACGAGCAGTACGTGTACGCCTATCCCCACCAGAAGGCCTACCGGCTCCTGGAGGACGGGCCGCTGCTGCGCGACCTCTGGTCCACGGAGCGGCTCGACGCCCTGTCCCTCTACGTGCACGTCCCGTTCTGCGAGATGAGGTGCGGGTTCTGCAACCTGTTCACCCGGACCGGGGCACCCGAGGAGGTCACCCGGGACTTCCTCGGCACCCTGGAGCGCCAAGCCCGCGTCACACGAGGGGCGTTGGAGGCACAGGGCCAGCCGATACGGTTCCCGCTCGCGGCGTTCGGCGGGGGCACCCCCACCTACCTGACGGCGGCCGAGCTGTCGCGGCTGTGCGACATCTGCGAGAACGTCATGGGTGCGGACCTCCAGGCCTCGTCCTGGTCGGTGGAGACCTCGCCGGCCACGGCGACCGCCGACCGGATCGCGGTGCTGGCCGAGCGTGGCGCGACGCGGCTGAGCATCGGCGTACAGAGCTTCGTCGACGAGGAGGCCCGGGCGGCCGTCCGCCCGCAGAAGCGCGACGAGGTCGAGGCCTCGCTCGCCCGGCTGAAGGCGGCCGGGTTCCCGATCCTCAACATCGACCTCATCTACGGCATCGAGGGCCAGACCGAGCGGTCGTTCAAGGTCTCCCTGGACGCCGCGCTCGCCTGGGAGCCGGAGGAGGTCTACCTGTACCCCCTGTACGTGCGCCCGCTGACCGGACTCAGCGGCCGCCACGCCACGACGCTCCAGGACTGGAACGAGCAGCGGCTGCGGCTGTACCGCTACGGGCGCGACCACCTGCTGTCCGCGGGGTACGAGCAGACCTCGATGCGGGTCTTCCGGCGCGTCGGCACCGCCGCCGTGGAGGACACCGACGGCAGCAGCATCAGCGAGTACAACCAGCAGGCCGGCATGGTCGGACTCGGCGTGGGGGCCCGGTCGTTCACCACAGACCTGCACTACACCACCGACTACGCGGTCGCCGTACCCGAGGTCCGCCGCATCATCGACGACTACATAGCGACCCCGACCGCTCAGTTCGAGTGCGCGCAGTGGGCCTTCCGGATGGACGGCGGCGAGCGGCGCCGGATGTACGTGCTGCAGCACCTGCTGGAGTCGAGCGGTCTGCGCGTGGCCGACTACGAGCGGCGGTTCGCCACCCGCTTCGAGGACGACTTCGCCCGCCAACTGGAGACCCTGCTCGGGAAGAACTGGCTCCGGGAGCGGGGAGGGACGCTGGCACTGACCCCGGAGGGGATGGCCTGGGCCGACGCGGTGGGCCCGATGTTCTTCTCCTCCCGGGTGCGCGAGACCATGTCCTCCTACCGGGACCGCTGACCCCGTCGGACCGTCCGGCCCGGCGCCCGCCGTCGCGTCATCCCGGCGCGGGCGCCGGAGCCGGTTCCGCCCCGGCCCGGCGGCGCCGCCCGTACGGCAGGGACACGAGGACCAGCCCGCCCAGCAGCAGCGCCCCGCCGGCCGCGACGAGCGGACCGGGCCGCTCGCCCAGCAGCGCGATGCCGAGCAGGGCGGCGACCAGCGGCTCGGTCAGGCTCAGCGTGCCGGTGGTGGCGGCGCTGAGCCGTCCGACGCCGCGCGTGAACAGCAGGTAGCCGAGCGCGGTCGTACCGAGTCCGAGCCAGGCGATCAGTGCGAGGGTGCGCGGGTCGGCCGACCCTCCGGGGGCCGCCAGCAGGAAGGGCGAGACCAGCAGGCCCGCGCACAGCACGCTCACCGGCGCCGCCGTGGCGAGGTCCGCACCCCGTGCGCCGAGCTCCTTGACCGCCGTGATGTAGACGCCGAAGCTCGCCCCGGCCACCACCGCGCAGAGCACGCCCGGCACGTCCGCGCGCGCCCCGCTGCCGGGCAGCAGCAGGAACCCGATGCCGGCGACGGCGCAGGCCGTGCCCCACAGCCAGCGGCGGGTCATCCGCTCTCCGGAGAACAGCCGGGCGCACACGCCGCTGACGACGGGTACGGTCCCGAAGGCAGCGGCGGTGGCCAGCGCGGCCCCGCACCGCTCGACGGCCTCCAGGAAGCAGACCTGGAAGGCCGCCGTGACCAGGACGGACAGTCCCACCCAGCGGCGCACCCCGGGCCGCACCAGCGTGCGCAGGCCCGCCGGCCGCACCACCAGCGCGCTCAGCACCAGCCCGCCCAGCAGCATCCGGGCGGCGCCGAGCGCCCCGGAAGGCATCCCGGTGTCGGCCCAGATCTGCGCCGGCCCCACGGTTCCCCACAGGACCGCCGCCACCAGCACGGATGCCACAGCGCCCACGATGCCCCCTCCACGGATTCCGGAACGTGGCGAACGTATCCGGGGCCGGCTCCGCAGACCCACTGGGTGAAACCATGAGATTTCCGGCCCTCGGGACGGCCGGTCCGTGCCTTCGCACCAAACGCCCGGGCATGCGGAGGGGAGCGGCGCGGGTGGACGTGCTCCGGGCGGACGTGCTCCGGGCGGCCCGTGTCAGCCGGCCGCCGGCGTCGTCAGCCGTGCGCACCGCGTGACCACCGCGGCGAGGCTCCCCTCGGTGCGCAGCAGCTCGCGCTGGACGCGCGCCCCGTTGCCCCGCTCCGTCAGCCGGGCGATGCCCTCCCGGACGAGAACGTCGTCGCCGTGGTCGACGAGGGCCTCGCGCACATGGGCGTACAGCGCCTCGACGGCCTCCGTGGCCGAGGTCTCGTGCATCGTCCGCGGGTGCAGGAGCGGTCCGTCCAGGCCGGAGCGGCCGGCCCGCCACGAGGCCAGGCGCAGCAGGCTCGTGCTGATCCCGGCCGGAGGCTGCCCGTCCTGCCAGGCGCGCGAGGCCGTCTCGACGAGGCCGCGCACCAGGGCCGCCAGCAGGACCGGGGTCGACGCCTCCAGGCAGACGTCCGCCACCCGGACCTCCACCGTCGGGTAGGTGGCGGACAGCCGGGCGTCGAACCAGATCATGCCCTCGTCGCGCAGCACGCCCGTGCCGACCATCGCGCGGACCTGCTCGTGGTAGCGGTCGGCGGACCCGAAGACGTCGGTGGGTCCGGCCGACGGCAGCCGGTTCCACACCCGGCTGCGGTAGCTGCCGTAGCCGCTGTCCTCGCCCTGCCAGAACGGCGAGTTCGCGCTCATCGCGGTCAGCACCGGCAGCCAGGGGCGGATGCGGTCCAGCACCGCGACGCCCTCCTCGTCCGACTCCACCGACACGTGCACGTGGCAGCCGCACGTCAGCTGCTCCTGCGCGGTCAGGCCGAACTGCTCGCCGACCCACTCGTACCGCCGGCCGGGGCTCATCGAGGGCCGCACGGGCAACGGGGAGGTGCCGAGGGCGGCGACCAGTGCCCCGGCGTCCGCGGCGTGCCGGGCGGCCTCCGCCCGCCAGCCGGTGATCTCCTCCAGGAGCTCACCCATCTCCGTCACCGGTTTGGTGGCGAACTCCACCTGCTCCTCGTGCAGCTCCTTCTCGAAGGTGTGGCCCGGGTCCTCGCCACTGCCCGGCTCGTGTCCGGCGGACCGGTCCGCGGCGGCCAGCACGGCCCCCGACAGGGCCCGCGGCTCGCCGCTGCGGGCGTCCACCAGCAGCAGTTCTTCTTCCACGCCCACGCTTCGCACATCGCCCCAATCGGTCTCACAGTCTCGTGCAGTACCGCCCCTGCCCCTCGCACGGTCACTCATGCGGGTACGGGGCGGTGCGGCACGCGCCGGAGCCGCGCACGGGGCGACTCCGGCCGGCCGGGAGCGACCCCGGGCCGGCCGTAACCGTAAGCGCCCGGGAGCCGCTCAGAGGCCGAACTGTGCGCGGCGCGCCTCGGGCACCAGGTCCACGTACTCGGGGTGCTTGCCGATCCACCCCCGGATGAAGGGGCAGTGGGGCAGCACGGCCAGCGAGCGCGCCCGGGCGTCGTCGAGGGCGCCGCGGGCGAGGAGTCCGCCCAGACCCTGTCCGGCGAAGCGGGGGTCGGTTTCGGTGTGGACGAAGGAGATCTCGCCCTCGGAGAGGAGGTAGTCGGCGAAGCCCGCCGTCTCGGTGCCGTCCTCGCCGGCGAGGATCTCGTACCGGGACTTCTCCGGGCGGTCCACCACGTGGGGTTCCATGGGCGCTGCTCCTGTGCCGTGATCGAGGGATCGTACAAAGGATTGTGCCAGGGGCCGGTCGCCCGGCGGCGGCCTCCCTGCCGGTCCTCGCCCGTGGGGTGCGGGCTGCCGGGTCCCGGTGCCTGGCACCGCCCGGCTTCCGGCGAGCCGCTCGCGGCCGCGTCGCGCGGTCAGCGGGCCATCCACGGAACACGGCAGGCGTGGGGCGCCGTTCCCTCCGGGCACAGGTCCCGGACGACCGCTTTGCGGATCGCCCGCCACGTGCGCAGGGAGCACGTCATGCGGACGCGCAGCTCGATCGGTTGCCGCTCCCCGCTGTCCTGCCCGGGGTGCTCCACCGCCCACTGCTCCGCCAGGAAGTCGTACACGTCGGCGGTCGACAGTCCGCTCTCGGGGAAGGCGTGGGCGACGGTCTCCCCGGCGATCCGGGCGGCCCGGGCGCTCGCGGCGTGCGCGACGAGCCCCCTGACCCAGGTCAGCCCCTGCTCGTCCGTGTACAGGCCGAACCTCAGGTCGCGCGTCTTCATGCCGCGGAGCCTAGCCAGCCCCGGCGCTCGCCCCAAGCCGATTTTCCCGGCGGGGGCCGCCGTCGGCGTTCGTCAGAGTTCGGCGCGGGTCGCGGACTGAGCGGCGCGGACGGCGACGTTCGCCGCTTCCTCCACGAGCGGCGCGGTCGCGCGGCCGCCGCCGGTCAGCGTCCATCCGCACGCTGCCGCCCAGGCCAGGGCGGCTGCGGCCGCCTTGGCGCGCTCGGTTCGCCGGGCCAGGAAGGTGCCGAAGAGGAGGGCGTCCCCCGCGTCGACCGCGACCCGGCACAGTACGGCCGTACGCAGCGCGGCGCCCCCCGGGACCGTCACCATCGCGGCGCCGATGACCGCGTCCCGGACGCCCAGCGCCCGGATCAGCAGCGCGGAGGAGCCGTGTTCGGGGAGCCCGCAGGGGCGGGCCAGTACGCGGGGGCTGATCGCGACCGCCACGCCGTATCCGAGGGTGGCCACGCCCATCGCCCTGGCCGCTGCGGTACGCATTGAGATCACTCCGTTCGGGTGGCCCGGCCCACCCGGCGGGGGCTCGCTGCCGGGGCGCGCCTACCCCCGCCGACAGCCTCGAATCCCCGTGTCCGGGAGGGGCGGACCGGCGGTCGCCGGCGCCGAGCGGGCGCCGGCGTCAGCGGTCCCGCTCTCCGCTGTCCGGGCGGGCCTGCTCCTCACGGCCCAGGCCCGGACTCTGCCGCTTGGCGGAGTGGCCCCCGGCGTCGGCGTCGTCCTCGGCGGACGGGGACCGTCGTACGACGGCCTCGTCCGCCTCCTTGCGGGCCTCTTGGTCGCCGCTTTCGCCCACGGCCTCGGACGGCGTGGTCCGCGGGGGGCGGGGCTTGTTCTGATCTGCCATGTCGGCCTCCTTCGCTGGTGCTGTCGTCCAGCGACTACCCCGCCCCACCGACCTCAGACGCAACGCTCCCGTCAGTCGGGGAAAGCGTTCGCCCTGATGTGCGCCATCGGCGCGCTGGAAATCCGGTACCGGGAGCCGGGCTCCAGGTCGGCGGGCCGCAGGCGGACCGCCAGGGGGCCGGCCCATTCGTAGTGGTGGATCTCGCCGTGCCGTACGAGGGCATCGGTGAGCTGCAGCCCGATCTTCCGGGCGTGCCGGGCGATCTTCCGGTACACGTCCGGGGGCAGGTCGATCTCGTAGGCGTTGGGCGCGACGGCGCGACGGCGGCTGCACACCACGACCTGTTCGTCGCACTCGCGCTGCAGCGCCTCCACCAGCTCCACCGGCTCGCGGTGTCGGATCCGGTCGAGGAGCGCGTCCTGCCAGCGTTCGACTGCGTCCTCCCAGCGGCTCAAGGCATTCATGGTGTGCGTGTGCCCGCCGTACGCCGTCTTAGCCCGTTCCCCGGGCCGGACGCGGAAGCGGCCCGCGGGCGCCGGAGTTCGGCAACTCCCCTCGGGCCGCGGCGACTTGTCCTTCCGTCAGCCGGACGCGGGCGTGCGGCCGGCGGCAGTACGCGCGGCGGCCTGGGCCGACCGTGCTCCGGGGCGGATGCGGCGGGCCGCCGCGCGCAGGCGCAGGGCCGTCTGGTGGCGCCAGAGGGACGCGACGGTGAGGGACAGCAGCCCGCCGAACAGGGCCACGAGCATGAGGGACACCCACATCCGGCGGCTGCCGGGATGCTGGCCGCCCTCCCAGGCGGCGCCGGCCGCCCACAGGACGATTCCCGCGGCGTACACGGTGCGGATGCGGCGCAGCTGCCGGACGGCGCGCGGGGCAAGGGGGGCGGGCCTCAGCGATTCCATGGCGACCGACTACCCAGAACCCGCGCGGACTACCGGCCGGGATCCCTCGAAACTCCGCCCGTCCGGCTCAGACCATGACGAGCAGGCGCGTCTTCGCCTTGAGCTTGCGGTTCACCGAGAGGCTCTGCACGTAGACCTCCAGCTTGGGGTTGCTCCCCGCCTTCACCGAGACGGTGCCCCGGACGCCGGTGCCGAACAGGAGGCTGCGTGCCGCGTCGCCCGTGTAGGCACGGTCGGTGTCCTTCTCCACCACGACGATCTCCTTGTCCGGCTGCACCTGGACCCGCGCGCCCAACTGGTAGTAGCAGGATCCGCGTTGGTAGGTGACGTCCGGGTGCGCGTCGACGAAGGACCGGATCGCGACGTCCGCGTCGACGTCAAGGAGGCGGAACGCGTCGGCCGGGACCGGTTCGAGGGTGGCGCGCACCTCGTCGATCGATATGTCCTGGCCCACCGCGAACAGGTTCTTCGTGCCGCGCACGCCCTTCTCCCGGCCGCGGAGGAAGCTGGTGGCGGCGGCGCGCACCGTGCCGATCGCCTCCTTCACACCCTCCTGGGAGTCCGCGTCCCAGATGGCGATGTTCCCGGCCGGGAAACCGTAGTTCTGGGCGGTTCGCTTCGCCAGGGAGTTGGGCACGAGGATCGCGGACGTCCAGTGGTCCGGGAGCGCACCCATCCTCGCGGAGATCTTGTCGAGCCACGGGCCGAGGACAGCCATGTCGCCGTCGTGGCGCCGGTCCCCGCCGGAGGCGTTCTCCTCGCCGTCCGTCACCACGATCTGGAGGAAGCTGTGCTCCCCGTACTCCTCCCAGATGTGGTCCAGGTCGTCCAGGGACTTCAGGGAGGCTTCGATCAGGGCCGTGGCCCCGTTGTTCACCTTGTACAGACCCCGCATGGACGGCAGGTGCTTCACGTCCATGTCCCAGACCAGGTTTTCCACCCTGTGGTCGAAGGAATAGAGGCTGATGCGGGTCTCGTGCCCGAGCTTGTCCGACTCGGCCTTCAAACCCGCCACGAACTCGTCCACGACGCGCATGAGTTGGCTCTCGTGCGGGCGCATGGAACCCGAACTGTCCACTACCAGCGCGACGTGATTGACCTTGTGCTGGATTCTTTTCGCGGACATGTTCCTGCTCCTTCTCCACGGCTCCCCGAGTGATGTATTCACCCTAGGCGGCCCCACTGACAACGCAGCCGGGCGCCGCCGTCGCGGCAACGAGCGGATGAGCCACAGAACTTCATCGTTGTCGTCCGCGGAGGTGTTCCGCCCATCCGAGTTGTTCTTTCTTCTACGGGGAAGCGGTCCACGTCGTCCGGGGGGGGTGGCACCTGTCTTGGAGGACCGCAACCACAGTGGCGGAACGTCCCGCTCCTTCGACAGATGCTCGACCTTCAACCGCGTCGTCCGCGGGGCCGAACCGGACCGCGTCCGGGATCGCGGTCCAAGAGGTGAACGTGGCAGAACAGCCGGTCCGCCGAGCACCGCGCGTCCGCGCGCAGCTGGTCGACGTCAATCCGGCCGTAGTTCAGGCCGCCGTGCATCGCTCCGGGCGGTCAGACTCTCGTAGAAGGCTCCCCGGAAGCGTGACGCTTCCGCGAACGCTTCCCCCCGGACAGCGTCTGGCGGCACACTCACCCTCACGGCCTTCGTCGTGATCACGTGTACTCCTTGGTCGGAGCACATGATCAGACGAAGACCGTCCCCACGTCCGGCGATTCCCCAGGCGAACGAACCCGTTCGGGACACCGTTCGAGGTCGTGGCACCATGTTCGGCATGACGACCAACCGAAAGGCCCATGCCGCGTAGACGGCCAGGACACATCCGGGCCAGCATTCCGGACCGGCAACCGTCACCACGCTCAAGGCCGGCCATCGACCGCCTCTCTCCGCGAGCACTGTCCGAGATCGTTCGCCTTGAACGCACGCGGAACTACCTCCAACCCGGGGACACCAGCGCTGCACTGCGCCTGTGGAAGGACTACGTCCACCGCCCCGAGCGCGAGCTCTGGCACGACGACGAGTTCGGCAACGTGCACTGGTACTGCTGCGGCAATCCGCTCGAAGGCCGTGCACTACTCGATGGCGTGATCCAAGCAATGTCGCCTCGCGGAGCCCGCAAACTCCGCAAGATCATCGAAGAGCTCGACGCCTTCATGGGGCCGCCCGACCCAGCCACGGACCGCCGAACATAAAGAACAAGCTCAGGGGATCCGGTTTGCCGACTCCCCTGAGGGGTGTGTCGGCTGGGATTCCTTCGTGGCCCCGGCTCCCCTTTCACAGCTGCTGCCGCAGGAGTGCGCGCCGAGTGTTGATGCCTCGCTCGCTGGTCAGTGTCGAGGGGCAGGACTGTTGACGACTTCCGCCAGTTCGCCAGCGACCTCGGGGGTCAGGCGGTAGAACCCCTGAAGGCTGATCGCTCTCTCAAGACGACCATCCACCACGTACTTCAGACCGCGGGTCCGCCCTCGGCTGTTCCGCCAGGTAAGTCTCGCGAGCAGTTCACCGGAGATGGGGACGTCGAAGCGTACGGGCGTCGCGTCCACGTGCACGGCTTGGGCCCCACAGCCGCCGGCGCCGATCATCGACCAGTCGTCGTGCCCGGGATACGCGGGGTCGTCCCAGGCGGCGGGGGCTATGCCGCAGCAGTCGCGGCGCTCTGCGTCAATCACCCGCATCTGACTCACCACGAACACTTCGCGCTGGTCGACGTGCAGAGCGTATACCTCGTCCCCAGCGCGGGCACCCGTCCACGCAGGTAGGGAGGAGTGAGCGCCGCTGAAGGCGACCGGCGGTCGCTCGCCGACACGCCCTGCCTTGCGCAGCGCCCGGCACGTGTCATGGGTCCACAAGACGGTGAAAGCATCAGACATGCCGTAATCCTACGAACAGGGACTGACAACCCCTGGCAGACGACACTGACGGAAAGCTGACAGGCTCCACGTCATGCTTTATGGCGTGATCGATCATTGAACCGTGCATGACTGCCAGCAGGGTGGGGGCCGACGGCGTGCCGGTGACCGGAAGGCATTGGCCGCGATAACGCGTCATCCGCCACCGCTGGGTCGGCGAGACGACCGTATCCTGGTTGGCTGGCTGCCGATGCCTCGATCGGCGGATCAAACCGAGAAGCCAGTGAGCCGAGGGTGGGCTTCCTCCCGTCCGAAGGTCAGCACCTTCACAAGAGCCTCCCGCATCTCGTCGATGCTCTCGGCTGGCAGGTCGAGCACTGCCTCGATCTTCGCGTCCTCCAACTCCAAGTCATCCAGACAACCGGGGTCCAGCGAGACCGTGAGCAAGCTGCCTGTCAGAACCACCTCGCGGACACAGCCATAGGAGTTGCGTTGGTCCGGGGTCATCACGCAATACGTGTCGAGCCCGAGCGAGATGTCCTGTACGGACGGTTCGCCGACAGCGCTCGTGAACAGCAGGAAGAAGCCCTCACCCTCCTCCGCCGCGCCGGCCCGCACCTCGCCATCAACGTCGACCTCGGCAGCCAGCGCACGGGCCGTGAACCTGTATGGCATGCGCCGGTTCTACCAGGAGCCCGACCCAGTGCACGCTCACCCCCTCTGCAACAAGTGGGGTTGATCCTTACATCCATGAGAATCGACGTCTCAGGGCTGTCCCATAAGCGATTTCCGCCTCAGGGGCGACGGGGGTGGTCAGGGTGATCGGCGTAAGGCAACGCGAGGTCGAGCAGGTCATCGCACGGCCAGGTCTCGCCGTCGTACTGGCAGTCATCGCGGTTCTCCCACGGTAGTTCGGGGTCGCCCGTGGCAGGGCTGAGCACATGGCGGGCGAGCACGCGTCGCTTGGCCTCGACCTCCCGCAGGACGCGAGCCGGGTCGTGCAGCGCGACGTGCAGGGCGATCGTGGAACGGAAGCCGGAGAGTTCACCGTGGCAGAAGCCGACCGTGTGCCCGTCAGCAGTCCACTCTCCGCAGCCGTCACCATCGCACCGTCGGGCCAGGTCGGCCTCCTCGTCCAGCCGAGCGTGGAGGAACGTCACAAGGTCTTGGTGCATGGGGTCATCCTGGATGATGCGCCAAGTCCGGTCGCCTGCTTTCCATGCTGTGCGCAGGACCACCCACGACCACACCACCGCCGAGTGGTCGAAGAACCACCGGAACCCTCCCTGGAAAGCGTCCTCTGGGACTACCGCCTCAAAAGCGACAGGCGTCGGCGTCCACCACGCCATGCTCGGCATCGCTCGGATGCACAGCCTCGCCCTCGCCGGATGGGCGAGCAGACCGCACGGCGGCCGGCAAGGCCCGAGGCGTCTCGGGGATCATGTACGAGACAGCCCTCAGGCCGGCTTGTCCGGGGAGGGGTCGGTGTTCTCTTCCTCCGGGCCGTCGAGCCGCGCCGTGACCGGGGTGGCCGCGACGCCGTGCAGGAGCACCGAGAGCAGCACGGTGAAGGTGACCACCGCCCACAACTCCCGGGCGGGGGCCGCGAAGTCGGCCTCGCCGAGCGCGTACGCCAGGTAGAAGAAGGAACCTATGCCGCGGATGCCGAAGACCGCGATGGCGGCCCGTTCCTTCCCCTTCGCCGCGCCCCGCGCCTGGACGGCCCAGCCCACGGCGGGGCGGATCACCACGAAGAGCACCAGTCCCAGCAGGGCCCCGCGCCAGGTCAGGGCCGCGAGGCCGCCGTCGGCGACGAAGCCGCCGACGAGGAAGAGCACGACGGCGGTGAGGAGCCGCTCGATCTGGTCGGTGAAGGCGTGCATGACGCGGTGGTAGCGGTGGGCGCGTTCGGCTCCGCGGATCGTGACGGCGGCGACGAACACGGCGAGGAAGCCGTAGCCGTGGAGCAGTTCCGTCAGCCCGTACGCCGTGAAGGTGGCGGCGAGGGCGACGAAGCCCTCGCGGTGCTCGGAGAGCCGCAGCGCCTTCCAGCGCGCCTGGAAGAACATCCAGCCGAGCAGCCGGCCGACCCCGACGCCCACCAGCAGGCCCACCGCGCTGCGTACGGCCACGTCGCTCCAGGCCCAGTGCCAGAGCCCCTCCGTGGACCAGCCGGTCGCGGACGACGCCGTGAGGGCGATGGCGGCCAGGACGAAGGGGAAGGCGAGCCCGTCGTTGAGCCCGGCCTCGCTGGTCAGCGCGAAGCGGACCTCGTCCTCGTCGTCCTTCTCGTCGGTCGGCTCCCCCACGCGCACTTCGGCGGCGAGGACCGGGTCCGTGGGTGCGAGAGCGGCCGCCACCAGCAGCGCGACGGCCGGGGGCCACCCCAGCAGCCATCCGGCGGCGGCCGCCGTCAGCAGGATGGTGAGCGGCATGGCCAGCCCCAGCAGCCGCCACGTCGTCGACCAGGCCCGCAGGCCGGGCGGCCGGTTGATGGCCAGGCCGGCGCCCATCAGCGCCACCACGACGCAGACCTCCGTGAGGTGCTCCACCATGCCGCGGTGCCGGACGGGGTCGAGCGCCGGCAGCGCGTCCAGCGGCAGCAGGAACACCAGGAAGCCCGCCGCGAGGAACACCATGGGGAGGGACAGGGGCCGTTTCGCCAGGGCCGTCGGCAGCACCGCCGCGCCCAGGGCTCCCAGCCCCGCGCAGGCGTACACCACGTCGATTCCCGTCAGGCTCAATCCGACCACCGCTCCTGTAGATGTGCGTACCGCTCGTCACTCGCCTACCCGGTCCCGGGCGCGGCACCTCGCCCCAGCCCGGCGGCGAGCATGGGAGTGGGGGGGGGGGGGGGGGGGGGGCCGGGGGGGGCGCCGCCCCCCCGGGGGGGGGGGGGGGGGGCGGCGGCGGCGGGGGGGGCGGGGGGGGGGGGGGGGGCGCCGGGGGCCGG
>NZ_JBVJGW010000036.1:0-55462 GCF_055587105.1 Streptomyces sp. NPDC048461 | reverse complement strand
GCGTTCCCCCAGGTCATGGCCGCAATCCGCGTCGCGAGGCCGCAAGGAAGGCCCCGAACCCGCCCCGTCGTCGTGCTGGCCGACAAGGCCTATTCGTCCCGCGCGATCCGCGAACACCTGCGCCGCCGCAGGATCCGGGCCGTGATCCCGCAGCCTGCCGACCAGATCGCCAACCGCAGGCGACTCGGCAGAAAAGGCGGCCGTCAGCCGGCCTTCGACCGCGAGGTCTACAAGCAGCGGAACACCGTCGAACGCTGCATCAACAAGCTCAAGCAGTGGCGCGGCTTGGCCACTCGATACGACAAGACCGCGACCACCTACCAGGCGGCCCTCCACCTCGCGGCCATCCACATCTGGGCCGCGAGGTGATCGCTAAGAAACGGCCTAGATGTGTTGTCCCGGGACGTTGGTGACACGCGTGCTGGGTTCTTGAAATGGGTGAGGGCCTCCGGGTTCGGTGTGGATTGCGACATCTCCACCGAAGACAGGAGGCCCTCGTGGTCCACCGTAACGCCCCGCTGACCGAGACCGGACGACTCCGCCTGGCCCGCTGTGTCGTGGACGACGGCTGGCCCGTGCGGCGGGCCGCGGAACGCTTCCAGGTCAGCCACACCACCGCCGCCCGCTGGGCTTCCCGCTACCGCACCCTGGGCATCGCCGGAATGAGTGACCGGACCAGCCGCCCCCACCACCAGCCGGGCAGGACCCCGGCCGCAGTGGAGGACCACGTCCTGCGACTACGGCGCGAGCACCGCATCGGGCCTCTGCGGCTCGCCGCCCGCTGCGGCATCGCCCCCTCCACCGCCCACCGCATCCTGACCCGCCACGGCCTGCCGCCCCTGGCCGCACTGGACCGGGCCACCGGCGAACCGGTACGCCGCTATGAACGGGCCCGGCCGGGCGAACTCGTCCACATCGACGTGAAGAAACTGGGCCGGATTCCCGACGGCGGCGGCCACAAAGTCCTCGGACGGGCGGCCGGCAGCCCGAACAAGGACCGCCGCAACGGTGCCGGCTGGGCCTACCTCCACACCGCCCTCGACGACCACACCCGCCTCGCCTACACCGAAGACCTCCCCGACGAGACCGCCCCCACCTGCGCCGCCTTCCTGCGGCGGGCCACCGCCTGGTTCGCCGAACGAGGCATCACCGTCGAACGCGTCCTGACCGACAACGCCTGGGCCTACAGCAAGAACACCTGGCGCCAGACCTGCCGTGACCTGGGCATCAGCCCACGATGGACCAGGCCCTGGCGCCCGCAGACCAACGGCAAGGTCGAACGCTTCCACCGCACCCTCCTCGACGAGTGGGCCTACCACCAGCCCTACCTCAGACCGGCAACGCCAGGAAGCCTTCACCCACTGGATCGACTGGTACAACTACCACCGACCCCACACCGGCATCCACGGCCAAACACCCGCCAGCCGCGTCACCAACCTGTCCGAACAACACACCTAGATCCAGTTGGCCATGCCGTGCCAGCCGGCCTCCGGGGCCTGGCGCAGCTCCTCCCAGCGGCCGTGCAGGAAGCCGCCCTGCTCCCAGGAGGTGGTCCACGCGGCGTGCAGCCGGGCGAGGTTGGTGCCGGGGTCCTTGTCCGGGGCGATGGTCGGCGGCTGGGCCGCCTGGTCGAGCAGTTCGGGGTGTTCGGGTGCTGCTGGCCGTTGACGTTCTTGTCGACGGGTCGGGCGCTCCCCTGATCGGGGCCGTGTGACGGGTGGTGGTGTGCAGACCGGACGGCCTGGCCCGCATCCGACCGCGAGGGGTTCGGGTGTGAGGCAGGTGGTCCGGAGCGGGGCGGTCAGAGGCCGCGGGCGTGGGCGAGGTCGGCGGCCTGGTCGAGCATCCGCATCGGCACCCGGCCGCTGGAGAAACCGTCGTTGAAGGACGGCACGGAGTCGATTCCGGTGAACTTGCGGCGGATCGCGTCCAGGAGTACGGCGGCAGCGCTGTCTTCAAGGCCGCTGTCGCTGCGGGCTTGGGCGTGGATTGCGCCGTACAGGCAGCGGGCACCGTCCTCGTCGACCAGGGCGCCGGAGCACCAGCCGCCGGTGAGCAGCCGGTGATGCGCGCGCTGAAGGAGCGCCGCGACCGGGGTCGGGTACGGAGTCGGGGGCTGGAGCGTCGGGGTGAGCGGGAGGGTGACGACGTCGCCCAGGTCGACCGGCTCGGTGGGGATGTGCGCGGTGTTGACCTCGTAGGCGACGGCGGCTTCCTCCAGCCGGATGGTCATCGCCGCGTCTGTGGCGGCCATGCGGGCCTCCAGCGACAGTTCGGCTGGCGGCGCGATGGTGCGGGCCGGTATGGGCGGGGCGTGGGTGGGGTGGGGCATCGGGGCTCCTCGGAAGGCGTCGGAGGTGCAGGGGCGGCGGCCGTCGACGCCGGCGGCCGGGCGGTGTCAGAAGGTGGAGATCCAGCCGGTGACGCCGCTGATCGCGTTGGTGATGAAGGGCGCGGCACCGGTGGAGGCGAGGAAGAAGCCGAAGGCGGCGCAGGCCAGGGCGTGCCAGAGGCGTACGGAGCCGCCTCGGATGAGGACGACCACGACGGTGGCGAGCAGGACGGCGACGGAGATCGATACGGCCACGAGCGGTGTGTCCTTCCAGGTGTGAGCAGGGCCCGGCCGGGATGCGGCCGGGCCCTGCGGGATGTGTGGGGTGGGGTCAGACGCCGGAGAGGTTCTTGATGGCCTCCAGCGCCTGGCGGGGGGAGGTGACCGCGTCGCGGCGCGCGGCGGGCTTCCCGCCACCGCGCGGCTTGCCGCCGCCCCTCTTCGGCTTGTCCTCCCCATCCTCGTCATCGGGCTCGGGCCCGAACTCGCCGGGCCGGGGCGGCTCGGTCCAGTCGAACCACAGGTCCCTCGCCTCGAGCTCGCGGATCTCGTAGGCGGTGAGGCTGGCGACGATGTCGGGGAAGTAGTCGTCGAGGCTGTTCTTGAAGTCCATGAACAGCGTGCGCAGGACCTCAGGTTGCTTGGCTTCGACGATCCACCCGGCGCCGCCGGTGTTGGAGTCGGCGGGCGGCTCGGGCTCGCCGGCCATCACCCGCTCGATCCGGCCCGCTTCAGCAGGGGAGAAGGAGCGGGGGAGCGGCTCGGGGGTGTTGTCGGAGGAGATGCCGAGGGTCTTGAACATCTCGGCGACCTTCTTCGGCGCGACCTTCAGGACGACGGGGATGCAGTTCTCGCGTAGGTTCTCGCACAGCAGCTGCGTGAATCCGTCCTGCACGTAGATGGACTGGCCGGCCACCTTGAGGCCGATGCCGTACTTGCGGCCTTTGACCGACACCTTCTCGGCGAGGTCCATGATCTCCGCGCCGTAGTCGCCGTTGCGGGCGGCGGAGAGGAACTCATCGAGGTAGGCGGACAGCATCCGGTAGGGGCAGCCCGGCAGTTTGGGGTCCCAGTCGTAGACCCGTCCGTCGTCCCACGGCGTCTCGCCGCGGATCTCCATCAGCGCGTCCAGGGTGCGCAGGAGCCGGAGCATGTAGAGCGCGCCGACGCCGTAGCGGTCGGTGTACTCGCCTAGCTTGGCGGCCTTCTCGTCCCGGGCTTCCGCCGCCAGCCAGACCACCGCGCCGAACAGGGCGTCGCCGGCGACGTGCAGGCCCATGAGCTGGGTCTTGCCGCCGCCTGACGGGGCGACGAACAGGCCGTGGGCGGCGCCCCGGTCGGTGTAGACGCGGTTGCGGGCGGGCTGGCCGTTGCCGAGGTAGCCGGTCACCCACCGGCCGTCCTTGTCCGGGGTGAGCAGTTCGTTGGTCGCGGGGAAGATCTGGGCGAGCGGGCTGGAGTCCCAAAGGGAGACCAGGACCTGGTTGCCGTCGACGGTGACGAACAGCCGGCCTTCGTCGTACTTGGTCTTCAGTGCGGCGGCCAGGGTGTGCTGGTTGACGCGCGGCTCGCCCATTTCGTCGGGGACCTGGGCGATGTAGTGGGTGACCTTCCGCTCGTGGTCTCGGATCTTCTTGATGAACTGCGAGCCGGGCAGGGGCCCACCGGCGATGCGGTCGACCCACCACTCGTGGGTGGTAGGGGCCTTGCGGCGGCGCTCGGTCAGGTCGGGGGTGACGTGGACTTCCTTCCAGCCGGGTCCGCCCTCACGCCCGTACTGCCGGACCACGTCCTCGATCCGGACGTCGGCGACCTCGACACCGAACGCGGCGGCGACCGCTTCCTGGGTGAGGCTGGAGATCGGCCGTCCTGCCTCGGAGGCGCGCAGCAGCAGGGACAGGTCGTTGGGCATGCCCGCGTGCGGGGTGGCCGTGACGACGATGGTGCGGCCGGGCAGGCCGTGGGCCTCCCACAGCCAGCGGACCTGGCGGGTGAAGGCGTCGGCGCCGTCGTCAGGCTGCGCGAGGGACGGGTCGGGGGCGGCCTGCATCTGCGATACGGGGGCCGGGGCGGCGAGTGCGGGACGGTGACGGCGGCGGGTGTGCCGGGAGAAGGGCATCACCAGCAGGCCGGCCGTCGCCCAGCCGGCGGCGAGGATGCCGTCCAGGCACCACGGGCCCCAGCCGATCGTGTTTTGCGCAGCAATGTCGACGGCGGCCGCGAGGACCAGCGGCGACCAGCGCAGGATCTTACGTCCCGCACCGGGCTGGTCGCTCTTGACTGCCAGGAGCCAGCCGCCGACGCCAGCCGCGCCCGCCAGCTGCACGACCGTGTTGACGGGGCTGTTGGCGAAGAGGTTCGGGGCCGCGGCGAGGACCGGGGCGGTCAGGGTGTAGAGAGTGCGCTCCAGGGCGACGCTGCGCGGCACGGACACGGGGTTTCTCCTCCGGGATTGGCGATGGGCGGCCTCTCCGTCGTGGAGGGGCCGCCCATCAGGGTTTCGGTGAGCTGGTCAGTGGGCGAAGAAGCCCGGCTTGGGGGTGCGTTCCTTGCGGCTGGAGCGGATGTCGTCCAGGCCCTCGTACAGCCGCGCGTGCGAACACCGAGCGTTGTGGGCGAGAGAGGACACCTCTGCGGCGCACTCGCCCAACTTGCGGGCCTCGACGGCGGCGCCGCCCAGAGCCACGGATACCTGACTCGTCATCTCGATGAACTTGCGGTCGAGTTCAGCGTTCGCGATGTCCACGGCCAGGCCCTCAGCGCGGGTGGCGTTGGCACGCATGCTGCGCTGCAGCGTTTCAAGGTCGACGGCTGCCGCGTCGACTGCCTGGGCAAGCGCCTTGAGCTTCTGCTGGACAGTTTTGTAGCGGTTGTCACCGGCCGCCGGCACGACCACGCCACTGGGGCGGGGCACGAGGTTGCTGCTCATTGACGGATTTCCTTCCTAATCGTGGTGGGCAGCTGCCGAAGCGTGGGCAAGGCCCGCCTCGTCCATGGCCCTGACGTCCTCGCCGTAGGTGCGGGCGACAGCGACGGCGACGAGCTTGGCGGCCTCGGAGGCGATCTCGCACTCCGTCGCGCATCGCTCGGCTTGCGCCTTCATACGGTCCGCGCCATCGGCGAGCTCAGTGATCAGTTCAGTGACCGTGTAGGTCACGGCGTACATGAGGACTAGGTCATCAGCCATGTCCCGCAGAGCGTCCGCAACCTTGCCTACGGCGGCGGCGAGCTGCTCGGCGGCTTCTTTGTCGAGGCCGGCGGTGACTGCGATGTTCGCCATCTCCATCAGGTACTCGGCGAAGGTGATGTCCGTGCGGTGTTGCGCAACCAAGCTGCCCTGCGTGGACGGCCTGCTGGCCTGTGCGCTGCTCACGCTGCTCCCTTCCGTGCTGGTGGGTCGGCTGGTGCCGGGACGTTCGGTGCGCGGCTCCGGGGCGGGCGGCAGGCTCTTGACTCCGGACGTCACTGCGGCCGGGCCGTCGAGGACGATGTCCGCGTCGACGATGGCGTCCCCGGCATCGGCTTCGGGGGGGCGTGGCGGGCGGCTGGGGTGATCGGGCCACTCCACCGTCGGCGTGGGCGGCGGCCCGAATCGGCCCTCCGAGGTCCGCCGTCCGCGTCGGCCTTCACGGCCAGGACGACCGGCACCCCGGGTTCGGCCCCGCCGTCCGGTCCGGTCTGAGCCGTCGGAACGGCGCCGGACCCGACGGAACCGGCGGCGCTTTTTCGAGCCGTCAGACGGCTCGTCACCCGGCTTGGACTCCTTGCCGGATGCATCGCGTGCCGGGTCAGCCTTTCCGTCGCCAGGGGCGCCGTCGGTGCTGTTCTTGGGGTCCTTCTTGGTCTTGTTGTCGGCGTCCGTGCCGGTGCCCTTGTCGTCGGCGCCTTTCGCCTTGTCGTCTTTGGTTTTGTCGTCCTTGGTCTTGTCCTTGGTCAGGTTCACCTTCTCCGTGCCTGCCGTCTTGGCGTCAGCGGCGGCCTTCGCGTCGGTGCGGCGCTTGTCCCAGCGGCGCTGTGTTTCCTCGCCGATGGCCTTGCCCAGCGTGGTGCGGCCCGTATCGGCCGACGCCGCGGCTTCCCGTTTCGCCTTCCGTGCCGCCTTCTTCGCCCGGCGGTCCTGCCATTCCTGCTGCCGGTTGGCGCGCGCCTGGTCCCGGTTCTTGCTCCGGTCGGCGACGCCGGCGGTGTGGCCGGCGCTGCGGCGTTCCTGGCGTTCGGCCTGTCGGGTGGAGGCGCGATCGGCGCGGCGGCGGGCCCGCTCCGCATGTGTGTTGGACGCCGGACTGTGGTGTTGGCCCCGGCCGCTGTCGCTTTTGTGGCTGCCGCTCCTGCCGGAGCCTCCAGAACCGCTGTGGGAGCCCTTCGACCCCCCGCCCGACCCGGCGTGGCCCGAACCGGGAGAACGGCCACCAGAGGACCGGTCAGGGCCTTTCGCGCCACCCTTGCCACTCCCGGGCGCCCCGGCCCCCGAACGCCCGGCGCCTCCCCCGGAGTTCGAGCCGCGCGACCCAGGCCCCTTCAAACCGGGCCCCTTCAACGCTGGCCCCGAGCTGTTTCGGGACCCGCCGCCACCGCTGCTGCCCCCGCCGCCCGGGGACCCGCCACCACCGCCGGCCTTCGAGCGCCCCTTGTCCGCTCCGAGCCCGGAGCTGCGGGACTTCATACGGTCGGCGTCCGCCTTTCCGCGTGCCGCCGCCTTGTCGCCCTTCGCTTTCATCATCGCGGTATGGACCTTTCCGTTCCGCTCCATCATCGCGACTTCCTGCGCCGTGCGACCCTCCAGCAGCGCGGCCTTCCGCGCTATTTCAGCCTCACGGAAAGGCGCTTCACTTTCATGATTGGCCCGCGTCATTTCAAGGCGGAGTTCCAACCAGTCACCGAGACGATCGGCGAGAGAACGAGGCTGAACGTATTCCCCTACCTCATATTCACCTTCCTCTTCCGCGCAGTGCGGCGGGGCGAATCCGTCCGAGCGTAATGCCGTGGCCGGGTCTGGCGCGGCCGGAATTGCCGGAAGTTCCATCGTGGTTTCTTCCGGGGACTCCGGCGGCGCGGCGGGAATGTCTTCGGGCGGCGGAATGGTGTCGGCGAAGTCGGGGATCGGCGGCGGAGCGTACGAGGGTTCACCGCTCCAGGGGCCACGGAGCAGAATCCCGTTCGGGTCGTCCACGTCGGACACGATGCACCTCCTTCCAGAGGGCTTGACAGCGGGTGGGGTCTCGTGTGCACGCGTGTGCACGTGCACGTGTGCACGCATTACGCGAGACGAAGGCCCCGCCAGAGTCCGGCGGGGCCTTCGTTGATGGGGTGTTCAGCGGCGCGGGTCGTGGTGCTCCAGCACCTGGTCCGCGTACTGCATGAGGTGGTTCCAGAGTCTCGGATCGCCCTCGGCCCGCTTGTCGATCGCGAGCTTGAAGAGGCGGCAGACGCTCGTGAAACCGCGGATGACGTCGGCTCGGCCGGCCCTGACGTCCTGGGTGATTCGGGTTCGGGTCACGCGGAGCCAGAATTCCATCCGGCCCAGCTCGCCGCGACTTTCGATTGCCCTGCGCTCTTCGCCCTGCAGCCAGCTATTGCGCCCCCGAATGGAGCGTTCCGTGCTGCTGAGGGGGCGCGTCACGCCGACTCCCTGTTACCCATGTCGTAAATCGACGTGGGGCCACCAAAGCCGGAATTCCGGATGGGCGCACTCTGCTGAGGCGGATTCTGCGGGGCGGCCTGGAGCGGCGGGGCGTTCTTGCGCTGCTTTTCCAGCTCCTTTTCCTTCCTTTTCTTGGCGGTATTCGAGACCGCCTCGTCGTGGGCGCGGCGCTTGAATGCGCTCTTCTCCAGTCCCTTGGTGACGCCCTCGACGTGCTTGAGCACGTCCTTGAGGGCCCTTTCGACGGGTTGCGCGCGCATCCAGGCGTCGAACCAGCGGTCGCCCTGGACGTGGGTGTCGCGGCAGTGGACGCGGGTCTCCAGGGCCAGGGCCTCCAGGTTCCTGCCGATGTCCAGCAGGACCCGCTGAACGTCGGCCAGGTACCGGGCGGTCGCCTCCGGGTTCTTCGCCACATCGCGCAGGGGTGCGTGATTCGGGTCGTTGCTGTGCATGCGGAAGACCTCCTGGTTTCGGGGTGGGGAGGAGATGTTCTTGGTCCCCGAGGCTGTAAGCGGGGTGGGGTGGTGGTGCTCGGGTGGTGCCTGGCCCGCTGTCCCCGCGGGGCGGGGTGCGGGCGAGCGGCCTGCCGGCCGTGGCCGTCACCGGACCGCGCTTAGGTGGGCGAGCGCGGTCCGGGGGCGACCATGTGCGGCAGGGCGGTCCGGTCAGCGGTCCGTGTGCTGCTTGAGGGCGACGGCGATCTGTCCTGCGCGGTCCGTGGCGATGGTGCCGCCCTCGGTCCGGACCGCTTTGGCGATGTTGGTCCGGTTCAGCGGCTCGTTCGCGGTCCGGAGCCGGTCCAGTGCGGTCCGCTCCAGGTCCGTAAGCGTGATGACTGTGAGGTCCGGACCGCCGTCCTCGCTACGGTCCGGACCGTCGACCTCGTCCGGTGCTTCCTGGTTGGCCGGTCCGGTGCGGTCCGGCTCCTGCGGTCCGGGGTCGGCGTCGGCGGTGCGGACCGTCACCCCGCGCGCGGCCGATGCGCCCTGGGCGGCGGGCACGGTCCGGGGACCCCGGTCCGGACCGTGGCCGGTCAGCAGGTCAGCGCCCTGCGGTCTGGCCGGACCGGCCTCCAGCGCGGGCGGCGGTCCGCCGGTCCGGTCCGTGGCTCCAGCGGTCCGGACCGGACCATGGACCGTGTGACGCTCAGCCGGACCGGACCGGACCGGATACCCGCCAGGCTGGACCGGGCGGACCTGAACCAGGCTTTCCATCGGTCCGGGCCGGTCCGTTCGGGTCAGGGTGAGGACCGTGGGGATGGCCGCCGGACCGTGATCGTCGGCCCGGACTCGGGGGACAACGACCCGGTGCAGAGCCAGACCGGTCCGGGACACTTCTCGGTCCGCGAGCTCCGCAGCCGCTGCAGTCCAGGCCCGATCCAGCGTGGTCAGGCGCGGGTCGGTGATCGCGAGGGACCAGGCGGTGAAAGAGTGGACCGGGTAGCGGAACCAGCGAACCGCCCCGATCGACGGGCGGGCCTTGGCGACCCTGCCGTCCTCACGGAGCTTGCGGCGGTGAATCAGGGAGGCGTACAGCTCCCACAGCACCATCCCCACGATGCTCATGGCGGCGAACGCCACCGCCTTCGGGGTGAAGTGCCAGTAGGTGATCTGCTCCGTCCAGATCTCCGCTTTCGCGTCCCAGACCCGGCTGCCGGGCACCGGCTCACCGGAGGCGTGCCAGAAGTTCATGGCCGCGGCGCCCAGAGCGAAGATCCACGTGCTGACGCGGTAGAGGGTTCCGGCGTCGCCGCCCTGGCGGGCCTGGTGGTACATCCAGCCCACGAACGCCGTCGACAGCTCCCACGCGGCGGCGAACAAGATCGTAAAGGGGACGACCCAGCCGAGGATGTCCTCGGCAAACCCGGCCTGGCCCGTCCAGGCGACGGCCATCGGAGCGGTGATCGGACCGATCACCATCAGGCGCTCCGCGTTGACCTTCACGAACTGCTTCACGCGGTCGGTCACGGCCGGCTTCCCGGCGCGGTCCGCGGCCCGCCGCTCCCGGGCCTTCGTCCTGCGGGCCTCCTTCGCATCCCTGCGCTCCTCACCAGCCTGGCGCTTGAGGCGCTTGCGCTCCAGGGCCTGCTCGGTGCGGTCAGTGGCGCGCTTCATCCGGGCAGCAGCGTCGGCCACCAAGTCATCGGCGGCCTTCAACGTGACCTGCGCGTCCGCTTCCCGCAGCCTCGCCTGAGCCAGCGCCTGCCCGGCCTCCTCAAGGTCCGCGTCCCGCTTGGTACGGGCGCCCGCCAGGATGCGGTCAGCCTCCTCACGGGCGGTGCGGGTCAGCCGCTCGGCGTCCTCGGCCGCCGTCGCCCGCAGCCGTCCAATGTCCTCCTTGGCCAGCGTCCGAGCACGAGCCGCATCCACACGGGACGCCTCCCGCTCGCGGGCAGCGTCCTCACGCAGCTCGGCAGTCTCCTTCTCCGCCCCGGCCTTCACCTTCGCGGCCTGGGCGTCCGCGCGCTCACGCAGCCGGTCGGCCTCGCCCCGCGCCTGCTCCAAAAGCTGTTCGGCATCGGCGGTGGAGCGGGTCCGGGTCTCCGTCGCGGTGCGCTCCGCGCCGGCCACCAACTCGGTGCGGGCGCTCTCCGCGTCAGCAAGGGCCTTCGCGGCCAGGGTACGGACCTGCTCCGCTTCTACGGCTGCTGCGGAGGCAGTCTCCTCCGCCTGCCAGCGGGCACCGGCGAGCAGCTGCTCGGCAGCCGTATTGGCGGCGGCAAGGACCTGGTCGGCCTCGCCGGCCGCCGTCGCCGTGACGGCGTCGGCCTCGCGGCACGCGTCGGCGAGCAGCTGCTCCGCCGCCTGTTCGGCGGCGACCCTGAGCTGGTCGACATCGGCAGCCGCCGTGGTCGCGGCCGCCGCACGGACCTGGCCGGCGTCCATTGCGGCGACGGCCAAGAGGCGGACGTGCTCCGCGATGGCGGCCTCGGTGATCGAGGCCGCCTCGGTGCGCGCGCCGTCCAGCAGCTCGGTGGCGAGCACCAGGCCGTCGGCGAGGATCCGCGCGACGTCGTCGGCGGCCTGGTCCCGGAGGTCGGCGGCGCGGTCGGCAGCGTCGGCCACGACCGGGTCTGCCTCCTCGAACATCAACGGCACCGTCTCCTCGGGAGCGGCGGCCTGGGCGGGGATGGAGGCCGGCGTCGTCGTCGCCTTGGCGCGCCCGGCGCCTCGGGGCTTCGTGGTCGTCGCGGGCTGGCGCCGACGGCGGGTGGCGGGCTTGGTGGCCACGGGGTGTCCTCTCTTCCGGGCGCCTCCGTTCAAGAGGTCACCGTGGATCTACGGCGGTGGGTAGGGTCGTGGCCAGGCCCTCCGGGACCCCGGCAGCTCTAATGCCGGGGACTCGGAGGGCCGTTGTCCTGGGGCGATCAGCGCCGGGCAGGCAGCGTGCTGCTGTCCTGCGCGAGGTGCTGGCGCACCCAGGCGACGGCGGCCGGGGTCATCGCCCCGGTGTCCGGCTCGCTCAGCGGCGCGGTGTCGATGTCGCGCATCGCGTCGGCCGCCAAAAGCAGCCGCAAGTAGTCGGGGTCGATCCCGGCACGGGCGCGGTTACCGCTCAGCTCCAACAGGTCGTAGAGGAGCTTGCCGCTGTGGACGTTCGTCCAGGACCGCACCACCCGGCCGACGAACGTGTGGCCGGGCAGACCGAGCCAGAAGCGTTCGACGTCGCGGAATAGGACCAGGTCGCCCTTGCGGTAGCGAATCTTCGGCTGAACGCTCTGCGTCTGCGACTGCTGTGCCATGGGTTCTCCTCGTATCGCGTTCACCAGCGCGCGGCTGGCGGATCCGGCCTGTTCCGCTCCCAGTCACCGCCCGTCCCGGCCACCGGGGTGCGGCGGTCGGTGCGGGCGGATCAGGCAGCCGTCAGGCCGTGACCGCGGCGAGGGGGCGGCGCGGGGCGATGATCTGGCCGTCGGGCAGCAGCTCGCCGGTGTCGTCGAAGAGCAGCAGGCCGTTGCACAACAGGCTCCAGCCCTGCTCCGGGTGGGCCGCTACGACCTGCGCGGCCTCACGGTCCGGGCTGGCGGCTGACGGGCATTTCGGGGTGTGCGTGCACAGCGAGTCCGGCATCCGAGAGGCGCCGGTCGGGGTCGTCGCGGTATCGAGCTGGTCGCTGCTTTCCATGGGGCTCTCCTACGGGAAGGAATGCGGTCCCGGGATTTTCCCGGGCTGGAGACGTGCGAAAGGGCCCGCGGCCCGTCGTACGGACAGCCGTTGTGCGGCGGTGCCGCGAGGCGGGCAGGAACTTGCCCGCGGTTCCCGTGTGACGGGAGTCAGGCGGTGCGCTTGCAGGCCGCGCGGCGCCTCATCCGGCGGCGGTCGTCCTCGTCGGTGCCGCCCCACACGCCGTGCTCCTGGCCGCTCTCCAGCGCCCACTGGAGGCAGCGCCCCATGACCGGGCAAGGACGGCAGACGGCCTTGGCTTCCTCGATCTGGAGCAGTGCCGGGCCGGTGTTGCCGATCGGGAAGAACAGCTCCGGCTCCTCGTTCCGACAGGCGGAGTCGGCCCCCCAGTCGGTGTTGACCGACAGGTCGGCGGAGGGCGCGTAGGTCATGCGTACGATGGAGCGGTTCATCAGGGCCTCCCAGAAGGTCCGTGCAAGAGACAGCCCCCGGGGTACATCCCTGGGGGCTGTTCGCATGTCTGCGGCCGGACGGCCGGAGCGGGGTGAGCTCCCGACGCTCTCCGCCGGCCCCGCCTGTGTGAGCGCGGGGACGACGGGCAATGCCGGGTTCAGCTGCGTCGCTTCGCGGACTGCCGAGCCAGGTAGGCGTCCTGGGCCTTGGCGAACGCCTTGTGGAGCGGCGCGCCGCTCTCACAGTCCCGGCCGTACTGGCAGGGCTGGCAGGCGCGTCGATGAAGGGTGGAAGCGCTGAACGCCGTCATGTAGAGGACGTACAGCGGGTCGGCCTTCGGCCCGGTCATCGGCCGCTGCCCTGAGACGACTGCCGGTTCTGCTCGGCAACCTTCCGCGACAGCTCGGCGTGCTCATCTTCGGTCAGGCTGGTGATCATCACTGACCTCCCCGCGCCCTGCGCAGCGCTTCGTCCATATCCGGGTCCGAGTCGGTCGGGTGCTGTGAAATCCTGTGATCCATCAGGTCCTCCACGAAGGGTCCTGGACAGCCCCGGGGGGTCTCAATTCACCGGGGCTGTCGCCATTTCGGCTGTTCCTACGAGCAGCCACGGCCCCAGCCGCCCCCGTCTACGGGGCGGCCGGGGCCGTGGTCGTTCTTCGCGGTGAGCGGGTCAGGCGGCCGACGTGGCCGCGACATTCCGGGCGGCGTACTGCCTGCCCAGCTCGGCCTGCCGCCGGCCGTAACGCTCCAGGTGCTCCGGCTCCCGCGGGAGCTCGGAGCCATCAGCCGGACGCCCCCCGTCCGGGAATTCCTTCCGGGCGGCGTCGGTCTTGCCGACCTGTACCTGGACCGCCTTCCAGTCGGCCATTCGGCCGGCCGGGGTGCGCTCGGCGCGGGCCCGTAAGGTCAGGTCGGTCGCCGGGCTGAATGCCTTGGGCAGCACCGTGGTGGCCTGACGGCTGGCGGCCTCGGTAACGCCGTCGGCCAGAGCCTCGTGCCACTGGTCGGGGGTGATGTCGAACCAAATGCGCTGGCCGCTACCGGGGCAGCGGGGCGCGCGGCCCGGCTCGGCGCGACGGTGGCGGGGCCGGCCACTGTGCGGCTCGGCCCTGTGGGCGATGACCATGCGGTCCCGAATGGGCCGCCAGGCGGTGCAGTCGGGGCAGACGATGGCGCGCTTTTCGCCGTCGCGCAGGTTGATGAGGTTGGGGGCGAACGCGGCTCGCCCAAAGCGGGGCCCGGCCGTTGTGCTTCATGGGTTCCTCCACAAGTCGTTGCGTTCTCTGCCCGCCAGGGCCTCACGAAGGGGCCATGGCGGACAGGCAGCGCAACTGCTGTCAGGCTGCGCCCACATCAAGCCGACCAGGGACCTCGTGGTACGTCTCCCGGCACCCACCCTCCGGTGAGCGGCCACAGAACTCGATGCGGTGCTGCGCTATGCGGTTATGGGCTGTGCTCCCGGCCGCTTCCGGCCTGGGGTGTGGAAGCGATGAAGCTGCCACGACAGCTGTTCAAGACGTGTTGGCAGAACTACCCTATGTAAGGGCTAGCCCTTATTTAATAATGAGGCTAGCCCTAACGGTTGTCAATGGGAGATAGCCTTTAGATGGACGCCATCGACCGGAGGGAGGCAGAAGTGCGCGGATACCGCGATCTCGCCGAGCTGCTTCGGCAGCAGATCACCAGCGGCGAGCACCCGGAGGGGAGCACCCTGCCGCGGATCGTCGACCTGATCGACGTGCACGGCCTCTCTCGACAGACCGTCCGTGATGCCATCAAGGAACTGGCGGACGAGGGACTCGTCGTGACGATGGGAAAAGGCGGCACGGTCGTCCGCAACCGGACCCGGGTCAAGATCCCACTCAACCGGTACTCCCCTGTGCTCCGTCCAGCAGGAACCAAGGGGCCTTGGGAAACCACCTGCGCGGAGCAAGGTCTCGACGGGCGCATGAAGGTTGTGGGTGTCGCCCGGCACCACGCGACAGCAGAACTTGCGGCGCTGCTTGATGTGCTGAGTGGCAGTGATCTCGTCCACCGCCGACGCCACGCCATGCTGGGTGAGAACGATGTCGTACAGCTCCAAGATGCGTGGTACCCAGGCGACCTTGTGGACCAGACCGAGTTGGCCGGTTCTGCGAAGCTCGTCGGTGGGGTTTTCGGCGCACTCGTAGCCGCTGGCCACTCACCCAGCTCAGTCAGCGAGCGGGTGCAGTCCAGAATGCCGACCGCTGCCGAAGCCTCGCAGCTGAAGATCAGCGGCAAGGTGCCCGTGATAGCGGTTACCCGCGTCACTAAAAACGCGGAAGGACGGGTGTTGGAAGTGCTGCAATCCACTGCACCTGCCGATCGCGTTGAGCTGATGTATGACGACCTGCCCCTCGAGTGACCGAGTTGCGGCTTCTGCGGCTGAATCACGGCCCCACCTTCCTGCGATCGGGTGTGCGAACTTAGTGATCACTAGGGTGGGATGAGGGAGCATGACCAGACGAGGTCCGGCGGCGGACCGGTCCTGGACCAGTCCCGGACATGAGGCGGACCGCTACCGGACCAGAGCCTTTGCTCTGCTGACTCGGCGTCGCTTACGACTGACACTGAGGGCGCAGAGCACGATTTCGTGACTCGGGGAGGACCGGTGGCCGGCAGCGCCAGTCAGGGAGATCCACGGACGAGACTGGAGTACTTGTTGCGGCAGATGCCGCGCACGTACGACGAGATCGTCGGGGACTTCGAGGATCTCGCTACGCGGCTGGGGGAGAGCGTCACGCTCAGCACCCGGCATCTGCGTCGGCTGGCCAGCGGGGAGCGGGAGAGCACCACCCCAGTCACGCGCCGTGTTCTGCAAAACATGTTCGGCATGCCGCTGGAAGAGCTTCTCGCGCCCTGGACGGGTGCTTTACCAGCGGTTGACGAGCCCACGGGGCTGATCCTGGTGACAGGACGGCCCACTGCGGACAGGGAGCTGATCGAGATGGCTGCAAAGCGAGCCAGGAGCTTCGCCTTCACGGCGGGTCAGACCGACCTCACGGCCGACGTGATGGAGCAGGTGCATGCGGACGTCCAGAATCTGGCGACGGACTATCCGCAGCGGTCGCTGTCGGAACTGCTGCCGGACCTCATCACGACCCAGGACACGATTTACACGCTGCTGGAACAGCAGCGGCGCCCCGCTCAGGCCCGGGACCTGTACTTCCTCGCCGGAGTCACCGGCGGCCTGCTCGCGAAGGCGTCCCACGACCTCGCCGACCCGCATGCCGCGCTCACTCAGGCTCGGACCGCGTTCGTGTGCGCGGACCAGGCGGACCACAACGGGCTGCGGTCCTGGATCCGCGGGATCCAGTCGTTGGTCTCGTACTGGGCCGGCCGGACTCGGGAGTCAGTGCGCTACGCCCAATCCGGCGCGGAATTCGCGGCGGTCAACACGGCGAGCGTGTGGCTGCCGATGAACGAGGCGAGGGCCCATGCAGCGCTCGGCAACGCGAACGCAGCCCGCGCCGCGATCGAACGTGCGGAGCGCGCCTGGGACCTCGTCCAGGAGGACGAGGTCGACGAACTCGGCGGTCTCTGCCTCTTCGGCAGGACCCGGCAGATCTACTACGCGGCCGAGGCCCTGTCATGGCTGCCCTCGCAGAGCAGCCTGGCGAACGACTACGCGACCCGCGCAGTCACGGCCTACGAGGACAGCACCTCTCCCGAATGGGCCTTCGGCGACCAGGCCGGGGCTCGCAGCGCGCTCGCCATCACGCGGATTCAGATGGGCGAGCTGGAAGGTGCCACCGAGGCAGTGGCGCCGGTTCTCAGCCTCGCTCCCGAGCAGCGCATTAACGGGATCGTCAATGCGACCCAGCGCGTGCACCGCGCTCTGCGCGATTCTCCGCTCGCCGAGGATGCGTCGAGTCTGCAGGAACAGATCGAGTCGTTCACCCGTACCCAGCTCAAGTCCCTGCCCCGCTAGGAGCCTCCGTTGTCGTACCCGATCCACCTCGTCGGCGACCAGGTCGCGCTCCGGGAGTTCTCTCCGGGTGATGTCAACGACGTCCTGGCCATCATTGGCGACGATCAGGTCACCAGCTGGCTGTCCTTCGACAGCCGCTCCAGGGCCGAGGCCGTCGCCATGGTCGAAGGCGCGGTGGCCCGGGCCCAGGTGAAACCCCGTACCGAGTACTACTTGGCTGTGACGCCTAAGGGCGAGAACCGCGTCGTGGGCTTCGCTCGGATCGCGTTCGCCGGCGCCCGGGCCGGCAAGTTGGGCTACGCGGTCGCCGCGCAAGAGTGGGGCCGCGGGTACGCCACGGATGCCGCTCATTGCCTGACCTCATACGCATTCGCCGAGCTCGGACTGCACCGCGTCAGCGCAGCCATCGGTCCGTCGAACCTGGCCTCGATCGCCCTCGTCGAGAAACTTGGTTTCCAGAAGGAGGGCGTCCTTCGCGACCACGTGCACACGAACGGGGGCTGGCGGGACAGCGTGTTGTACTCCGTGCTGGAGCACGAATGGCGCCCGTAGCTACCGTCCCGAAGCTGCCTGAGACCCGGAGTACGCCTGTTCCCCTGCCACAGCTTCGGATCGGAGTACGTCGATACAACAGCCGCGAATTTGTTCGGATTTCGGGGCGCGAAGGGCCTCTACCTGGGCGTTCCCACGTCAGGAGCGGAGCGGTTGTCAGGGGGAGCGAGCCGTGATTGGTGTCTCGTGCGGCAACACGCTGCTCCTCGGTACCCAAGATCACCGATGTCGTGTATCTTTTTACCGATCATTCTCAACGGTGGAGGTTCCGATGTCTGATCCGCTGAGGCGAATCGACGCCCTGGTGGAGGAGGACAACTCCCTCCCCACGCTCCAAGTTCGGCAGCAGCTTCGGCTTGCCGCCGGCCTCACCCAGGCCGAAGTCGCTGAGGCCATCGGCGTCAAGCGGCTGGCTGTCGCACGGTGGGAGGCGGGGGCCACGCAGCCGCACCGAGAGAATCGCCGCGCGTACGCACATCTCCTTCGGAGACTGGCCGCAAAGTATCCGGACGCCGCCATCGAGGGAGCGCCCCGTGAGCCATAACTTCGCGGTCCCGGTCGATTTCGGGGTCGACGCCGCCGCCTTCGTTATCGAGGAGGTCGGGATGACTTAGGTCATCGGCCGCGCGCGCCAAGCGGACTAACCTCCCGCTGGCCTCGCGCGGCCCGTCTCCGACCGGGCATAACCCGAGTCGGTCGCTCAGATCCCAGTTAGAGCTGGGCCCTGAGCCGCGGCCTATCAAGCCGCCCATCTACACCTGGCCCCTTATCAGGGCCATTCACACAGCACCACCGGCCACTAACCACGGCCACCACAGCCAGATCAGCAACTCGCATCAGCCGCGGTGCCCCCACCACAGGGGCCACGCGGTTCAGCAACACCGGGAGGGACGGAGAGATCTCCCCCACCCGATCGGCGCCCGCCCTCTTCTCACGAAGGGGGCGGCCCTGACACATCCAAGGAAGGTCGGTCCAGCCCAAGGGGCTCTGGCCCGTCCAGCGATATGGAAGGCAGGTCGTTCTCATAGTGCCTGAAGTGATGCCCGCCTGTCAGCTTGACCTTGTCCGTTTCACCCCGTTTCAGGCCCGGCGATTGTTCCGTGTGACGGGATCGGCGTACGGTTCCTCCCGCTTTTTGCTGTTTGCACAGGAAGAGGCTCTTCCGGTAGGAAGCTACAAGAGCAGCGGTTTCGGGATGGTCTCGCCGGGCCAGGTCGTGGCGTCGGTCGCCCGGCTCGTGCAGCCGCTCGCGAAGGTCATCCACAACTGGGCTGGCGGGAGCGTCCGCGAGGGCGGCTTCCCCTGTGGCGGGACGGGTTCCAAGATTTCTACCCGCCGTGCGGGAGCGCCGGGGGGCATCGGCACTCGCCGGCCTCTGTCCCCAGGCCGCCCGGTGCAGGGTCGGCTGATGGATCACGAAACAGCTCCAGACGGAGGTGTCCGCTTTGGCGTCTACACCTGCCCGATGGCTACTCAGACGGTGTTCGACAGTTCGGCTTTTGCGGTGTTCACCGCTCCTTTCGGGGCGGTGGGCCGGTGAGCGGCGTGGCTGTCCCGGCCGCTGCTTTGATCCCCGCTCAGCGGTCGTCCATGTCGTCTGTGGCGGCCAATGCTGTCCAGACGGTGCGTCGGCAGCGGGTGCGGGTGCCGATGCGGCTGGTGTCGTCGGCGTTCTATGCGGACGTCGCGCTGTCGGTGTACGTGAAGGTGAAGGCGCTGGCGGCGCGTCCGGAGGGCTGCACGGCGAGGTCGGCGACGATCGCCTCGTATCTGGGGTTGTCGGTGGCGTCGGTGGAGCGGGGGATGACACAGCTGTCCCGTCGCGGGCCGGACGGGGTCGTGGAGCTGCGGTCGCACCGTCGGACCCTGTCGGGCGGCAAGGGTGAGTCTGCGCTGCGGTCGGTGCGGCCGATGACGCGGACGGAGGGATTCGTGTGGCTGCCGGTGGCTGTTTCGGAGGACCTCACGCCGAGGCAGTTACGGGCGTACGCGGTGATCGCGTTCGCTGAGCAGATGGGCATCGCGCTGACCGAGCAGGAGCTGGCGGGATACCTGCGCCACCACTCGGGGAAGAAGGCCGGCCTGCCCATCACGGCGGCGGCGGCCGGTGAGGTCGTCGACGGAGTAGAGGCGGCGCGATGGGTGACGGTGCAGCGGCGCGCCGGCTTGCAGGGCCGTCACCGCTACATCGCCCACGAACTCGCCCCCAGAGCCGTCGTGAACGTCGGCGAGCCGGTCGCGGACTCGGCGCCGGAGGAGGCTCGGGAGGGCACGGAGCAGCCTATGGAAGGTGTGGCTGCCGGGGCGGCATGTCCGTTGGTTGGTGAGGGATCGGGTGTGCGGGTTGGTGAGGGATCCCTCGCGAATAAGGAATCACCTAGGACTGACTCACCTGATGACGAGGGTGCACTCATCTCACCCGCCGTAGGCGAGGTACGGGTAGTTGAGGGCGCTGAGGTTGTGGAAAACCCGGCTGACGCGCAGGCGCGTCCGGAAAGCGAGGGTGGTGTCGCGCTGCGCGCGGGTGAGATCAGCCAGCCCTCCTCGAAGCCGAACGGCGCAAAGCGCAGCAGCAGGAGCACGGGGTCGTCCCGGCCGTCGTACACCGGACCTCAGCTGGCCATGAGCGCTGAAATCTACGCCGTGTTGCAGCCAGTCCACGTGCTGCTGAGGCGTGTAACCCACGACTTCGTCGTCCGGCAGATCGCCCGTGAGGTGGGCAGGCAGCTGCGCGAGGGCACCGCTCGCGACCGCCTACAGCATCGGCTGACGACCCGTCTGGCCAAGGTGGGACTGTCCGAGATCCGTGACCCGAGCCGGTGGCTGCTCGGGGTGGCCCTGCCCCACTGGGGCTGCGGCTACCAGGACTGCGAGGCCGGAATCATCTGGCGGACCGGCGCCGCCTGCGAGCTGTGCGCCGAGACCCTCCAGGACCGGTACGCCGCCCGCCAGCGCAAGCAGCGCCTGGAGCAGGGCCTGTGCCCCCAGCACGGCATTCGACCCGGCCCGTCCGGGCACTGCTCCGACTGCGAACTGGAGACCGTCATCCGGCGCCCGACGCAGGCCCCAATGGCCCGGCAGCCCACCTGCCCACAGCGCTCCTCGTGCGGCGGGTGCGGATGCGTGATCTTCCTGACTGGCCGGGCCGTCGACACCCGTCTGTGCAGACTCTGCCGCGAGGAGGCCGACGCCCTGACCGCCCTCGAGCCCACAGCTCCCGCTGCACCGTCGCAGCCGGGAACGTGCTCCGGCCTCGACAACAACACGCCCTGCACCCGCAGGGCCCTGCCAACCCGCGGCGTCTGCCTCACCCACCGCTCCCGCGAGCTCGCTGGGGAGGTGACGTGATGAGCCAGACTCCCCCGCCGAGCCGTTTGGACCTGGCCCGCGTCGCACTGCAGGCGGCCCGAGAAGCCAGGAAGTGTGAGGGTGCCGTGGTGACGTCGGCGGCGTGGCAACAGTTATGCCGGCTCGGACCGGACCTCGGGGGAACGGGGCTTCCCCGGCGTCACCTGGTCCGGGTCGAAGTTGGTGCCGGCCGAGCGGCTTGTGCCCGCGGCTGCTACACGGCCGATGGTAGGCAAGTCCCGCGCCTGCGGGGATGGACCCAAGACCTCGCCGTGCGTGGGTCAGCTGCTGACTGACATCATCAATCTGCTCCCCCTCCTCACTGCACGCACCGAACTCGCCTCACCGGGTGCCTCTTTCACCCGTCTCAGAACGGCCGCAGCGCGGGTCCATCCCACAGGCGCATGGAGCGGGCGGTGACGTCGCTCGGTCTCACGGTCGGCGTGGGTCCATCCCCGCAGGCGCGCGGAGCAGTGGCCGTCGCGCGGCTCGTCTACCGATTACGGGGGTCCATCCCCGCAGGCCGCGGGGAGCAGGGAGAAGGCGCCGTCCAGCACGTCACCAAGCAGGGTCCATCCCCGCAGGGGCGGGGAGCAGCGGAGCAGCGCAGCATTTGCACGGCCCCGTGCTCGACGTCGGGTCCATCCCCGCAGGCGCGGGGAGCAGGGCCTCGCGCGACCCGTCTCGCTCAGGTCCCAGGGTCCATCCCCGCAGGCGCGGGGAGCAGCAACGTCTGACCCACTCCCCAGCCGGGGAGCGGCTGCTCCCCGCGCACGCCGGGATGGTCCCTTGGCGGCGGCGGTGGCGGCGTCGTTGCGCTGCCGCTGGATGAGCGTGGACTTCACCCTGCCAGCGTCGTCCTGACGGAGCCTCGCCGGACGTGGCGGCCCTGCGTCGGGCGGCCGCCCGGCGCAGGGGCGGGCCCGGTGAACACCATCGGCAGAGCCGTTGGCTATGTGGCTCAATCGCGGGGCCTGGTTGGTCGCTCCTGTTACCACCGGCGGCGGGTCTGGTGCCGGTCCAGTCTCTGGCGAACGCTGTCCGGGCGGAGCCAGCCCAGGCCAGCTCGCTGGAGGCGTGTGAGCAACTCCTCGAAGGTCTCGCTGTCGTGGTGCTGGTCCAAGTAGGGCTGTGCGCGTTCGTCCCAGTCGGTTGGTTCCCGCACAGCCAGTTCCCAGTCGATTTCCCAGACCCGGAGTGTTCCGTCCCAGCTGAGCGAGACCGCGCGGGTGCTGTCCTCGCAGACGCGCACCCGTTGCAGCGCAGTGTGCCCTTCCAGGACATGGACGCATTGACCGGTGGTGACGTCCCAGATGCGGACTGCCTCGTCCATACCTGCTGAGAAGGCGAACCGGCCGTCAGCGGTGAGGTCGACGCTGAGCACGGGACTGGTGTGGCCGACCATGAGTCGCAGGCACCTTCCGGTGGCCAGGTCCCAGTATCGGACTGACGCGTCCCAACCTCCGGTTACTGCGAAGTGGCCGTCGGCGCTCACCTGTACGGTGTCGACACGGTCAGCGGAGTCCTTGAGGCGGCGGTAGCGCCGGCGGTTACCTGTCCAGAAGATGACGCCCGAGTACTGCAGGGCGGCCATGACAACGCGGCTGTCCGCGCTCACACTGACCGCGTTGACCTGTTCCAGCACGCGTTGGGGCGGGCCCTCGGTGTAGCGCTCGATGCGGGTCGGCCCGCGGAACGTGCGCAGTTCACGGCCCTCAGCAAGATCCCACAGACGGAGCACCCCGTCGCCGTGTTCGACCAGAGCAGTGCGGCCCGCGCGATCGATGGCGACCGACACGCGGCTTGAGCAGGGTTTGCCCAGGTCGCGTACCCGGGCGTCGGCCCGCAGGTCCCACAGCCGGATGTTGCGGGAGGCATCACCCACGACCGCGTAAGCCGCGTCGACTGTCATGGCGAGGACGCTGACGTTGTCACCGCTACTGGGGGGCGAGGTGTAGGTCTGGGCGGCCCGGCCGGTGTCGAGGTCCCACAGGATCATGGTGTGCTCGGGCGTGGTGGACAGGGCGCGCCGCCCGTCCCCGCTTACCGCGATGTCCGGATTCCAGAGGCTGGTCTCTCCCGGGAGGGTGATGGTCCTGGCCGGCCAGATGGCCTTGAGGCCGACTCGCTCGGCGCCGGCCATAAGTTGGCGCCATGCAGATACGACGGAGGCGTCCCGTTCATGGCCCGGAAGGGTGCGGGCTTCGGACAGGCTGGTCAGGGCCTGAGCGAGATCCCCTTCGGCGACTGCGGATTCGCTGGCTGCGAGAAGGGTTCGCAGCCGGTCATCGAGCTGCTGCACACGGGTGTGCGATCGGGGGCGGCAGATGCGCAGCGGCGCTTGGTAGCCCCTCGGCAGCCCCCAGGACCTGACAGTGTCGTTGTTACTGACTGAGTGTGCCCGTCGCCCACCCAGGTCGATCCGGACGGGCATACACAAAGCCTCGTTGGCGAACAGCAGCCGGGCACGTTCGTCACGGTGGCCGTCGAAGGTTCGCAGACAGCGGCCGTCCGTCGTGTCCCACAGTCGCATCTCGCCGTCGGGGTGAGCGGTCAGTACCAGTTCGTCGTGCAGCCAGAGCTCCTCGACCGCGCCGCCCAGCACATGCCGGCACTCTCCGGTGTCCAGGTCCCACACGCGCAGGGCGTCGTGCCCGCCGGTGACAGCCGTGCGGGCGTTGTTGTCGATTCCTACCGCGTTCAACCGGTCGAGACCGGTGAGGATCCGCTCGTATCGTCCAGCGCGTAGGTCCCATACCTGGAGAGTGCGATCGTCCCCTCCGGAGGCGAGGAGCGATCCGTCGGCGGAAAACGCGAGCGAGTGGACAGCGTCGGAGTGCCCTGTGAGTTCGTACAAGAGCTCACCTGAGGCGACGTCCCACACCAGCACCCGGCTCCTCCAGGAATCTGGGGTGGCGGCGGCCGCGCCCGCCAGCAGCGAGTTGCCCGGACCGAACCGGAGCGCAGTCATGCGTCCCTGGTGCTCCATCAGCACGCGGTCGCGGCGCCCGCTTTCGACATTCCACACCCGCACGGCGGTCTGCGTCCCCCAGGCGGCGAGTCGCCCGTCGTCGCCGAGATCCAGAGCCGTGACAACCTCCCTGGCTTCTATGACCTGGGGGTCCTGGGAGGGCAGGTGGAAGACGTGCAGCGGGAATCGGTCGGGCGGCCGACCGTACCCGAACAGGTAGGTTCGGATGTTGCGCGGAACCGAGGCACGGATCACGCGGGCGGTCATGGCACCCCGGCCGTCGGTGCTGATGGCGGCGGCCGTGGCCCGCTCCTCGCGGTACTCCTCCCGCGTCCGCGCACCCCTGCGGGTCAGGACGTGTTCCTCCAGACAGTCTCCGAGTTCCCCTGCCTCAGCCCGCCTCAGGACCTCACTCACCTCCGGTCCGCCGCCGGCGGCAGCGGCCGCCTCCCGCAGGAGGGGAAGCGCGGCGTCCAGGTCGCCCCGCTCCAGGTGGAGTTGGCCCAGCAGGTAGGCGCCCTCCCAGCGGTCGGGGGCTCCGGCGCGGGCGACGGACATGGTCGCCACCGCCGTCTCGTCGCTGATCTCGGCGCGGCGCCAGCGCAGGGTGAGTGAGTTGAACGTGGCTTCGAGGTGAGAAGGATCGATTCCCAGCGCCTCCTGCAGGGTCCGCTCGGCATGCGTGTCGTCACCGAGGTCGAGTCGGGACAAGGCGTAATTGTTCAGCTCATCAGCGCGCAGGGCAGCCTCGGCAGGTGCCATTCTTGGATACGGACCGACTGTCTGTTCGTAGAGGTCGCGCAGCTCCTCGGCGATCTCGGCCATAGTGCCGGGGCGCTGCGACGGCTCCTGGTGCAGGCAGCGCTTCAAGAGCCGGGTAAGGCGTTCCGGCATGACGGCAGCGTGGTGCTCGGCCAGCGCCATGGGCGCGTTGGGTTCACCCCAGGTGGTCGCTCCGGTGAACGTCTCCAGGATGGTCACCGCGTAGCTCCACACATCGGTGCGACGGCCCAGCGGTCGGCCCGCCACCTGCTCCGGGGACGCGTACGCGGGGGTGTAGCCCCCCGCGGTGACCGAGATGCTGACGCCCCCGCGACCGTGCCCTTCGGTGGCGCCCTCCTCGACTGCCAAGATCGCCCGGGACTTTGACAGGCCGAAGTCGGTCACTTTGGCCGTGCCGTCGGCATCGAGCAGGACGTTGGCCGGTTTGACGTCCTGGTGCACGACGCCGCGTCGGTGCGCGTGCTCTAGCCCCCACGCCACTTGGATCGCCAGATCCAACCGGAAGCCGAGCGCCTCCTGCGGCGCCATGCCGCGCAGTCGGCCGTGGTCCAGCAGGTCGCGCAGGCTGCCGCCAGCGGCGTACTCGGCGAAGATCCGCGGAATGCCGTCGACCGTGCGCACGTAGAAGCAACTGCACAGGTGGGGGTGCAGGCCCAGGGAGATCCACGTCTTGGCCTCGGCCACGAACTGCTCCCGGCCGGCCGGGTGCCGGAACAGGGCTGGCCGCGGGCTCTTAACGGCCAAGTCGATGTCCCAGTCCAGGTGCCGTACCCGGTAGACCAGGCCCATCCCCCCATGCGCATGCACGCGGGTCACCCGGTAAAGGCCCTCGACCTCGTCACCGATCCGCCAAGTCGCCCCCGTCACCCTGCGAACTCTAGTAGCATCACAGAGTGTCATTCCACTATTACTTATACATCAGTGACAGCAAAATCGACATGCTACTGCCGCAGATCGACCCGGCCTACACCACCAAACGCGGATCCGAAGTCGGGGTGAGCCTGTCGGTGCTGTCGTTCAAGAAGACTGCCGAGCAGCCCGGGCACAACCGCACCGCCCGGCTGGAGCGAGTCCTGCGGCACCTGCAGGACCACGGCGACATCGGTTCCATCGATCATCCGGGGCAATTCTTCGGGGGACTGCTCCCGGTGCAGTGGGGCCGCTTTCCCGGAGCCGCCTCGATGGTGTTCGCAGGCGGCCGCACAGACCAGACGATGATCGCGCTCGGGGGGTCAGGCCGGCACCTCCTCGGAGCTGTACCGAACATCGACCAAGCCGACCCCGCGTGGTCGCACCTACCTCCCCTGCTCGACGGACTTGCCTCCGACTTGGAAGACGAGATCCTCGTGGAGGCCGCCGAACAGCCCGGCGACCACCTCGACCGCGGGGACCAGACCGCGTTGGCCACCGTCCGTCAGGCAGTCGAGAGGCTCAACGGGCCGGCCCAGAACGTCGAATTTGTCGCCAAACGCCTCCTGCACGGCACATTGGAGGGCCAACCGGTACTCCTCGGCTCGCCCTTGTACCTCGCCCTCATCGACTGAGCCGTCCAACCTCATGGCGGCACCGCGGCGTCGGTGGGCGCGCTGTACGTAACAACGAAGCTCCTGGTAGACCGATTCTCAACCAAGGTCGCCCGCGTCCGCCACCAGCTGTGCGTGCTTGTCTACCCGTCGTCGATCCATCTATCCAGTCGCACACTAGGGTTCCTGACCGGGCAACTGGCTGCTCGGCAGCGAGAGATCGGCACGCAATGGCGACGTCTGCCCGTCAGCCGTCAGGCCCAGCTCGCTCTGGCCCATCTGCGACGCGGTGATACTTACGCCCAGCTCGCTGCGGGGTTCGGCATCGGCATCGCGACCGCCCGGCGCTGCACGAAGCGATCGAGGTACTGGCCGCCATGGCACCGACCCTGGCCGATGTGATGACGAAGGCACACACGAAAGCACCACTGCGGCGCGAACCGGATCACCGACTTCGTCAAGACCGTCGTCGCCCTTCACCACGCCTCAACGTTAGGTTGGAAAATGCTCAGTGTGGGCTTCGTCATGTGCAGGACCGGAGAATGCGACTCGATGAGCTGCCTGTATGCGACCCAGGCCGAAACAGCAGCCCGGCTGTAAAGCGACACGACTTGCGGGGGACGCGGCCTCTGCGGAAACAAACTTATTGACCAGCTTGCGCATGTCCCCGAGCGCGTTCGGCGTGATGATGGGGGTGGCTGGGGCCAGCAGCCTGGCCGGGGCGCTCCTCGCCCCGCGCATAGCGTCCCGTATCGGCATCGGACCGACGATCGGCTTCGCTGTCAGTCCGCTGGCCCAAGAACCCCCTCCTGCTCACCGGACCCGGCCCTACCTGGCAGATCGTCCTCACGGCGGCCCTGGCCGCACCGCGCGGGCGCGGGCGGAGGCCGAGCGCCGGCGCGAGGAGGAGGACCGCCGGCTCCTCGACTCACGGCAACGAAACGAGGACTCCCTGCTGGGGTCCCGCCTCGACGAGGAGGAGGAAGCGGCCGGCATCGTGGCGGCTGAGCGACGCGGAGGAACGCCGCTTGCGGCTCCAGCAGATCACCCGGCGCATGGTCCGCCGGGTCCTTGCCGTCGCCGAGCGCAAGCGCCGGGCCGCGGGCACGGCGCCCCCGCTGCACGTGTCGATCCCGCAGCAGCCCACCGACAGCACCCGGCACGCCCAGCCGTGCGCCTGCCCGGCTCCGCGCCTGCACGCCTTATTCCCCGAGGGGCCCGAGGCGGTCGAGCCGTGCGAGGAAACCACCCCGGCGTCAGCGTTCCTGACCGCCCGGTGCAATAGCTGCGGCGGCCGGTACGACGGCCCATGGCGCAGGATCCCGGCTGGCCTTGCGGGGCGGTAGTCGGCCGGGTCCGGCACCTGTGCGTCACCGCTTGCTCCAGGGCCCTGTCTCCACGAACTCGGCAAGGACGATTCTGGTCACCGGGTTCTCGTGGCAGTGGCCATCGTGCAGCCGCCCTGGGATTTGAATGGTCAGTAGCGCCTGCAGGGGCTTCGCTACCGATCGCGAGCCTCGCGCGTCACGGATCAGTCACAGCCCACCCATCCCGGTCCCAGCGCCGACACCATAACGTGATGCGCACACACCACACCCTCATCTTCCTCGCAGCCGCAGGCCTCCTCGCCCTCACCGGCTGCTCGAGGCCGTCACCAGCGAACCCAAGCCCGACGACAAGGCCGCCGCCTCGCCGTCCGCATCGCAGTCGAGCATCGCCCCCGAGGCGGCCAGCTCCGCAGCCGCAGCCGCCGGCATCCCGCCCAGCCCGGCCCCCGCGCAGCGCGCCATCTACCTCGCCGCGCTCAACAAGATCGACCCCGAGATCGTCAACGGCAAGGACGACAAGGCCATCAGCCGCGGGCTGAGCCAGTGCCAGTCCATGAAGGACGAGAAGGACCCGACCAAGCGTGTCGAGTCCACGAACCGGCGTTTCATTGGCCCCAACCATCCGGACGGCTTCGGCCCCACCAAGGCCGCCTTCATCCTCGCCGCCGTACAGACCAACCTCTGCCCTACGTACTGACGGAGCCCCGCCCCCTCGCTGAGTCTGGCGTCCGCCCTGTCCGCCCGCCTGCGCTTCTGGCGCTACGCGAGGGAGGCGGCGCGCCGGATCTCCGCCCCCTGGCGGTCGAGGACGTGCTGGCGGATGGTGAGATCCTTGCGTCGGAGGGCCGGGCAGCGAGAGAGGGCCGCCGTCTCTAGCGGAAGCGGCGGCCCGGTGGGCGGCACCAGGCACGACCGTCGTGACCCTAACGGGTGAGGCGGGGGCCACGATGGCCGCGTCCCGCGTGGATCCGGATATCGCGTACGCGGTGGAGCGGCAGATCGCCGTGATGCGCGAGCTCGGCCAGCGGTCGTGTGCAAGAAGCTCGCCAGCGAGCAGCCGACGCTGTTTCACAGCGCCGTCCCCACACGGCGCCGCGAATTCGCTGCCACTGTGCGGCCCTGCGCCGGGCCAGAGCCGAACGTTCAGGGTCCGGGGCCACGTTCACCCTTCCGCAGGGCGGTCCGCTCCGGTCCACGGCGTGACTGGCGGCGAGGATGCGTCGTGCATCAGCTTTGACCGCCGCGGGATCACGCGGGCCTGGCGCGTACGGCGGTGGGGCGGGTCTTGAGTGGATGGTCCGCCCCACCTGTTGTCACGCTGGTGGGACCAGCATCTGTTCGGTGCCGAGGCTGTTGGTGCGGGTGCCTCGGTACACGGTGGTTTCGGCGTCGCTCCAGCGGATGACGAGGTCGTTGGTGAGGCCGTCACCGGTGTAGTTGCCGGTGGTCATGACGACGCTGTGGGTCCAGGTTTTGTTGGGGCGGACGATCGTGGAGTCGACCGCGACCCAGTCGAGGTCGCCTTCGGCGTCAGCCTGCGCGAGTAGAGTGGTGAAGACCTTCTCCCAGGTCCCGTCCGTGGCCCACTTCCGCAGCCGGTTGCGGGCTCCCCTCCACGACCCGAAGTGCTCGGGCAGGTCCATCCACGGTGTCCCGGTCCGGTACTTGAACGCGATCGCGTCGATCACCTGCCGGTAATCACGCCACCGCCCACCCCGCTTCGATGTCCGCTCCGGCAGCAACGGCTCAATCCGCGCCCACTGCGCGTCAGCCAACGACACACATCAACCCACGATCAGATGATCCGAAGGAAACGCCCTAAACCGCTTCGGGTGGGATTTCTGGTTCTGATGGCGCCGGATGTGACCCCATCTCTAGGCTCGAACAACAAGAGGGTCCGGCTGTCTGGCTGGCCCAGGACGATCTGGTGCAGGAGAACTACGTGCTCTACGGCAAGCTGGTACGGGACCGAATTCCTCAGATCATCCGCGCAGACGGATTCGAGCCGGAGGTCTACGTGGCCGACCCGGCCGAATACCGCCGGCGCCTCCGCGAGAAGCTCAAGGAAGAAGTCGCGGAATACATGGAGGCGGATGAGACCGACGCCCCCGAGGAGCTCGCGGACGTCCTGGAAGTCGTCTCCGCCCTCGCCGCTGACCTCGGCGTGGATCCCGCTCAGCTGGAGAAGCTCCGGGCGTCCAAGGCCGAGCAGCGGGGCGGATTCGCGGAACGCATCGTCTGGACCGGCAACCGCTGACTTACGGCGCCGGTCCGGCGCCCCTTACAGTTCGGGCTTGGCCAGTACGACGTGGCTGACCCCGGGCAGCTGCAGCGCGGCCGTCCCGGCCGCAGGTACGAGGCCGGCGTGACGGGCGAGCGTGGTGGTCTCCACCACGCTGATGCCGCGTTGGAACGTCCCCTTGCCCTCGCTCGACCAGTAGCCGTCGTGGTGGGCCGTCCAGCTCCCGCCGGCAGCGGCCTTCGCGATCTCCTCTGGGGAACGGGTGACGACCACCAGGTGCCCGCCGGGCCGGACGAACGCGGCCGCGTCCTGCAGCGCGCGGATGCGCGCCCCTGGGTCGGGCAGCACGTTGAGGACGAACATCTGGGTCACCAGGTCGTATCCCTCCCTGCCCGGGCGGGGCCATCCGAACCCCTCGTGCGGGTCGTAGCCGTCCGCGTCGAGCCCGGCAGCCCGGTAGTGGGCGACGTCGGCCCCGCGGCCGCAGCCGTGATCGAGCACGGTACGGACACCAAGCGGGCCGGTCAGGTGAGCGGTGACCTCACGGGCCGCCGGTGAGGGTGATTGGCGGCTCATCGCGGTCTTGTGCGGTTGGTACGCGCGAGCGCCCCCGCCTGCGCCGGCTGGCTGCTCGCCCGTCAAGTCGCTGATCGAGAAAAGGACATCGTCCGGCTCGGCGGTCTCCAGGGTGAGCGGGAGGTCGAGCAGGAGCGCGGAGTGGTCGGTGAATGCCTCAGGGCCCGTCCGGACCTCGTGACGGGCGGAGACCGGTACTCCGGCGGCGAGGTGGTCACTCAGCAGGGCCAGGTCGCATCGGAATCGGCTGAGCTTGCCGGTGAAGATCCGCTCGAACGTGAACGCGGCCTCCGCTTCCCCGCCTGGGCTGGTGGTGTCGACGAGCCATCCGCTCTGGAGCAGGTTCTCAAGCGCCTTCCGCTCGGTGTCCGCAGTGAACCCGCTGATCTCCCCGTCGTACAGCCCGTCCTCGGGCCTCGGCGCCAGGTTGAAGTCGCCGCAGATCAGCAGGGGCCGCCCGCCTTCGGCCGCGACCAGCGTCGCGAGTTCGTCGAGCTGCGTGGTGCGCGCTGCGCTGGTGTAGGCGTCGAGGTGAACCTGCAGGACGGTGAGCCAGCCCAGCTCGATCCGCTGCGCCCACGTGGCCGGGGCGGAGACGGCTGGGGTGGCGATATCCTCACGGACCCAGGCGGCGAGGTGCCCGCCCCCGCCTGCAAAGACGTACCCGGGCAGCAGCGGCGGGCGCCTGTCGGCCGGTTTGTACGGCTCCTGCGCGACGATGACGCCGACCTCGTGGGTACGTAGCCACGCGGCGAACTTGGACCTGGCGCCGTCCGCACCGAGCCGCTTGTTGAGGTTGATCGAGGCGAGCAGCATCAGGAGTGCCCTTCGGCGGACGGGGTGGTCACAGCGGGATCGGCCGGCCGGAGGCGGCTTCCTCGCGGAAGGCCTCCCACAGCATGTTCAGCGGGTGTGAGGCGTCGTAGGTGTCTCGCTCGCCCTTGCGCGCGAAGACGCCGGAGACGAGTTGGAGCATGGGGTCGAAGTCGTCGGCGAACTCGACCAGGCGGAAGCCCTCACCGCCGGGCAGCCGGCCCGCGACGGCGGCCTCGCCGATGGAGCGGGCGCAGAGCATGCAGCCGCGGGTCATCTCGGAGCGCAGCAGTGCCAGTCCGTAATAGATGTCGTCGATCTCCGCGACGACCTGTAGGTGGGTGCGGAAGTCGGGGCCGTACCAGCGTTCGACGAAGTCGGCGATCACGCCTCGGGAGGGGATGACCAGCGGCAGGTTCCGCAGCCGCTCGACGCCGACCTGCCGGGCGGGCAGTTCCCGGACCGTCAGGTTGGTCAGCAGGGCCAGGCCCTCACGGTGCCATTCCAGGAAGTCGTACTCGGGGGCGAGCGGACCGTCGCCGACCGTGGCGGCCAGCCCCCCGCACAGCAGGTCCACCTGGTTGGAGTCCAGGCGCTGGCGGAAGTCCCGGGTTCGGACGTGGACGACCCGGAGCTCCACTTCCCGCGCCATCAGCTCGGGCTCAACCCGCTCCCACACTCGGGCCAGGAACGGCAACGTGAACTCCGTGGTCCCCACGGTCAGGGTGGAGCCGAGCCGGCGCCGGGAGTTCGCGATGCCCTGGAGCCAGGCCGAGAACGTGGACCGTATCCGGTCTACGAGCTCGAGCCCTGTCGGGGTGAACAGGAGATCACGGCCGCGGCCCTGCTTGACGACCACCAGTTCGCCGGTCAGGGCCTGGAAGTTGCGGTTGAGGATGTCGAGCTGCTTCTGCACGCTCGACTGCTCCCGCCCCAGCAGGCGGGCCGCCGCGAGGGCCGTGCCCTCCTCGTGGACGACGACGAGCGTGCGCATCTGGTCCCATGTCAGGTCCAGCAGGTCCGGTGAGCAGGCCAGCAGATCACCCCGGAACCCCTCGGGACCTGGCACTTTGAGCGGGCCCGGTGGTAACAACGGCAAGCGCTTCCCCTCCCCTGGGTGCTACTCCACCAGCTTGCACTGTCCGAGCGGCCAGGAGTAGTGGACTTCACCGCATTTCACGTCAGGAAAACCTTTAAATGTTCGGGTGGACATGGAGACATGGCGAGCTATCCACGGGAACATTTCCTCAGTCGCCTTCGTTCTGGCGACGGTCACCACACCGATGCCTGAATTCCGGGGGTGAGTCATGCTTTCAGCCGCGTCCATTGAGGACTTCATCAGCAGCGGCGCCGTGACGTGGAACGGCGAACTGCGCGGGGACGGCCTGCTCTTGAAGCTCGGCGGGCCAATCCAGCCGCTCGTCTCGCCGGACACGGTCGTCGACCTGGCCAACCAGGCCAGCATCGACACCCTGTACGGGCCGCAGATCACCGACTGGACTACGTATGAACTGGCGCCGGGCCAGATGATCCTGGCCCCGACGTCCGAGCCGGTCTCCCTCGGCCCGGACGTCACGGGGATGATCGGCGGCCTGAGTCACCTGGCCCGTGTCGGCCTGGCCGTCCACGTCACCAGCCCGTTTGTCATGCCGGGTTGGGCCGGCCACCTGACCCTCGAACTCGTCAACCAGAGTCCGGCCACCGTGCGCCTGCACCACGACATGCCGCTGGCCCGCCTCGTACTTCAGCTCCGCGGCGGCGGCCACTCAGCGGCCGCCCACCCGTACTACGGCGAGTCCAACGCCCTGCAGAGCCGCTACGCCGACGAGCTCGCCGGCCTGAACCAGAGGTGATCCTGATGGATGACTGCCAGTTCTGCACCGAGTTCACCGAGCGCGCGCCCAAGACCCGCGTCATCACCGAGACCACCGACGGCTGGGTCCTGCTGCCCACCGTTGGCTGCATCACCGAGGGCTACACCCTCTTCATGCCGCTGGAGCACCTCGACGCCGCCGCGGACGTCGCCCCCGACGACCTCCCGCAGGTCGCGGCCAACCTGGAGTCGATGCGGGCCCTGATCCAGGACGGCTACGGGCCCACCATCGTCGCGGAGCACGGGCCGCGGAACTGCGAGCTCGGTGCGTCCTGCTGCAGCCACGCCCACCTCCACCTCATCCCCGTGCCTGACCCGGACGGCATCCTGGCCGCGTACGAGAAGGTGGGCGGCCAGGGCCGTCGTCTGTCCTCGCTCGTCGACCTGCCGGCAGCCGCCGAGACCTCATACCTCTACCTCTCGCTCCGTCCGGACGAGCACTACTACTGGCCGGCCGACGGCCGCTTCGCCCGCCAGTTCGTCCGCCGCGTCGTCGCCGACGCGTACGGCATCGGAGAGCAGTACGACTGGCGCGACCACCCCTTCACCGAGACCCGCAACAGGACCTACGACACCATCACCGCGGCCATCCAGGCCACCGCGACCGCCTGACGAAGGAGGACACCGTGGCGATGCCCTTGCCCCGGCCGCTGCACAGCCTGAGCGTCGAGGAACTCACGGCGGCCGCGAAGAACCGGCGTTGGCCAAAGTGGCAGACCATGGCCCTGCTGCACTCCCTGGACCTCCCCACGCTCAACGCGTCCTTCTTACGGCCCGGCCAGAGCGCCGCCGAGATACGCGCCGCCGCCCACGCGCTCGCCAGCGCCGTCGGTACCGAGCGGCTGATGATCCGCTCCGACGGCGGCGTCGAGAAGAAGCAGTACTACCGCGGGGGCAACACCTTCCCCATCGGCGAGATCGCGCAGCGCGCACAGCCCCTGCTCGCCGACGGGCGCGCGGTCATACTGGCCGGCCCAACCAACCGCTTCACCAACCGCCTCACCGTCATGGCGCGCATGGACCGTCCGGGACCCGGCGTCCGCGGCACCTTCACCCTTGAAGGCCTCGGCCCCGGCTACGACGTCGCCGACATGACCCGCGGCGAACTCCCCCCGCAGATCACCGCACAGCTCGACGACGTCGACTGGGACAACTTCGCCAAGCCCCGCTGGAACGAGTGGACGTTCACCGGCGACCGCTGCCCCGGCGGCGAAGACGCCCGCCGCCGCCGGCGCCTGGAGCGCCTTGCCGCCCAGACCCTGGCCGACGGCGGCCAACTCGCCGGAGACCGCCGGCCCGAGCACGCCGAGGCCTGGCTCCGCGAACGCGGATACCTCGAGCTCTTCCGGACCCAGGACCCGCGCCCGGCCATGATGCGGCGCGCGCCCAAACTCTTCGAGGACGCCTTCATACTCGCGCGGGCCCAGCCGAACCGGAACTGGCGGTGCCTGGCCACAGCGTTCTCCGTCTTCGCCGAGCCCCGCACCGTGTACTGGGACCTCGTCGACGGCGAACGCAAGTACGCCGCGGCCGCGCCGGCCGCCGCCCGGGCCAAGAAGGAGGCAGCGTGACCAGCCAGCCGATCTACCTCGACCACCAGGCCACCACCCCGCTCGACCCCCGCGCTCTTGACGCGATGATGCCGTACCTCACCACCGCGTACGGCAACCCCAACAGCGTGCACTCGCACGGGAGGGAGGCGGCCAAGGCCGTGGCCACCGCCCGCCGCCGCGTCGCCCACCTCATCGGCGCGAAGAACCCCGTGGAGGTCGTCTTCACCTCCGGCGCCACCGAGGCCAACCACCTCGCCATCGTTGGCGGCGCGCTCACCAAACGCGCCCACGGCGGCCACATCGTCACCACCGCCATCGAGCACAAGGCCGTCCTCGCCGCCATCCAGCGCCTCGTCGACCACCACGGCTACACGTCCACCCGGGTGGGCGTCGACAAGCACGGGCGCGTCCACCCCGACGACATCGCCGCCGTCCTCACCCCGAACACCGTGCTCGTCTCCGTCATGCACGCGAACAACGAGATCGGCACCCTCCAGCGGATCGCCGCCATCGCCGAGCGCACCGCCCACCGCGGGATCCTCCTGCACACCGATGCCGCTCAGAGCGCCGGATACGGCCTCTTCGACGCCGACGAACTCGGCGTCGACCTCGCCTCCCTCTCCGCCCACAAGCTGTACGGCCCCAAGGGCATCGGTGCCCTCTACGTACGCGGCGGAACCCGCCTCACCGCGCAGCAGACCGGAGGCGGCCAAGAGCGCGGACTACGAGCCGGCACCCTCAATGTCCCTGGCATCGTCGGCTTCGGCGCCGCCGCCCACCTCATCACCAGCGACGGCGCCTCAACCTCCACGCAGATGCGCGCCCTGCGCGACCGCCTCCAGGACCAGCTCCTGGACGCGATCCCCGGTGCCACCGTCAACGGGCACCCCACACGCCGGCTCCCCGGCGCACTCAGCCTCACGCTCCCGGACGCCGAAGCCGCCGACCTCCTCGATCGCCTCCCCGACATCGCCGCAGCCACCGGATCCGCTTGCAACACCGGCACCAGCGACCCCTCTCATGTCCTCACCGCCATCGGCCTCACCCGGACCCAGGCACGCCGAACTCTGCGCCTCGGGATCGGCCGCACCTCCACCGTCGCCGAAGTCGACCGCGCCGCTGCGTCAATCGCACAGGCTGCCGCCAGGCACCGGCCGGTTCGTACCGGCGTCGCCTGAACAAAATTGCCGAGTCGTGTGTCGGTCGAGGCAATGTGGACTGCCCATGCGAACAGGACTACGGGTTCTCAGCAGATGCGGACACCGCCCTTCCGATCCGGGGCCCAACCAGGCGTTCTGCCAGGTCCAGCGGGTACCAGGCCGCGCCGGTCACCTCGGATTCCTGGATTCGTCCGACCTCGGCTCCCTCCGTCGCGAAGGCATAGCCGATGTCCAGGTGAGAGTGGTCTGGCTCGTCCTTCGCGGGCCTGGCCGGCACCTGGCCGAACTCGACGTATGCGGGCAGCATCGAGACCGGGAGGACCTGTCCAGGGTCGATGCCGGTCTCCTCGGCAAGCTCCCGCAGGGCCGCGCCGAGCAGCGTGGTATCGGTCGGTTCAAGATGTCCGCCTGGCTGCAATGTGAGTCCGTATGCGCGGTGCTCGATCAGCAGGACCTCTGCCCAGCCCCGTACCAGGAGCGCGCCAGCGGTCACGTGCATCGGGAAGGTCCGCCGCGAGGCAAACCCGTGGCCTTCGTCGAGAAGGCGCAGCGGTTCGGCCAGCTGTTCGGCCTCGTGCGGGTGGCGCTCCAGGTAGGCGGCGAGCACGTCCGCGATCTCGGAATCAGTGATCGCCACAGGTCTCCACCTCCCCTTCGATACGAAGGGGAGGTCGGCCGCGACTGGCCGCGCGAAGGAGGCCGCCAGGCATGTGCACAGTCAGCTCCACAGGGGTCCGTGGCGTACGGGGAGCCCCGCACTCTACAAGTGGGCCCGGCCCGATCGGCCCCAACGCGCTCGCGCCCTTGAGACCCTCGGCGATTCGGCCAACCCCCCTTAGTGGCAGAGGCGTTGCGGGGAGCGGGTCGGTGTAGCTCCCACGATCCGACAGGCGCTCCATTGCGGGGTTTCATGGCCGACCGAAACACATGTGTTCGAAAAACCAGCGGCTGTCGTTGAGCTTCCGACAGCATCCCAACGGCGATCCAGGGGGACCCGATGACCACATCCGGGCTGCACAGCGAACCGGCCGACACACCGCCCCCGCCGCCGCCGGCGGAGATCACCTACAGCGGGCAGTACTCCGTCAATCCGCTCGCCGAGGTCTCCTTCCGGCAGATGTGCGCGACGCTCCCCTCCGTCCTGGCCCGGATCTGCCGCCTGTCGTGGCAGACCGACCGGCAGGCCGTCCGGCTCCTGATCGGGTGCCAGGTCATCACGGGCGTATCGGCCGCGGTGCTGCTGGCCGCCACCGCCCGCGCGATGGGGCCCGTACTCGGCTCCGGAAGTCCCGGTGACCGTCTCCACGGCGCCTTGCCCGCGCTGCTCGTGGTCGCGCTCGCCGCCACGATGAACCGTGTCTCGGGGGCCGTGGCCACCTACGCCGAGCGGCGGATCACTCCCCGGCTGACCTCGGAGACGGACAGCGCCCTGGTCGAGGCGGTCTGCCGGGTCGAGGCCGCGGCCTATGCCGGGGACGGCTTCTCCGACCGGCAGGAGGCGGCCGAGATGGGGGTGGTCCGTACCCACGTGATGGTCACCGACGCGCAGCGGTTCATGTCCTCGCTGATCCGCCTGGTCACCGCCGGCAGCGTCCTGTCCCTGCTGAACGTGATGATGCTGCCCCTGTTGCTCCTCGCCGTGCTGCCTGCAGGTATCGGCGCCGTGCTGACCGCCCGCGTCGACTACGAGATCCACTACTCCAACATCTCCGACAGGAACGTGCGCGGGATGATGCGCTGGTGGGCCACGGCGTCCCAGTACGGCGATGAGGTCCGCGCCAACAGCATGACCGACTACCTCGTCTACTGGTACCGGGCCCTATCCGACCGGTGCGACCAGCGGAACCTGGCGGCCGCGCCCCGAACCCTGCGGATCTCCCTGCTTTCCGCGCTGGCCGGCGGCGTGTTCCTTCTGGCGACCTGGGGCGCGCTCGCCTGGCTCGCGGTGACCGGCCGGATCGAACCGGCCATCGCCGCCACGGCCGTCATCGCCGTCCAGACCGCACTCGCCGCCCTCTCCCAGGTCGTCATCAACGGCGCCGCGGTCTTCCACACCAGTCTCTACCTCACCGACATGCAGGCCTTCCTCGACGAGGCCGCCGCACGCACTCCCCAGCGCGGACCGCATGAGATCACCGGCCCGGTCGAGGAGATCCGGCTCGACGAGGTCGTCTACCAGTACCCGGGCAAGGACCGACCCGCGGTGGACGGGGTCTCCCTCACCCTGGAGCGCGGGCAGATCCTCGCGATCGTCGGAGCGAACGGCTCGGGGAAGTCGACCCTGTTGCGACTGCTCACGGGGATCTACCTGAGCGACAAGGGCAAGGTCACCTGGAACGGACGCGACCTCGCCGCCACCGCCCCGGACACCGTCTGGCGGCGCACCGGCCTGGTCCCGCAGGACTTCGCCAAGTGGCCACTGCGGGTGCGCGAGAACATCACCCTCGGACAGCCACGCACCCACGATGACGGCGCCGTGTGGGAGGCCATCGACGCGGTCGGCCTGCGCGAAGCCATTGAAGAGCTCCCCGACGGCCTGGACAGCCTCCAGGCCCGTGACATCTGGGGTGGCGTCGAGTTCTCCGGCGGGCAGTTTCAGCGCGAGGCGTGCGCTCGGGCGCTGTACCGCAAGCCCGACCTGTTGATCTTGGACGAGCCGACTTCTCAGATGGACCCTCGCGGTGAGCACCTGATCTTCGAGCAGATCAAGGCCATCGCCGCCGACCGGATCACCATCATGGTCACCCACCGCCTGGAGAACACGAAGATCGCGGACCACATCGTCGTGATGGAAGACGGCCGGATCTCCGAGCAGGGCCGCTTCGACGATCTTGTCCATGGCGGCGGGACCTTTGCGGAGCTCCTGGCACTCTCCCAGGACCGCTGACCACGTCGCCCGCCCCTGCGGCCCGCGCGAAGCGGCGGGCCGCACATCCCCGAGGGAGAAACCCGTGCCGGATGTCCACACCGCGGCCGAGGGGCGCGGCCGGCGTACGCCCGCCTCGTCCATGGAGGGAAGCGCAGCGTGAAGCAGACAGCGAAGACCCCGCCCGCGTCGCTGCTTCGCTGGGCGGAGGAACGGATCGGGGCCGTCTCGGCGGTACGTGACGCCTCGCACGACTGGGACCGCTCCCGGGTGCGGGAGCTGGAGAGCATCGGCGGGGTCTCCTGGTCCCTGAAGGTCTCGCCCAGCGAGAAGTTCTACAAGCGGGAGAGCCGGGCGTACCGTCAGGTCGTTCCTGCCCTGGGGCACACCCGGGCACCGCAGCTCGTCGACAGTCAGGCCCAGGACCTGGTCATGCTGCTCACCGCAGTCCCCGGCGCGCCGGCGAAGGAGCTCGGCCTGGAAATCGTCGAGTGGCGGGCGGTGCACCAGCAGGCGGGAGTGCTGTGTGCCCGGCTCTACGAGGCCGGGGATCTCGAGTCCGCCGATCGGGGCGAGGCCGAAGCCTCCCTGGACGTCGCTGCAGACGGAGCGGAGAAGTACCTCGCTCGCGCCGGGGACCGGCTGACCGAGGACGAGCGGCAGCTGATCCGGGACCACGCTGCCCGGCTTCGCCGCGTCGGCCCCGTTCCCGTCGGCTACATCCATGGCGACAACCAGCCCAGGAACTGGATGGTGTCCGAGGGTGTGCTCGCGCTCATCGACTTCGAACGCGCCAGGCCGGCGGCCCGTGTGCAGGACTTCGTCATCCTCGCGGCCACCCAGTGGGCCGACCATTCGGACCGCGAGAAGGCGTTCCTCCGAGGGTACGGGCGGTCGCTCACCGACGCCGAGCGTCAGGCTCTGCGCTGCCTGACCGCGCTGGACGCGGTCAACTGCATGGCCTGGGGACCGGACAACGGAGACGAGCTCGTCACGGCCCGGGGTCGACGGACCCTGGACCGCCTCATGAGGGAGGACCGCCCGTGAGCGCCGTACACCGAAGCATCGGCAATGTCATGGTCCTGCTCCAGCGCCCCGGCGACGGCTGGGTCCTGACCGTGCGGCACCGGGAGACGTCGTGGCACTCCCCCGGGATGCTGACCGTGGTCGGGGGTCGCCTGGAGGAAGACGAGTTCCTCGACGAGGGTGCGGCGCGCGAGCTCGCCGAGGAAGTCGGCATCCACCTCGCCCCGGACCGGCTGCGGTTTTGCCAGCTGCCCCACTTCCACGCGGCGGACGGCGAGCGGGTGATCGGCGCCGTCTTCACGGTGCGGGAATGGGAGGGCACCCCGTACAACCGCGAGCCGCAGACGCACAGCGAACTGGTGTGGGTCGATCCTGCTGCTCCGCCGCCCGACTGCCATCCGTTCACGCACCAGGTCCTGACCCACTTCGCCACTGGCCAGCTGTACGCGAACGTCATCGCCCCACAGCTGCCGGGTGGTGAGAGCGGGTGACGACCTCGACCCAGCCGGCCACGTTCCGGAAGCGCGTCTCCCCGGACCTGCGGCGTCTCGTCGGCAGCGAGTGCGCGAGCCTGTCAGGCTCGGCGGTCAGCACCGTCGCCCTCCCCACCCTGGCCGTGCTCGACCTGGGCGCCTCCACGACCCAGGTCGCGCTGCTCGCCTTCCTCGGCCAGCTCCCGAACGCCATCGTGGCGCTCCCGGCCGGCGCGTTCTCGGACCGGCACGCCAAGCGCCCCCTGATGATCGCCGCGGACCTCACCGCTGCCGCAGCCCTCGTGACCATTCCGGCCGCCGCCTTCGCCGGGATGCTCGGCATCGGCCAGCTCTACGCGGTCGCCTTCGTCCTGGGCATCGCCAAGGTCGTGCACAGTTCGGCGTCCATCAGCTATCTGCCTGTCCTCGTCAAGGCTGACCTGCTGCACTATGCGAACTCGCGGCTGGGCGCGGCCTCGTCGGTGGCCGACAGCGCGGGCAGCAACGTGGGCGCCGCGCTGGTCGGCGCCGTCGGCGCCGCCCGCTCGATCCTCGCCGACGTCCTGTCCTACCTCGTCTCCGCATTCCTCGTGTGGCGCATCCGCACCCCCGAGCCGGCTTCCGCGCCCGCCGAGGGCCGCGGCAGCCTCGCGCAGGACATCGGTGAGGGGCTGCGCTACGTGGCCGGGCAGCCCACCATCCGTACGGTGATCGCTGCCCTGTCCACGCTGAGCTTCGACCTGGCGATCATGAACACGTACTGGTCGTACTACCTGCTGACCAGCTTGCGCATGTCCCCGAGCGCGTTCGGCGTGATGATGGGGGTGGGTGGGGCCGGCAGCCTGGCCGGGGCGCTCCTCGCCCCGCGCATTTCCTCCCGTATCGGCATCGGGCTGACGATCGTCATCGGCTTCACTGTCAGCCCGCTGGCTCAAATCCCCCTCCTGCTCGCCGGAACCGGCCTCGCCTGGCAGATCGTCCTCACAGTGGCGCTGGCCGCACAGTTGTTCTGGGCAACGGCCTCCGGGACGAGTCAGAGGTCCCTGAGACAGACCTTGTGCGAGCCACGCTTCCAGGGCCGCATGCAGGCCGCGAGCACCACGCTCACCGCCGGAGCCCGACCCGTCGCCGCCGCGGTCGCCGGCGCCCTGGTCCTCTTCCTGGGCGTACGCGTCACCCTCGCCGTCGGCGCGGTCCTCCAGACCGTCCCCGTGGTCCTCCTGCTCCTCTCCCCCGTCCGCGAGCTGCGGGACATGCCTGTCCCGCTCTCGCGGACCGCCGTGCCGCCCGCCCGTGAAGGAGCATCGTGAACGCCGACTACTGGGAGGCGCTGTGGGCCGGCGGCCGGCGGTACCGGCACCTGGACGGTGCCGAAACACGCCTGACGGACGAGCGCCTCGGCGCCGGCCGTGGGCGCCCGGCCCTCGACATCGGCTGCGGCGACGGCTCCCTGGCCCGCCACCTCCACCACGAACGTGGATACCGCACCACCGGCATCGACATCTCCCCCACAGCCGTGGAACTCGCCGCCTCCCACGACACACGGCCCGGCTCAGGGCCGGCATGGCGGTGCGCAGATATCACCAACGGCGACCTCACGACCCTGCCGGATCCCGCGTACGCGGTCATCACCTGCCGTCTGGTCTACCGGTGGATGGACGACAAGCGGGCCTTCCTCAGCCGCGTCCGCCACCTCCTCGCACCCGGAGGCCTCTTCTGGGCAGTCACCGAAATCGCGGGCCGCCGCAAGGCCACCGACCCCCTCCACAGCCTCGGAATCAGCCCCGCCGAGACCGAACTCCTCACCTCCGGTTGGTCCAGCGTCCAGACCGCCGACCTCGACGTGCTCCGCTGCTTCGCCCTGCGCCCCTGAACTCGTGCCCTGCTTCCTGAAGGAGGACTTGTTGACCGCCGAGAAGGACACCCTCGCAATCTGGAACACCTACGGGACACACCAAATCGCCCGCGGAATCGAGCTGCCCGAACTGGAGCAGTGGAACTGGGGAATCGAGGGCGCCGGACCCGGAATCGAGGTCCTCGGCGACGTGACGGGACTGCGGGTCCTCGACCTCGGCAGCGGTCTCGGACGGCATGCCGCCCGACTGGCCGTCGGAGGCGCCGACGTCACCGCCGTGGACGCCTCCCCCGCACAGCACGAGCGTGCGCTCGCCCGATACCCGCAGACTCCGGGCCTGCGCCTGATGTGCGCGGATGCCGTGGATCACCTACAGGACTCAGATCCGTACGACCTGATCTACTCCGTCTGCTCGGTCCTGTACCTGGACCCCGCCCGGCTCCTGCCCGCCCTCGCGAACGCCCTTCGGCCCGGCGGGCGCCTGCTCTTCTCCGCGCTGCACACGAACTCCGCCGGGGTCGGCCCCGCTACCCAGGTAGCTGCGCGGCCCGAGATCCTGCGGCTGCCCGGCACCACCGACGACCACCCCGTGAACATGTGGACGCTGACTCCGCAGCTCTGGGAGGACCTCCTCGGCGAGCGCGGCCTCATCATGGAGTCGGTCACCGCGATCGACTCCCCGCAGCCGGACAGCACGGTCTCCTACCGGCTGTATTCTGCCCGTCGCCCCGAGCGGGTACCGAGCCGCCCACGCAGCAGCGCGCCACCGGTACCGACGGCAGCGCTGGGCGTCGGTGTGATCGTCCACAGCCCGCAGGGCGTCCTGCTCGGGCTGCACCGCCGCGGAGCCTGGGAGCTCGCCGGCGGAACCATGGAGCCAGGCGAAAGCCTTGCCGAGGCCGCTATCCGTGAACTCCACGAGGAGGCCGGCATCGTGGCCGACCCCGATGCCATACACGTGCTGGGCACCCTCCTGGACCGGGTGGGCGACGTCGTCCGGATCACAGCCCCCTCCTCGTCACCCGCTGGACCGGCACCCCCCACCAGCGCGCGAAAGCCCTGGAGTCCTGGAGGTTCTGGCCCAACGACGCACTGCCCCAGCCGCTCTTCGTGCCCAGCGCCCAGTGCCTGACGGCCTGGGACCCCACCCTCCCCCTCGACCACCCGCCCGCCCACTTCCAGCCCTACGCACCACCCGGCCAGCCCTGGAACTAACCCGACCGCGCCACACAGGCCCGCGTGAGCCGGGGCCTTCGCAACCCGCAAGACGACCCTCACCCCTTGGGAGTGCCATGCCCTCATACACGCTCCACCCCCATACGCCGCGCATCCACCGCGCTTCGCCAGCCAGGCGGCACGCCCGCCAAGCAGCCCTGGGCCTCCAGCCAGTGGAGCAGTCTCAGACGAAGGAATCGGCATGATCGACGGCTGGACCACGGTCTCGTCGAACGTCCAATACACGGGAGTCCGGGTGGTGGTGCGCCGGGACTCCGTCCGGCGCACCGACCAGAGCATGGGGACGTACGAGTACACCGACTCCGCCGACGGCGTTCGCGTCGTGGCCCTCGACGACCGCGGCCGGATAGCCCTGGTGGAGGAGAACGTCTACGTCTGCGGACAACGGCTGCTGATGTGCCCCGGCGGCGGATGCCAGCCCGGCGAAGATCCACTGCCGGCCGCACGCCGAGAACTCGCTGAGGAAGCCGGCATCCACGCCTCCGAGGTCGAGCTGCTGACGAGGATGTGGCGTATGCCTGCCGGCGCGCGTACCCGCGAGCACCTGTACCTCGCCCGGGGCCTCAGCATCGGCGAGCACCACCGGGATCCGAGCGAGGCCGACATGGAGCTGCGCTGGGTCACGTTGGACGAAGCGGTAGCGATGTGCGGCGACGGCCGGATCACCGAGGCCGGCACCCTCGCGGCGATCTTGCTGACCGCGCAGCGCACCACCGCCGGGTCCGCTGCCCCGCCCAACGCAGCCACCGGCAAGGGCTCGGTACCAAGCCCGTAACCGCCCACCACCCCGTCCCCCCACACCGACTCCTCTGTCTGGAGACACCCGTGACGCAACCTAAGCCCTCCCTCCTCGCCGTCTTCGCACACCCCGACGACGAAGCGCTCCTCGCCGGCGGCGTCCTCGCAGAGCACGCCGCCGCGGGCGCGGCGACCGCCGTGGTCACCGCCACCTGGGCCGCCGACACGCACCGAGCCGCCGAACTCGCCGATGCCCTCGCGATCCTGGGGGCCGGGAAACCTCGGATGCTCGGCTACGCCGACGCCCGCGTTCCCGAGTCCGCGCCCGGCCGGCCCCGCCTGTGCGAAGCACCCCTCGATGAGGTGGTCGGGCAGATCGTCGGCCACATCCGTGAGCTGCGGCCGGACATCGTGATCACCCACGACCAGTACGGCCAGCTGACCGGCCACCCCGACCACCTGCACACCCACCGCGTCACCCAGCTCGCCGTTCACGCCGCCGGTCTCCCCCACCTCTACCCCGAGGCAGGCGAACCCTGGACGCCAGGCGCCCTGTACCTGGCAACCCACCCGCAGTCGGGTGTCGGCGACCTCGGCCCGCTTCTCGCGCGCGTCGGCAAGACGGTCCGGAGCGTCCCCGACGACCAGGTCACCGTGAGCGTCGATGTGGGACCCGTTGCCGCGACGAAGTGGAGGGCCATCCTCGCGCACCGGAGCCAGGTCGAAGGCCAGCGTGCCCTGCCCGCTCTTCTTTCTGGCGTTCCGGACGACGTCCGGCAACGGATCCTGGCCAACGAGTGGTACACCCGCCTGGACACCAGTGCCCTGGCCGGCCCCGTGCAGGGGTCCCTCACACCGCAACCGCCGTACCCGGCCGTGTGGGACACCATCGGCATGCTCGGCGAACTGTTCACCGGCCTGGACACCGAGCGGGGGATGACCCCGGAGCAGCAGTGGACGCTACAGGTCCTCAAGCTCACCGAAGAGGTCGGCGAATCCGCGCAGGCCGTGGTCGGCGCCTGGGGGACGAACCCTCGCAAGGCGCAGGGTTCCTGGCTGCATGTCCAGGAGGAAGTCGCGGACACCGCGATCACCAGCATGGTCACGCTGTACCGGATGCTCGGCGCCCAGGCATCCGGGTTCCTCGCCGAGGTGCTCGCCCAGAAGTCCGCAAGGTTCAAGGAGCTGTGATGCGGAGATTCATGAGGCCAGAGCGGCTGCGGGGTGGATCGCAGTCGCGCCCGAGGGCGCCCCTTCACCTGCTTCGGCGCCGGATCGGGCAGCAACGGCGCGATGAACGGCCACAGTTCATCCGGCACGATCCATGGCCGCGAGTGCCGCAGGAGCTGTGCTTCGGATCCGGCAGGACCTGCTGGCGGCGCCCGGCGGCATGGAACGACGCCGGCGTCTGGGACCGACTGCACCTGGTGCTGCTGAAAAACTGCGGGTCGCGAAGAAGCCGGACTGGTCGAGGGCGGTGATCGACTCCTGCCATGTCCGGGCCGCTCGACGGGGCCCAAAAGCGGTCCCAGCCCGGTCGACCGCGCGCGTCCGGGCAGCAAGCACCACCTCATCGGACCAAGATCACCCGTGTCTGCCAGGAGCTTCTCCTGCTTGTCCACCCCCTCGTTGTGCCCATCCCGCACGCTCTGGGCCGCCTGTTCAGGGCGCGTCGGAGAAGCACACTCGCACTGCGAGGAGGTCACCCGATGAATCCAGATCGGCGATCACCGGGAAGAAGCCATCTCCCCAGCTCGTCATTGCGCACAGCACACGGGCATCACCGAGGGCCACCGATCCGGCCTGGACTTGCGAAGCACGTACCTCGCGCATGATCTGCCAGTGATGGGAGTGCGGCCGGAAGTCCACCGCCATGCGCCGTCCAGTCTCGTCCTTCCATCTCAACAGAGCACGTGCTCTGTCCCTGGCCTCCGAGACGGGGAGGTCAGTCCACCCGCGAACACCTTCCTCGCCGACCGTGCCCAGTTCGGGTGCGGCAAACGTCGCGGCCGCTTCATCTGCCGCGGCACCCCAGAACGCCACATCGGCCAAGCCGTCCACCGGCTCATCGTGCTGCCAGAGGCCCAGGGCTTCGACATCGCCGAAAAGCACACGTGCCCAGTCCACGCCGATCTCACCCAAGGAAACCGATGACGCCACCCGGCCCTCACTCATCCGGATCGAGATCTCGGACCAGCGTTCTCCAACACCGTCGCCGTAGTCGACCCGTCTAGCCAGCACGGGCAGGCGCCGACTTCGGGGTACCCCACCCACTGCAACGACGGGCACCCCGAAGATCAAAAAGCCGCCACCGCCCTCTTCGCCGGTCCGGCGGGCCCTGCGGGCGTGCGCCTCCCTGACCGGCAGGGCCTCCAGCCGGGCAGCAAGACCGGCAGATCGGCAATGTCCATCGAACGTCGCCTCGAATTCGGCGGCTTTCGAGGCCGGGATGTCATGAAGTCTGGAGCCTGGCTGACGGTCGAAGCTCCGAACGGCTTCTGAGGCGTCCGGCCCGCTGACGACGTAGTCGACAGCGCCCGTTACGTCGGCGGCCATTGCGGCGTCTTCAATACCCAAGGAAGCCGGATCGATGTCCGCCGGCGACTGGTCCCCGCTCCACAGCCCCAGGTAGCCACCGTCAATGAGTACCAGGGTGCCGGACGGGCAACTGACGGCCCCCAGCTCGAACATGTCTTCCATGGCGCGCGAGTCTACGACCGCCCGGCAATCCGTCCGCAGGCGGACGGCCCGGCAGTGCGGCATGACCGTCTTCCGCTGCGCCAACTGTCAGCAGTCCGTGACCGGCGAAATGGTGCCGAGGGAACCAGCGTTGTACCCGCAACTGCCCGCCCCCGAGGAGAAGCTCGCCGCCCCAAGAGGCTGTCAACACTGGTGTTACGGGTCCGGCGGGTCCGGCGACAGGTCGTGCATGCATTCGGACACCACCCCAAAGTCTTGAAACTAACTCTTGAATCAATGATTTGAGTTGCTATCTTGAATGCATGCCCACTTACCGCATGATCCTGAACGTCCACACCGAGGCCACCAGCCCGAGCGAGGTCGCAGCCGAGTTCCTTGCCGCAACCGAGGACGCCGACATCTCATTCGACATCGTCGAGACCCTCGACGCCGAGAACGCCCAGTGACCAAGCCCCGCCTCCTCCCGACAGGCTTCTGCTGGTGCGGATGCGGGAAAGAGATCGGTCTTGGGAAGTTCTTCGCCCAAGGCCACGACAAGATCGCCGAAGCGGCGTACATGGCCGTCCATCACGAAGCGTCCGTCGCCAGGCTCCTCTCTGACACGGACTTCGCCCCCGGTGGCCGGGAGACCATCCGAGAAGCAGCTCTCGAGCGGGGCGGCTGGAAACTCTGCCCCCAAGGCTGCGGGTACGCCGGGGCCCCGGCCAGCATCAACAACCACGTCAACCGACACCACAAGGGCTGACTACGGCAGGTACCGAGTACGGAATCGCGTCCATGTCCGACCCCGACGACATCGAGCCGCTGGGCCGGCTGAACCGCCCGACCGCTAATGCGGTCGTCGCGGACAGCCGTGCCGCGTGGCCAGACGTCTACCTCGTCCAACGCACCGGCAACACCTGGGCACCCACCACCGAGACCGAAGAGGGCTGACCATGACCGGCATCTACGACGACGGCGCCGCCTACGGCCCAGACCCCGACGCCCAGCCCCCGCAGGACACCCCCACCGACCCGATCTACAACGACGGCGCCCAGTACGGGCCCACCACAGACCAGTGAGGCCCGCGACCTAAGCGTCCTACCGCGAACACGGTACGGCGAAGGCATCCCGTCCGGCAGTGACTGGGAACTACTGAGCAGGAGGCATGAAGGCTCCCCGCCCGGCACGAAGCCAGGAAGAGTCGCGGCGTTGCTCAGAGCTGAGCATCCTGCGGGCGCAGGCTCGACGCTTTCCGGGTACAGCGGCTCCCGCGTGGTAGCACATGCGCGTTGGCGGACATCGGAGGCGCCCGGTCACAGAGCTGTCCCGGCCTGCGCACAACGCGGTCTCCCCCGTGACTCGGAACCCGGCTCGCTACCCTTCACTACGACCAGCACTGCCCACTCACGTCCAAGCGAGGAGCTCACCGTGGCACGGTCTACCGGCGGCATTGGGGTGCTCTTCCTCCCCAGCGAGGACACCGTGGGGATGGGCGCCGCACAAAGCTCTGCGACCAGCCCGTACCGGGAGCTCGGCATCAGAAGTGAGCGCCACGTCAGGCCGGCCGTGACTGCGGAGATGCTGCCGCAGCTCATTCCCTACACCCCGCCGCTGGCCCGAGACTCCGAACGCTGCCTGTGTGGGGCGTCTGGCCGCACGTGTGAGGAGTCCATGTGCAGGCCCTGCCGAGAACTCGCTGTAGCCACCCACGGTCAGCGCCTCACCCGGCTCCTCAGCACCATCCGCTACGACCACCGCGGCGTCCGTCTGAGCTGGACTGAAGCCGGCGGATGCGCCTCTGCCTTCACGCCCCGGGTCGACTTCCTGATGCCCGATGTCCACAACCCCGATGGCCCGCCTCACCTGTTCCGAGGGTTCGCCTACTGGGAAGATGACCAGCTCATCGCAGCGTGCGCGAAGGGAGCTCGCGACGGCGAGATCCTGGCGCTGGCCCTGGCGATGGCCCACTACGCTCTTGCCACCCTGGCCATTCACGAGGTCGATGAGTGGTACAGCTACCGCTCTGCCCAGGTGTACCCGCCTCACCGGCCCGACCCGTACATCCCACAGGACGAGGACCGGGGGCCCGACGGCAACGGCGCCGTCGTCCTGTGGCTCGCGTACGGGAACGCGGCCCACAAAGCAGCCGGCCAGCCCAATCGAGATACGTCCAGACCAGCACGTCACCTTCCCCTGGATAGGGACGACCTGGCGAACATGCCGGGCCAAACCCTGCACATTGACATCGAAGGCATACGCGTAACTCCGCCTGGCAGCAGCGTTCCTACGATCAACACCTGGTCAGCACCCCGTGAAGGAGAAGACCTCATCGGCGCATCCCTGCGAGACGTGCACAACACGCTGGTGATGTCCGAGCTCGCGGTAGTCGCCGACAACCTGACCTTCGCTGGCCGCCGCGTCCTCGCTCCCACACCCGTCACAGCGCCGCACGCCTTCATTCCATGGGACGCCTACCTTACGTACGACGGCTGACAGCTCCCGTACAGAACACCCTGAGGAAGCGGGGTGGCCTGCCCTGCATCGATGCTTGGTCACCCCGGTCTCGGCCCTGGCCCATATCGCCCGGGCCGAAGTCCGTCAGAGCAATGGCTCGTCCGGCCAGGGACTGTAAAAGGGCGTGTCAGCGATCTTGTGTAAGTCGCCTGGTGTCATTGGATGCTGAGCCGGTCCTCGAAGAAGAGTGAGAACTGGTTCAGTGCCTCTTTCCAGTGTGCGGCGACGTGGTTCGCGTCGCGCGCTTTCGGGTTGATCTGCTCGCGGACCGCGAGGTAGAGGACCTTCAATGCGGCCTGCTCCGAGGGGAAATGGCCACGGTTCCGGGTGGCCTTGCGGAGCCGCGCGTTCATGGATTCGACCATGTTCGTGGAGTAGACCACGGTCCTTATGGCCGGCGGGAATGCCAGGTAGGGCGTGAACTCCGGCCAGGCCGACCGCCAGGTCCGCACGATCGCCGGATAGCGTTCGCCCAGCTCAGAGGCCTCGAAAGCATCGAGGGCCTGCTCGGCCGCCGCCTCGGTCGGGGCTGTGTAGACGGCCTTCAGGGCCGGGACCAGCTTCGGGTGGTCCCGCGACGAGGAGAGCCTGAGCGAGGCTCTCGTCAGGTGGATCACGCAGGTCTGGACGGTGGCCTTCGGCCAGGTCGCGGTGACCGCGTCCGGCAGGCCCTTCAACCCGTCACAGACCACGATGCAGACGTCCTCGATACCCCGATTGCGCAGCTCGGAGAGGACCGCCATCCAGGTGGTGGCTCCCTCCCCCTCGGAGCCGACCCACAGACCGAGGACGTCTTTGCGGCCGTCCATGTCGACGCCCACGGCCAGATAGACCGGCTTCGAGGTCACCGCACCCGAGCGAATTTTCACCCACAACGCGTCGATGTAGATGATCGGCCAGACCGGGTCGAGGGGCCGGTTCTGCCAGGTCACGAGCTCGTCGATCACGGCGTCGGTGACCTTGCTGATCAGGTCCGGGCTGACCTCGACGCCATAGATCTGGGCGAGGTGGGAGCGGATGTCGCGCACGCTCATCCCGCGGGCGTAGAGCGAGAGGATCCGGTCGTTCAACCCGGCGAGGCGGCGGGCGTTCTTCGGGACCAGCCTCGGTTCGAAGTCGCCGTTTCGGTCGCGCGGAATCGCCAGCGTGACGGCGCCGGCATCGGTCAGGACCGTCTTCGGCGAGGTTCCGTTGCGGGAGTTCCCCGACCCGTGACCTGCAAGATCTCCGCGTTCGTAGCCGAGGTGTTCGCTCATCTCGGCTTCCAGGGCCCGCTCCAGAACGGCCTTGGTGATCTCGGTCAGGAGTCCGCCCTCACCGAGAAGGGCCGCCCCGGAGGCGTCAGCTTTGTCGAGCAGCCGCTCGACCACCTCGTCGACCGTCTTGTCGCCGGCCACGGACGCGGCCGCTTCGTTTTTGTCTGCCATGACTCGTCCGATCCGCCTGGCCCACAGGCCCGAGGCCGAGCCCCGGGCCAGGCTCCCACATCACGGACTTACACGATCTTTCAGACACGCTCCGGCGGGGGGCTTAGGGGTGCTGGCCGGGGCTGAGGAGGGTGATGGGAAACTGACCGGATGGATATCCGTCGCAGGAACAACGTCACCGTCACCGGCCGTGCGGACGGGCCGGTGCTCCTGCTTGCGCACGGGTTCGGCTGCGACCAGAACATGTGGCGCCTGGTCGTCCCGACCCTGGCCGAGGACTTCCGGGTGGTGCTCTTCGACTACGTGGGGTCCGGCCAGTCGGCGCCCGCAGCCTGGAACGAGGAGCGTTACAGCTCGCTGGAGGGCTACGCGCGGGACGTGCTGGAGGTGTGCGAGGAGCTGGACCTGCGGGACGTGACGTTCGTGGGGCATTCGGTCAGTGCCATGGTCGGGGTGCTCGCAGCCGCGAAGGCACCGCAGCGGTTCGCGCGGCTGGTGATGGTCGCTCCCTCTCCCCGCTACATCGACGAGGACGGGTACCGGGGCGGGTTCAGCGAGGACGACATCGACGAGCTGCTGGAGTCGCTCGAGTCGAACTATTTGGGCTGGTCGGCGGCCATGGCCCCGGTGATCATGGGCAACGCGGACCGGCCGGAGCTCGGCGAGGAGCTGACGACGTCGTTCTGCGCGACCGACCCGGACATGGCGCGGGTCTTCGCGCGTACGACGTTCCTGTCCGACAGCCGCGGGGACCTGGGGTCGGTCGCGGTGCCGACGCTCGTCGTGGAGTGCAAGCAGGATGTGATCGCCCCGCGCGAGGTCGGCGCCTACGTCCACGCGGCGATTCCCGGCAGCCGGCTGGTCACGCTGGAGGCGACGGGCCACTGCCCGCAGCTGAGCGCGCCGCAGGCGACCGCTGCGGCGATCACCGGCTTCGTCGGGACGCGCCGTTGATGTGCCGCACCGGGCAGGTGCCCGAGCCCGGCGAGGGGGACGTGAACTCCACGGATGCGGTGTTCACCGCGCTGCTGGAGGGCAGTGCGGAGGAGCTGTACGAGCAGGCGCCGTGCGGGTACCTGTCGACGCTGATGGACGGCACCATCGCGAAGATCAACACCACGCTGCTGGAGTGGCTGGGCCTGGAGCGGTCCGGGGTAGTGGGGCAGATGCGGTTCACCGATCTCCTGACCGTGGGCGGCAAGCTGTACCACGAGACGCACTTCGCGCCGATGATGCAGATGAAGGGCGAGATCAGCGGTGTCGCCCTGGACCTCAAGGCCGCGGGCCGCAAGCGGATCCCGGTCCTGGTGACCTCCCGGGTGAAGACCAGCCAGGACGGCGAGCCGCTGCTGATCCGCACCACCGTCTTCGACGCCCGCGACCGCCGCGCCTACGAGGCCGAGCTGCTGCGCGGCCGCCAGGCCGCCGAGGAAGCCCGCCGTGAGGCCGAGGCGGCCCGGCATCAGGCGGAGGAGGCGCGCCGGCAGGCCGAGGCCGACCGTGAGCGTCTCCAGGAGGCCTTGGCCGTCCTCCAGCAGAACCTGCTGCCCCTCGCGCTGCCCGAGGTCCCGGGGCTGGAAGCCGCCTCGTACTACCACACGGCCTCGCCGGACCTGCTCGGCGGAGACTTCTACGACCTGTTCCCCCTGGATGCCGGCCGGTGGGCGTTCTTCCTCGGCGACGTGTGCGGCAAGGGCCCCAAGGCCGCCGCGGTCACCTCGCTGACCCGCTACACCCTGCGCGCCGCAGCTCTCCACGATCCCGACCCCGTCACCGTGCTGACCACCCTGAACACCGTCCTCCACGAGCGGTACCGCAGGGGCGACACCCGCTACTGCACCGCAATCTTCGGCGTCCTGGAAACCGGCGACAGCCACGTCGGTGTGCATCTGGCCTCCGGCGGGCACCCCTCCGCGCTGATCCAGCGCGCCGACGGCACCGCCGACTACCTCCCCACCCCCGGCGGAATGCTCATCGGCGTCCTGCCCCAGGTCCGGTTCACCGCCGCCCGCACCCGCCTGCTGCCCGGCGACACCCTGCTCCTCTACACCGACGGCCTCACCGAAGCCCGCACCGGACCCGAACGCGAGCTCTACGGCGAAGACGCCCTGCGCGCCTTCACCGCCGACCAGCCCCCGGCCGGCCCCCAAGCCCTGATCACCGCCCTGACCGGACTCCTCACCGGGTTCGGCGACGGACTCGACGACGACACCGCCCTCCTCGCCCTCGGCGTACCCGCCCCGCTTCCCACCACTGGAAACAACCCGACATGAGCCCGCTGACGATCACCTCCCGAGACGCCGCAACCGGTCCCGTACTGGAGATCACCGGTGACCTCGACTACGCAACCGCACCCGACCTCCGCACCACGGTCGAGGAACTGACCCTGCTACCCGGGCAGCTGCTGGTCGTAGACCTGGCCGACCTGGAATTCTGCGACTCCAGCGGCATCAGCACCCTCCTGGCCGCCCTGAACCTGGCCACCGAACAACACAGCGACATGGCCCTGGCCTCAGTACCGGAAAACAGCCTCCGCATCCTGCGCATCGTCGGCCTGGACCGGGTCTTCACCATCTACACGAACGCCGCGGCGGCCACCGGGTCCCGATCCACAGCCTGCTGACCCCTCCAGGGCTAGCCGTACGGCAGGCCGTGGCGGACGATGCCCGCGGCGGAGGGGCGGGGCTGACGGCATGAGCAGGGCCAGGACCACGGACACGCCCCGGAAGACCCGGATGGACGGATTCCCCGAAGCGCACCCCTTCTACAACGAACAGACGCTCCTCCTGGACACCCTGAGGGCGGCCGGGCGGGCACGGCTTCTACAGGGCGCGTGCCGCGTCGATGCCCTCGGCCGTGGGAAGCACGGCGCGGACCTGGGTGAGGTCCAGGAGTCGGCCCAGCCGTGGGGGCACGGGGCCGGCCAGGGCCAGGCGGCCGGTGCGCAGGATGCAGATCATCAGGTTGAGCATGGAGGAGTCGGCGAAGTCGACCCCGGTGACGTCCAGGACGATCCGCCGTACGCCGGGAGCGTCCACGGCATCCGTACAGGCCTGGCCGAGAGGGCCCAGGGTGTCCTGGTCGAAGTCCCCCACGCAGACGATGACGCGGACACCGTCCTCGTCGGGTAGGACTCTGACCTGCTGCTCCACCTGTGCACTCCCCAGAATCTTCCTACGGTGCCGCACCCGCGGCACCGCCACCAGCGGACAACATACCGACGCGGACAACACAGGTTGTCGGCAGTCAAACATTCAAGCGCTCCCCGCCCGGAACCAGGCGGAGCGGGGCCGACTTGGCACGGAGCAGGAGCGGGGCGGAGCGGCGCCATCACCCTCCGAACCGTACGTATCGCGTACGGATGGCGTACGGATGGCGTACGGGACTGCTGCGCGGGCGGGTTTGTGTGAGAGGTGGAGTCCGGCGGCGGCAGCATCGGCCGGACGTTGGCACGCCGCCGGGCCCGGAGCCAGTGTGGCTTACTCCCGAGCCTGGCCACAGGGGAGGAGCATGGGGAAGGTGACCAGGAAGAACACCCCGCGGTGCTCGCACTGCGCGGCCCCGCTCCCACCAGAGGCAAGGACATCGCGCCGGTACTGCGACACCACGTGCCGGACGGCGGCGTGGCGGCAGTGGAGGGCTCGGCGGGCGCAGCTCGACGTGGGAGGCGAAGCACTGCGCGCCCTGCTGGAGGGGCGCCGCCATCCCTGGCCGCAGTTCGAATGCCCCGAGTGCCAGTCGACGTGGTACTCCAGCGACACCCCGTTCGGGAGGCGGAAGCGCTCCGACAGCCGTTACTGCTCGCCGCGCTGCCGCACCCGGGCATGGCGGCGGCGGAAGGCTTCCCGTTCAGCAGGCGTCACCGGGTGACGCCTTCCGGTGACGCTCACCAGGGTGCTGCGGCGGTGTGCAGCGTGTGGGAAGGGTGGGGCGGCCCGGCGGTACTGCCCCCGTCGAAGCGGGCACCGGGCCTGACCTACACACCCATGTCGGTGCAGGCTGGAGCCGACCCTATCCGCAGGCTGGACGGCCGCTCACCGGCAGGTGGGTCTGACGCCTGGACGTGAGCACTGCGGAACGCGGTGCGGCGGCCAGTCCGGCCCGGGGGGGTAGGCGGGAGGGGCGTACGGCCAGGCGCCAGGCCGGAGGAGCGGTTCCCGGAGGCTCGGGGGGAGACCTCCGGAACGGGCGTTCCCGCCCCACCCAACGAGCCACCGCGCGTCCGGGCACGGGCGCCCGCCCGGCGGTCGTCTCTGTCCCGCCCCGTGACGGACAGAGACGACGCCGCCGGGCGAACGGGCCCCGGCACGCGGGGCGCCCGGGGACCGCAGGGGTGTGCATTCCCTGCCCCTTCAACGACCGCGGCAGGCGCCCGGTACCGGTCGCCCGTGTCGATGGCGGGCGTCAGGTCGCATTGACCGCAGTTCTTTCCCAGCGCTGGGAAGCTTTCACGGTTCGCCGGCGTGGTCTGCGCCCGACCGGCGGGGGGGTACCGCTGCTACGGGGAGGCGGTCAGGCTTGCCCCTTCCCGGGCCTGCGCCAGCTCCGCGCAGCGGATGCCTCCGCCGGGGTGCCACTCCATCACCGGTGACGCCGCCGCCCCGTGCTCCGCGCACCAGGAGGCGGGGACGATCCCGCCGCACGCGTGCCGGGCGCACGGGCACCCCTCCCCCGGGGCGTACGGCAGGCCGTGCCGGACGATGCCCGCGGCCGAGTCGGCGCGGCCCCGCACGCGGGCCGGCCACGACAGCTCGATGTACGCCCCGCCCGCCGAGTCGGCCCGGTCACTCACCCGCACGTCACCCGTCACCGCGACCGCTCCGCCCCCGGGACGGCCAGCCGGCGCACGGTCATCCCCCACGCCGCACCGGAGGCATCGGTCAGGGTGTCCGCGTCGGCCGGCTCCACCCACCCGGACACCCGGTCCGTCCCTGCGACGTCGTCTGCCAGGCGCAGTTCCGGGTCGGCCAGGCGGACGCGGACCTCGGCTCCCGCGGCGGTCGCGGACAGGACGGCGGTGGGGAGCGTGTGGGTGCCTTCTGACAGGTGATCTTGACCATTTGCCATTGAACTTTGATCAGTGATCCCGATATCAGCACAACGGACATGGCTGGCCCCATCAAGGCCGGATTTCCGACACCACCCCCGACACAGACTCGCCGCGTGGGGGGGCTCGTACCTGCAAGAACCGTGCGCGCGGCCGAGGAGTGACCTTCGGCCAGGCGCGACGGCATCGCGCCAGCGGACCCGGACGATGTCACTGTCCTTGCGCCAGGTCCGGGCGTCTCGGAGCGAATCAACCAGCGGGTGGGCTGTTCGTCGGGCTACTGAGGATTTCGGGTTGTCGTCGGGTGGTGACGGTTCATGATCCCTGCGCTATGCAGGTGGTATGCGTTATCCGGAGGGTGGGGGCCTGACC
>NZ_JBVJGW010000035.1:0-62568 GCF_055587105.1 Streptomyces sp. NPDC048461 | reverse complement strand
GGGCGCTCCACCACCCGGCAAACCCCCGCGCCCCTCCCCACCCCCCGGGTGTATCCCCCCCGGGGGGGGGGGGGGGGGGGGGCCCCCCGCCCCCCCCCCCCCCCGCTCCCGCGGCGGCGAACCGGCCCCGCGCCGGCCGGCGGGCACGGCATACTCGGGGCATGGCTGACACCACCGCGGTCGAACTCGACACCGACGTCCACGATCGGCTCGCCGCGCTCGCCGCGGCACGCGGCCTGAGCCTGCCGGACTACCTCGCCGAGCTGGCGGCGGCCCAGGAGCACGAGGCCGGACTGGCCCGCGCCGCGCGGTCCTTCGAGCGGGCGGTCGAACGGCCGGGATTCCGCGAGGGGTTCGCCCGCGACTTCGGCCCCGGCGGCGCGAACACCCGGGCGGCCTGAGGGCTGTCCCGGAATCCCCGGTGGAGCGCGCGGCGCCAGATGCGGTACGTCCTTGCGCTGTCGGATCGTCCCGGCCTGCGGGGAAACGTGCTTCTCGGCTCGTCGCCGCGTTCATGCGGGCGCTGGGGGGCGCGTTTCCTCGCGCACCGGATCGCCGGCCCGGAACACCGGCCCAAGCCGTACGTCTGGATCAGGGCCGCGGACGAGACCCTCGAACGCCTCGCCTCATATCGCCGGGCATCCACGGGGCACGGTCGGCCAGGCAACCGCCCGTGCGGGGCGGGCGGGCCCGCGCCGCCCTCGCCGAGCAGCGTGGCGCCCACGGCGCCCCGCGCGTCCGGCTCACCGCCCTCACCCTCTTAGACCGTGGCCCGGCAGCGCACAGCCTGGCCTCTTGGATGCGGCGTGATCGAGCCACCCTTCTCCCACCTGGCCGGCTCGGCACGATTAGAGTGTGCCCGTGACCGAGCAAAATCCGGAACTCATCGCCGGCCGGTACCAGCTGGTCGAACGCATCGGCCAGGGGGGTATGGGCCGGGTCTGGCGCGGGCTCGACCAGCACCTCTTCGGACGCGAAGTCGCCGTCAAGGAGATTCTCTTCCCTCCGGGCATGGACGACGGCGACCGTGCCGCGCTGCTTCGGCGGTTCACCAGTGAGGCGCGCGCAGCGGTCACTCTCAGCCACCCGGGGATCATCACCGTCCACGATGTCGTGGACCACCACGGCGCCCCCGTCATCGTCATGGAGTTGATCCGCGGACAGTCCCTGGCGTCCGCCATTCGCAGCCAGGGCCGGCTGTCGGTACGACGGGTGGCCGAGATCGGCGCCGCCGTGCTCGACGCTCTGGTCGAGGCACACGAGGCGCGGATCGTTCACCGCGACGTCAAACCGGACAACGTTCTGCTGACCAAGGACCGCGTCGTCCTGACCGACTTCGGCATAGCCCACCTCGCGGACGCGACGACCAAGCTGAGCCACAGCGGGATCGTCATCGGTACGCCGCACTACATGCCGCCGGAGCAACTGGAGGGCAAGCGCCCGACCCCCGCCAACGACCTCTGGGCGCTCGGCGCCACCCTCTACCACGCCGTTGAAGGGCAACCTCCGTTCGAGGCAGAGGGACTCCACGCCCTGGCGGTGGCCGTGTTCACCCGCCCGTACCGGACTCCGCTGCACGCCGGCCCTCTGGCCCCCGTGTTGGACGCGCTCCTCACCAAGGACCCCGCTCAGCGCGTGAGCGCCGCGGAAGCGGCCGAGATGCTGGCGTCAGTGCTGCGGTCCAGCCCGCCCCGGGCCGACGACGTGCCGGTGAACGGACCTGAGACGCAGGGGCCCGCCACGAGCCCGAGCCCCGCGCCCGATCCGAGGACGGCACCCGTCCCGGCACCGGACGCGACGGAGCAGGTTTCCGTCGCGCCCACCATGGAGTTGCCTCCGTCGACGACGCCGCCACCACGGACCCCCACCGCCGTGGACCCCGGCGCGCGCCGCCGCACCCGGCAAGACAGCACGACGGAGGGCCAGACCGGGCCGCCCGTACCCCTGCCTCCGGCCGAGGACCCGATCGAAACCGGAACGGCGGCCGGGGCGGGGCACGGCCGACGGCAGGCCGTCGCCCGGCGAACCCTGGTCCTGGGCGCGGTACTGGCCACGCTCGTCACGGGATCCGCCCTGACCTGGACCCTCACCCGCGATGAAGACGCGCCTCGCGGCCGCGAGGCGGCCGGGGGCTCAGGTGCTTCCTCCGTCACGGTGGTGATCGGGGTGGATGCGCCGCTGAGTGGCGGACTGTCCGCCCTGGGCGTCGGAATCAGGAACTCCGCCGACCTGGCCGCCAAGACCGCCAACGAATCCCGGTACGTACCCGGTGTGACCTTCGAGGTCAAAACCCTGGACGACGGGTCCGACCCGGCCAAGGGCGAATCCAACGCCGCCCAGTTCGTGTCCGATGAGAAGCTGCTGGGGGTCGTCGGCCCCCTCAACTCCGGAGTCGCCAAGACCCTCGTCCCGCCGCTCCATCGGGCGGACGTCGTGACGGTGTCACCGGGCAATACCGATCCCGCGCTGACGCTCGGCCCCGACTGGGCCGCGGGCACCCGGTCCCGTCCGCACTCCACCTACTTCCGCACCGTCGCCACCGACGTGCACCAGGGTCCGTTCGCAGCCCGTTACCTGTACGGCAAAGCCAAGAAGACCAAGCTCTACGTCGTCGACGACGCGAGCACCCACGGCACTGCCCTCGCCTCCGGCCTCACGACCGAGTTCACCAAGCTGGGCGGCACCATCGTGGGGACCGAGCAGGTCGATCCCGCAGAACGCGCCTTCGCGGGCCTCGCCGACAGGGTACGGTCCTCGGGTGCCGAAGCCGTCTACTTCGGCGGCTACCACGACACCGCGGCGCCGATCTCCCAGCAGCTCAAGCAAGCGGGCGTGAACGTGCCCCTGATGGGCGGCGACGGCATCTTCGACCAGCAGTACCTCACGGCGAACCCGCAGGCGGACGGGGACCTCGCGACCAACATCGGGGCACCCGCCGAGGAGTCGGCAGCGGGGCGCGACTTCCTGGCCCGGTACGGCAAGGCGGGCTACCCGGAGGCGGCCGGCTGGTACGGCCCCTACGCATACGACGCGGCCTGGACGCTCATCGAGGCGGTGAGGGCCCTCGTGAAGGCCAATGGCGGCGTCCTCCCCCAGGATGCGCGGGCGAAACTCCCGCAGGCCGTGGCCCGTTCCGCCTTTGACGGTGTCACGGGCAGTGTCGCCTTCGACGGGGCCGGCGACACGGTCAACCACAGCGTCACGGCATACGCCGTGGATGACGGCACCTGGGTGACCGCGCCGAGCGGGGGCGTCGCCCCCCGGTGATGCCCGCCTTCGCCACACTCCCCGTCCAAGCCGTTGCACAGGCTGAACATCAAAGCCCGGCCGGAGTACCCGTACCGCTTCCCGACCGCCCGGTCCTCCCACGGGCCGCAAGCACCCCCCAGAGCATGACCGAAAGTGAGCTGTAGAGTTCCGCGGACCTGCGGCAGTCACCGGACGGCCGTGCGTTCACGGAGGCTGTCGAAGGATGAGTCTGGGCATATCCGCGGCCGACAAGAAGCCCCGCCGGCTCGCGGCCCTCGACGGCGTTCGGATCCTGGCCGCACTGGGCGTGGTGTTCTACCACTACGTCGCCCTGGACAGCGCCTGGGGGCGGCCGGCCTCGGCCGTCTTCCCCGGCCTCCAGCCCTTCGCCGTCTACGGCTGGCTCGGTGTCGAGGTCTTCTTCCTCGTCAGCGGCTTCGTCATCTGCATGAGCGTCTGGGGCCGCACCCTCGGGGACTTCGCGGTCTCGCGGATCTCCCGGCTCTTCCCCGCCTACTGGGCGGGCATCGCGTTCACCGCCCTCGTCCTGTGGACCTGGCCGGAGGTGCGCCCGCTGAAGCCGCTCGCGGACGTCGTGGTGAACCTCTCCATGCTCCAGGGCGGCGTCGGCGTCCCGAACGTCGACGACGCCTACTGGACCCTCTTCGTCGAGCTCAAGTTCTACGTCCTGTTCGCGCTCGTCGTCCTGCGCGGGGTGACCTACCGCAACTGCGTGCTCTTCTGCGGGTTCTGGACCGTGGCCGGCGTCGTGGCCCCCACCGCCGAGAGCACCGCGCTGTACTTCCTCGCGATCCCCTCGTACTCCCCGTACTTCATGGCCGGCATCGCCTTCTACCTCATGCGCCGGTTCCGCCCGAACGCCGTCCTGTGGGTCGTCGTCGGCGTCCAGTTCCTGCTCGCACAGCACTACGTGCACGGCCGGATGATCTCCAGCCTCGGCCGAGCCGCCACCGACCGCACGCCCGCCTGGCCCGCGCACGTGATCATCGCGCTCGGCTTCCTCGTCATGGCGGCCATCGCCTTGGGCGCCCTCGACCGGGTCCAGTGGCGCTGGCTGCCGCACGCGGGCGCGGTCACGTACCCCTTCTACCTGATCCACATGATGGCCGGGCTCACCCTCATCAACCGGTTCCGCAACGACATCGCCCCCGGCCCGCTGGTCCTGGGCGTCACCGCCTTCATGCTGGCGCTCGCCTGGTGCATCCACCGGTTCGTCGAACGTCCACTGGGCCGCCTGCTGCGCGACGGCCTGCGCCGCGGGGTCCGGGACATCCGGGAGGGCACCCCCGGCCCGCAGGAGGGCCTCACCAGGATTCCGGCCCAGCCCGGCGCACCCGAGGCGGAACGGGTCCGTTCCGTCCGCTGACGTCGTGTCCCGCGTGCCGCCCGGGCCACCGCCGGACGCCCGCGTCCTCGGCCGTGACCCCGCTCGGGCATCGCCGGGAACGCGGCCCGGGGCGGGCGGGTCAGGGCATCTCGTCGGGGTCGCAGCTCGCCCGGCGCAGTCCGATCGTGCGCAGGGCCCGCATCAGCGCCTCGGAGTCCCCCTCGCGCACGATGTGCACGGCTCCGTCGACGGCGAGGGCGGACACCTCCGGGGGCACGCCCGCGGAGTGCCGCAGGACCACCCCGCCCGGCGGGTCCAGGGCGCGCACCCCGCGGAACACGTCGAGGACGTCCGGGGCGGCCGCGTCGAGACTGTGGAGACCGGCCGGCAGGGACATGACCGTGATGTCGGGCAGGAGCACGCGGGCGTGCGCGAGGGCCACCGCGGCGTCGTGGGCATGGGACACGACGCGGAAGTGCGGGTTGCGCTGGATGCCCGAGCGCAGCAGTTCCAGCTGCTCGCCCTCGGGCACGCCGACCACCAGGACCGTCATCATCTCCCCCATCCTGCGTCCCGGGGCGCCGCGGGGCGACCGGGGCCTCGGCGCCGGGCCCGTCCGACCGGCCGTGACCGCGCCGCCCGGCCGGGGTGCGGGTCAGCCCGCGGCCTGCCCGACCGCCGCGGCGGGCCGTACCGGTGCGGGAACCGGAGCCTGTGCCGGTTCAGGGGCCTGCGCCGGTTCCGGGGCCCGGCGGCCCGCCAGGAGGCGGGAGCGGCTCACCGTCCAGGCCGTCAGCGTGCGCACCAGGGCGGCGCGCACCTCCTCGCGGGTGAGCGCCGGCCCGCAGTGGGGCAGGCCCAGCGAGGACGCGAAGGGCAGCTCGCGCCCGAAGGCCAGGAACATCTCCGTGCGGTGGTGGAGGCGGGTGCGCGACGAGGAAGGGGGCAGGAGCATCCTGTGCGCCGCACCGACCGCGACCGGGCGGGGCGCGGAGGGACGGACCAGCCCCTGGTCGGCCGCGAAGTCGAGGCAGGCCTCGACGGCCTCCCGCACGGTCGGCGCCTGCGGGCCCGCGGTGAGCCAGTACTCCCCCTCGGTCACCCCGGCGCGGATCAGGGCGCCCGCGGCGCGGGCGACGTGGTCCTGCGGCACCAGGTCGACGGGGGCGTCCGGGTCACCGGGCAGGACGGGGACCCGGCCGAGGGCGAGCGCTCCCAGGACGCCGGCGATGCCCCCGGTTCCGGCGCAGCGACCGGTCGCGGAGTCGCCCAGGAGCACCGAGGGCCGCAGGACGACGCCGGGCACCGCGGCCTCGCGCACCGCCTGTTCGGCAGCCCGCTTGGACTCCAGGTAGGCGGCGGCGCCGGGGAAGCGCTCGCGGTCGCGCGGGTCCAGCTCACCGGCGACGTGGGCGGTGCTCACGTAGTGGACGGGGGCCCCGGCGCACACGGCGAGATCGAGCACGCGCCGGGTGCCCGACACGTTCGTACGCCGGATCTCGCCGGGCGACGCGCGCCAGTCGGTCTCGGCGGCGCAGTGCACGACCCCGTCGAGGCGGGCGACCAGCTCCTCCCGTACCGCGGGGAGCAGCCCCAGCCCGGGGGCGAGCAGGTCGCCATTGACCTCGCGGACCCGCGGGTCGCAGACCGGGTTGCTGCGCCGCAGGCAGACGAGGTCGTGGTCGTCGGCCAGCTCGTCGATCAGGGCCTGGCCGAGTACGCCCGCACCGCCCGTGAGCAGGAGCGTCGGGCGCGGTGCGGGGCGCGTGCGGGCGGGGGGCAGTGTCATGGGTGGTCCTTTCGCCGGGTGCGGTCGGTCCGTGGCGGGTGCGGCGGGCGGGCCGGGCGCGCGCTGCGGCGGTGTCACGGCACGGTCGGACGGTCACTTCTTGATCACGTCTGACACCCCAACGACCGGTTTCCGCCCGGGTCGCGGAAGTGATCACATGAACAGCCCTTTGGAGTAAGCACATTGCGCCGCCGCCCGACGCTCCCGCCCTGCGCACCGGGTGCGGCCCCGGCGCGCAGGGCTGCGGTTCAGCAGTCGAGCAGCCGACCGGCGGCCGGGCGGACCGGGCCCGGGCGCACCACGCGGCCCGCGTCCATCACGGCGGTACGGTCGCCCAGCGCGGCCGCGGCGGCGAGGTCGTGGGTGATGAACACCAGGGCGAGGCCGTCGCGTTCGCGGAGTCCGGCGAGGAGGTCGAGGACCGCGCCCCGGGCCGCCGGGTCCAGACCCGAGGTGATCTCGTCGCAGACGAGCACCCGCGGCCGGGCCAGCAGGGCCCGCGCCAGGGCGGCCCGCTGGAGCTCCCCGCCGGAGAGCTCCCCCGGGCGGCGGCCCGCCGAGGCGGCCGGCAGGCCCAGCGCCTCCACGGTGCGCCGGGCCAGGGCGTACGCGTCCGCGCGGTCGGCCCCGCGGAGGCGGACCGCCGTCCGCGCGACCTGGTCGAGGACCGGGCGGTGCTCGTCGAAGGCGGCCTTCGCGTCCTGGAAGACGTACTGCACGGCGGCGAGTTGAGCCCGGGTACGGGACCGCAGGCCGGCCGGCAGCGGTACGCCGTCGAGCAGGACCGCGCCCCGGTAGCCCGCGTGCAGCCCCGCGACGCACCTCCCGAGGGTGGTCTTGCCGCTGCCCGACCGGCCGACCAGCGCGAGGCACTCCCCCGTCGCCGCCGAGAGGCCGACGCCGTGCAGGACCTCCACGGCGCCCCGGCCGGTCCGGTGCACCGCCGTCAGGTCCCGGACCTCCAGGCGGGGAGGCCCCGCCGCGCGCTCCGGCGGCCGACGGTACGGGTGCGGCGGGGCCGCGGGCGGCGACGGCCGCGGCGGAGGGGGCGACGGCTGCGGCGGAAGGCGCGGCGGCACCTCGGCGGGCGGCGCGCCGAGCACCCTGTCCGCGGGGCCCCGGTCCACGACGCGGCCGGCCCGCAACACCACCACCTCGTCCGCCAACTCCCGCACGACGTCGTGGTCGTGGCTCAACAGGACGAGGGCGACCCCCTGCTGCGCGAGGGCCGCCAGCTCCCGTACGACGCCCCGCTTGGTGAGCGGGTCCAGTCCGGTCGTGGGCTCGTCCGCAACGATGACCCGGGCCCCGAAGAGCAGCGCCTGCGCGAGCACCACGCGTTGCTGCTGCCCGCCGGAGAGCTGGTGGGGAAAGCGCCGCACCACCTGCGCCGGATCCGCGAGCTGCGCGCGCAGCAGGGCCGCGTGGACGCGCTCGCGGACGGCCCGGCGACCGCCGCCGCCGCGGGCGGCGACGTCCCGCAGCAGCGCGCCGACGCGCCGGGCGGGGTGCAGGACGGCGGCCGGGTGCTGCGGTACGTAGCCGACGCCGCCCGGCAGGGTGCGTACGGTGCCCGTGACGCGGGCGCCCGGCGGGTACTCGCCGAGGAGGGCGAGCCCGGTGGTGGTCTTGCCGCTGCCGGAGGGGCCGACGAGGGCCGTCACCCGGCCGGCGCGCACCGTCAGGCTGACGCCGTCGACGACGGCGCGGCCACCGGTCTCGATCCGCAGGTCCCGTACGTCCACGAGGACGGTCACGGCCGTGCTCCCTTCCGGCGGCCGCCGCGCTGCAGGGCCGTGTCGAACAGCAGGTTGACGCCCGTCGACAGAGCGGCGACGAGCAGGGCGGGCACGATCACGGCCCAGGGCTGGAGGAACAGTCCGGTGCGGTTGCGGTCGACCATCACGGCCCAGTCGGAGGCGTCGGGCTGCACGCCGACCCCGAGGAACGCGGCGGTGGCCACCAGGTACAGGGCGCCGGTCAGCCGGATCCCGGCGTCGGCGGCCAGCGTGCGGCGCAGGGAACGGGCCACGTATCCGACGGCGGTGCCCCACCAGGACTCCCCCTGCATGCGCAGTGCTTCGACGGCGGGCCGGGAGGCGGCCTCGACTGCGGCCGCGTGCACCACCCGCGCCGCCTCCGGTACGGCGGCCAGGCCGACCAGCACGGTCAGCCCGGCCGGCCCGGGGGCGAAGGCCGCCGCGACCAGCAGGACCAGGAGCAGCGAGGGGACGGCGATCAGCACGTCCAGCGGCCGCATCAGTGCCTCCTCCAGCCAGGTCCGGCGGGTCAGCGCGGCGGCGAGGCCGACCGGCAGGGCGACGAGGTAGGCGAGCAGGGTCGCCCCGAGGGCCACGAGCACCACGGACCGGCCGCCGAGCAGCACCTGCCGCCAGACGTCGCGCCCGGTGAAGTCGGTGCCGAGCCAGTGGTCCGGTCCGCCGGAGAAGGAAACGGCCCGCGGGCCGGCCGGGCCGGCGAGCAGCGGTCCGAGGACGGCGAGCAGCAGCGGTACGGCGACCAGTGCGGCGCCGGGTGCGTACCGCGCCGCGCGGCGGATCGCGCGTCGTCCTCGGGGGCGGATCGTCCGGCCCGCTCCGGTGCGGTTCACGCGGCGACCTCCGAGCGGGGGGCGAAGCGGCGCGCGAGCAGGTCGGCGCCCAGGTTGGCCAGGACGGTGACGAGGCCGTAGACGACCGCGAGGCCCTGGACGACCGGTACGTCCCGGGCGGCGAGCGCGTCGATGAGGACGGTGCCGAGGCCGGGGACGACGAAGAGGGCCTCGACGACGATCACCCCGCCCAGCAGCCAGTCACAGGTGCGTGCCAGCTGCTGCCCGGCCGGCGCCAGCGCTCCCGGCAGGGCGTGGGCCCAGCGGACGCGGGAGCCGGAGAGCCCGTAGCGGCGGGCCTGGGCGACGTACGGCGAGGCCATGGCCTCGATCATCCCGGCGCGCACCAGACGGCTGAGGGTGCACACGGGCCGGGCCGTGAGGACGAGGACCGGCAGGACCAGCACGGCGGGGTTCCCGGTGACCGCGGTCCCGACGGCAGTGGCGGGCAGCCACCCGAGGTGCAGGGCGAAGACCGCGGCCAGCAGCACTCCGAGGGCGAACTCCGGTACCGAGTGCACGGCCACGGTGACGGCGCTGACGGCCCGGTCCACGGGGCCGCCCTCACGGCGGGCGGCGAGCATGCCGAGGCCGAGGGAGAGGGGGACGAGCAGGGCGAGGGTGGCGCCGGCGAGGAGCAGGGTGGGGCCGAGGCCGGAGGCCAGGTGCCCGGTGACGGGCCGGCCGGTGGCCAGGGAGGTGCCGAGGTCCCCGCGCGGCATGCCGGCGACCCACTCGAGGAACCGTTCGGCGGCGGGCCGGTCCAGGCGCATGGCCTCGCGGATGCGGGCGATGCGCTCGGGGTCGGGCTGGTCCCCCGCGAGGGCGACCGCCGCGTCACCGGGCAGCGCCTCCGCGAGGACGAAGACCAGCAGGACGACGGCCGCCGTCTGCCCCGCGCCGAGGAGCAGACGGCGGCCGGTCCAGGCGAGGCCGCCGGTCACGCGAGCCAGGTCCGGTCGAACCGCGCCCAGTCGAGGGTGTTGGCGGGGGCCGTCCGGGACACCCCGCGCACGGTGGGGGCGGTGGCGACGATCCAGTCGGCGAACCCCCAGATCAGGAAGCCGCCCTCGTCGTGCAGCCGGCGCTGCATCCGCTCGTACAGGGCGGTGCGCTGCTGCTCGTCCGGGGTGGACTGCGCCTGCTGGTAGAGGTCGTCGAAGTCCTGGTGGCGCCAGTGGGTGGCGTTGGTGGTGGACCCGGTGAGGAGGCGCTGGGAGACGTGGGACTCGATGGGCATGGCTCCGGAGCGGTAGGAGGCGAAGGTGCCGGAGGACTGGATGTCCTTCCAGTACGTCTCCTTGTTGCCGACCTTGACCTCGACGGTGACGCCGGCCCGGGCCGCCTGCTCCTTGAAGATCCCCGCGGCCTCGACGAACCCGGTGGCGGCGGGCGCGGTGTCCAGGGTCACCTTCAGGCCCTCGGCTCCGGCCTCCTTGAGCAGGGCGCGGGCCCGGTCGAGGTCCTGGGTGCGCTGCGGCAGCCCCGAGGCGTAGTAGCGGCACCCCTTGCCGAAGAGGTCGTTGCCGATCTCCCCGGCCCCGGAGAGGGCTCCGTCGACGAGCTCGCGGCGGTCGGCGATGAGCAGGAACGCCTGCCGGACCCGCTTGTCGTCGAAGGGCGGCCGGTCGGTCTTCATGACGAAGCCCTGCATGGAGCTGCCGGGGAGCCGTACGACGTCGATGCGGCCCTTGCCCTGGTGGGTGCGGGCGGTGGCCGGGTTCAGTTCGTGGGCGTACTCGACCTGGCCGCCGAGGAGGGCGTTGACCCGGGCGGACTCCTCGCCCGCGATGAGGAATTCGAGCTCGTCCAGGTGCGGTGCGCCGTCCCAGTGGTCGGGGTTGCGCCGGACGAGGAGACTGCTGCCGGGCGTGAAGGAGACGAACCGGAAGGGGCCCGATCCGACGGGCCGGTCGAAGGCGGTGGCGCCCCGGGGGACGACGTACGCGCCGAACGCGGCCAGGACGTTGGGGAATTCGGCGTACGGCCGCTTGAGGCGGAACTCGACGGTCGTGGCGTCCACGGCCCGGCTCGCGGCGAGGTCGATGGGCTCCAGGGAGGCCTTGGCCCGGAAGGTGCCCTTCGGGTCGGCGATCCTGCGGTAGCTGAAGAGGACGTCCTCGGCCGTGACGGGCCGCCCGTCGTGGAACGCGGCGGGGCGCAGGGTGATCCGCCAGGTGTCCAGCGCGGCGTTGGGCTCCCAGCCGGCGGCGAGGCGGGGTACCGGGGCGAGGTCGGCGCCGAAGTCGGCGAGCTTGTCGAAGAGGGCCTTGGCGCGGGCCGCGTCGACGAACAGGTTGGCCGCGTGCGGGTCCAGGGTCTCTCCCGCGCCGCCTCCGGCGAAGGCGGCGCGCAGCCTGCCGCCGCGGCGGGGCGTCCCGCCGTCCGGGGCCCGGTCGGCCGCCTGGCCGGAGCCCGTCCGGCAGCCGGCGGCGAGGGCGAGGGCTCCGGCGCCGCCGGCGAGGAGGAGGCTCCGGCGGGCGGGCCCGGAGGGGGCGGTGCGGTCGTGCGCAGCGTGCATGGCGGGCGGTCTCCGTTGCGGTGAGGGGGCTTCGTACGGTGCGGGACGGTGGGGAGCTGTGGGGAGGCCGGCGGAGGTCACCGGGGCCCTCCCTCGGTACGGGTCCCTGCGGGCGGGACGGTGGCGGGCAGGGCCTGGGCGGCAGCGGGTGACGCGGGCGTGTCAGCAGCGGGTGGCACGGCAGCTGGTGGCACGACGGTGGCCGCCGGGGGTCCCGCGGCGGCGGCCTGCGGTTCGGCGGCGGGCAGGGCCCGGCGCCGGTGCAGCCGCGCGACGGCCGCGGCCGAGGTCAGGCCGAGGGCGAGGCAGCAGCCGAACGGCAGCCAGGAGGGCCCGGTGCTGCCGGCGCTGTCCATGGCCCAGCCGATGCCCGCGCTGCCCGCGGCGGCCGCGATGCCGGAGACCGCGTAGAAGAGGCCGTAGTAGGTGCCCGTGAGACCGGGGCGGCCGAACGCCGGGATCAGCTCCATCACGAACGGCTGGGCGATCATCACCCCGAGGTGCAGGAGCAGGACGCCGGACAGCACCACCAGCAGGTGCAGCGGGTGGGGCCCGGAGGCCCCCGCGACGAACATCGGGGGCACGAAGCCCAGCCCCATGACCGCCAGCCCGGCGGCGATCCAGCGGGCACGCCCGCCGGTGGCGCCGAGGCGGCGGGTGATGCGGAGCTGGAGGAGCACGTTGGCGACGGTCCCGATGAGGAACAGCAGCCCTATGGAGCCCTCCCAGCCGGAGGCCCGCACGGCGGCGTGCGGCAGCAGCAGGTACAGCTGGTTCTCCAGCCCGTACATGCCGATCATGGCGAGGGCGAAGGGCAGGAAGCCCCGGCTGCGGGCCGCCTCGCGCCAGTCCGCGAACACCCCGGTGTCCGGGGCGGGGTTCTTCCGGGCGGGCAGCACCAGCAGCTGGGCCAGGGTCAGCAGGGCGAACACGGCGGCCGCGGACACGGCGGCGGCCCGGAAGTCCACGAGGAGCAGGAGGGAGCCGAGCAGGGGGCCGAGCAGGGCGCCGGTGGTGGCGAAGACGTTGAACAGGGCGAAGGCCTCGGCCTTGCGGTCGCCGGCCTCCAGGGCGACGTAGGTCCGTACGGCGGGGTTGAACAGGGCCCCCGCGAGCCCGCTGAGTATCGACGCGGCGAGCAGCAGCGGAAGCGCGTCGCCGAGGGCGAACAGGGCGAACCCGGCGGTCCGCAGGGCGCAGCCCGCGATGATGACACCGCGGGCGCCGAGCCGGTCGGCGGCCGAGCCGCCCAGCAGGAACAGGCCCTGCTGGCTGAGGTTGCGCAGGCCCAGCACCACGCCGACGACCGCGGCCGACAGCCCGAGGTCGTCGGAGAGGTGCGTGGCCAGGTACGGGATGAGCAGGTAGAAGCCGGTGTTGACGCCGAGCTGGTTGACCAGCAGCAGGCGTACGGGGAGGGGGAAGCCGCGGACGGCCGTCAGTGTCTTCACCGCGGCCCCCCGGCGCCGTCGGCCCGGTGGCCGGGCGCCTCTCCACCGGCCGCCCGTCGTACGCCGAGCCCCGGGCGGCCGGAGGTGCGTACGGTGCCGTCCGCTCCGCCGATGCCGGTCCAGGGGTCGTCGGCGAGCAGCAGGTGCCCGTCGAGGTCCACCCAGCGGGCGCGGCCCGCGAGGTGCACGGCGGGGGCGATGCCGAGCGAGCTGGCGGTGAGGCACCCGAGCATCAGGTCGGTGCCGGTGCCGCGCAGGGCCGCGTGGATGCGCAGGGCGGCCCGGACGCCGCCGCACTTGGCGAGTTTGACGTTGACGCCGTGGACGCGGCCGGCGAGCGCGACCGCGTCCTCGTAGGAGACGGCGTCCTCGTCGGCGATGACGGGCACCGGGGAGTCCGCGGCGACGCGGGCCAGGGAGTCGGGGCTGCCGGGTGCGACGGGCTGCTCCACGGCGGTGACGCCGAGGGCGGCGAACCGCGGGAGCAGGTCGCGGGCCCGGCGCTCGGACCAGGCGCCGTTGGGGTCGAGCAGCAGGCTCGCCCCGGGGGCGGCGGCGCGTACGGCCTCGACTCGGGCCAGGTCCTCGGCCGGGTCGGGGTGTCCCGCCTTGACCTTGAGCACGGTGAACCCGTCGGCGGCGAGGCGGGCCGCCTGGACGGCGGCCGCGGCGGGCGCGGTGATGCCGATCGTCCGGGCGGTCGCGGCGGCGGGTCCGGTCGCGGGTCCGGTCGCGGGTCCGGCACCGGAGGCGACGGCGCCGGCGCCGGCGGGCACGGCGAGCCGGTCGGCGGGGTCCGGGGGTGCGGCGCGGTTCGCGCCGGCGGCGGGGGCGCGGCCGTCGTCGGCGTCCGGATCCAGCAGCCGGTGCGCCGGGCTGCCCGCCCGTTTGCCGGCCAGGTCCAGTACGGCGGCCTCCAGCGCGGCGAACACCCCGGGCGGCAGCCCGTGCCAGGCGCCTCCCCTCCGCAGGCGGTCGCTCTCGGCCCCGTCGGTCTCGGCCCAGGCGGTCTCCGGGTCCGGGAAGCGCTCGGTGGCGGCGCGCGCGGCGGCGAGGTGGTGCAGGATCCGGGCGGTGGGCAGCCCGAGGTGGTCGCTGCTGACGACCTCGCCCCAGCCCCGCAGGCCGCCGTGCTCGACCACGGCCCAGACGGCGTCGCGGCGGGTCATGACGGAGCGCGAGATCCGCAGCGGCCGGGCCAGGCGCAGGTCGGCGACGTGCCAGGTGAGCTTCACGCGGCGCCCCCGCGGATCGGCCGCGGCACGGACGCGCAGCGGGTCCAGCCGGTGGCCTCGACGGAGCGGGGGTGCGGGATCTCGACGGGGCGCACGGCCCGTTCGGCGGTGTCCAGGCCGTGGGCGTGACAGAAGTCGTCGTCGTAGACGGTGCCGAGGTAGCGGTGCGGTCCGTCGGGGAAGACGGTCGCGACGACCGCGCCGGGTTCGGTCCGGGCGGCCCAGGCGGAGACCAGGGCGACGGCGCCGGTGCTCCAGCCGCCGCTGACGAAGCCGGACCGGGCGAGGCGGCGGCAGGCGTCGACGGCCTCGGCGGGTCCCACCCAGTGCACCTCGTCGAAGGCCTCGTGCGCGACGTTGGCCGGGTGGATGCTGCTGCCGAGGCCGCGCATGAGCCGGGGGCGGGCGGGCTGCCCGAAGATGGCGGAGCCGACCGAGTCGACGCCGATGACCTTCAGCCGGGGCCAGCGGCGGCGCAGCGGACCGGCCAGGCCCCGGCTGTGTCCGCCGGTGCCGACGCTGCACACCAGGACGTCCAGGTGGTCGAGCTGGGCGGTCAGTTCGGCGGCGAGCGAGCGGTAGCCGGCGGCGTTGTCCGGGTTGTTGTACTGGTCGGGCCAGTAGGCGCGGGGGGTGAGGCGCAGGATCTCGCGCAGTCGGGCGATGCGGGCGGCCTGCCAGCCGCCTTCGGGGGCCGGGCGGTCGACGAGTTCCAGCCGGGCCCCGTACGAGCGGAGCAACTGCCGCATGGACGGTTCGAGTTCGCTGTCGCCGACGAGGATGACGGGGTGGCCGAGGGCCTGGCCCGCGAAGGCGAGGCCGATGCCCAGGGTGCCGGAGGTGGACTCCACCACGGGTGCTCCGGGGAGGAGTTCGCCGCGGGCGCGGGCGCCGTTCAGCATGGAGACGGCCGAGCGGGCCTTCATCCCGCCCGCGCCGAGGCATTCCAGTTTGGCCCAGAAGCCCGGTTGGGCGTACGGGAGTTCGGTGCGGATCCGGGCGAGGGGGGTGCGGCCGAGCAGGGGCAGGAGTTCGGGGCGGGCGGTGGTGTCGGCCGCGGGGCGGGGCAGGATCGGGGTGACGGTCATCGGGTGCCTCCGTAGTGGTGCACGGTGCCCGGTCCGCCGTCGAGCCAGAAGAACGGGTACGGCTCGGCGGACACGGCCGTCACTCCGGCGCCGAGGAAGCGGGGCAGGACGGCGCTGCCGGTCTGCGCGAACATGACGAGGGGCTTCCCGGTGGCGGCGGCGTGGTCGAGCAGCGGCTGGAAGGTGCCGTTCCCCAGGGTCATGCCGGAGGCGAGGACGGCGTCGCAGTGCTCCAGTTCGGCGAGGGCGTCGGTGCGGATCGGCTCGCCCCACTCGGTGGCGCCGCCCTTGAGGTCGCAGGGCACGTAAGGGGTTCCGCGCTCGCGCAGCCGCTCCAGCAGGGAGTTCACCACGCCGACGACGAGGACCCGGCCCGGACCGCCGCGGGCCGGCGGGGGCAGCAGGTCGACGACGGCGCGGGCCCGCGCCCGGGAGCGGTGCAGCGAACCGCCGGCCGGGAGCGGGTGGGGGCGGGCCCCGTGTTCCGGCGTGTGCGGGCGTACGTGCATGAGGTACGCGTCGAGCGCGGCGATCCGTACGGGGAGCAGCGGGTGGTCGAGCAGGTCGGCGATGGAAGCGCCCGCGCAGTCGTCGAGCACGGCCGCGGTCGGGGCGCCGGGCTCCACGGCGCAGGAGCCGACGGCGGCGCCGAGCCGCAGGCTGAGGACCTCGTTGCGGTAACCGCCGCGGCGGCCCTCGTGGCGTACGGCCTGGGCGGTGGTGAAGGCGAGGGCGACGCGCTGCTCTGCGGGGTCGGGTCCGTGGAGGCCGGCGCGGACGCCGTCGAGGAGGCCGGCGACGGTCCGCACGGGCTGTTCACGCAGGGTGGTGGCGTTCACGCGGGCACCGCCGCGGGGAGGTCCTGGCCGTCGTAGGCGGGGCGCAGCCGGGCGAGGAGCCGTTCGGCCGTGCCGCGGGCGCCGGGGCCTTCGGTGTCGGCGGTCATGATGTGCCCGAGGTACTCGTTGTTGCTGGTGGCGGGCCGGACGGTGCGGCCGGGCCGGGCGAGGTCCAGCTCCAGCACGCCGGGCTCGCGGCGCACCTCGTCCGCCCCGTCGACGGCGGCGAGGGTGCCGGTGCCGCCGGGCAGCAGGAACGCGACGGCGGCGCTGCGCACTCCGGTGGGGCGGGGGGCGAGGTCGGGGGCGCGGCCGAGCGCGACGTCGACGCAGGCGGCGGCGAGGTCGACGCCGGTGACGTGGCGGACGAGCTCGGTGATGCGGTTGCCGGCGGGCCGGGGGTTGACCTCGACCAGGCGGGGGCCGGCGGGGGTCAGTCTGATCTCGGTGTGGCAGACGACGTCGTCGAGGCCGAGGATCCGCACGGCCCGCACGGCGGTCTCGGCGGCTTCCCGGGCCCGTGCCGCGCCGATGTCGGCGGGGAACATGTGGCCGGTCTCGATGAAGGCGGGTGCTCCGCCGAGGCTCTTGTCGGTGATGCCGACGACGTGGACGGCTCCGGCGTGGGAGACGGTCTCGACGCTGACCTCGGGGCCGGTGAGGAGTTCTTCGAGGAGGAGGACGGGCGCGCGTTCCTGCCCCCGGGCGTTGACGGGGAACTCGGCCACGGCCCGGCAGGCGCGTTCCAGCTCGGCCTCGTCGCCGACCTGGCGGACGAGCATGCCGGCGCACAGGTCGACGGGCTTGACGACGAGCGGGTAGCCGATCTCGCGGGCCGCGGCCAGGGCCTGCGTCGCATCGGCGCAGACGGCGAACCGCGGGCCGGGGACCTCCGCGTCCGCGAGGACCCGGCGGGTCCGGTCCTTGCGGCAGGCGTTCTCCACGGCGCGGGGGGCCGGGCCGGGCAGCCCGAGGCGCTCGGCCGTGCGCGCCACGGCGGGCAGGTAGTAGTCGCAGGAGGAGAGGACCCCGTCGAAGCCGAGCAGGCCGTGCAGCCGCTCGACGAAGGGCAGCAGCGTCTGCGTGTCGTTGGTGTCGGCGGTCACGATGTGGCGGGCGGCGAGCAGCGGGTGCGGTCCGTCCGCGGGCGCGGTGGGGCGCAGGTAGTGGTGCAGGTCCCGGGTGAGGAAGGTGAAGTCGTGTCCGCCTTCGCGGATCGCGCGGGGCAGGAGCCTGCTCATCGACCCCACCCAGCTTTCGACAACCAGCAGGTGTCCCAAGGGATTTCCTTTCGGAGGGCATGACCGTCTCGGGCATGCGTGTGAAGCCGGACGTCTGGCGGCAGCCGTCCGGACCGAACCCAGACGGACGTTATCCGAAATCGTTTTCATTTCCAATAGCGGGTGGGCTGTGCGGTCGCCGGGGCTGGCCTATGCTCGGAGAAGGGGCTGCTGCGACCCGTGGAGGGCGGCTGTCATGACCGAGGCGAGCGAAGCGGACCGGGCCGATCTGGCACTCAAGGCCAAGCACCGCGCCATGTGGGCCCTCGGCGACTACCCGTCCGTGGCCACGCACGTCATCCCGCAGCTCGGCGCCGTGCTCGTCGACGAGTGCGGCGTGCGGACCGGCGACCGGGTGCTGGACGTCGCCGCGGGCACCGGCAACGCCGCCGTTCCGGCCGCCCTGGCCGGGGCCGACGTGGTGGCGTCCGACCTCACCCCCGAGCTGCTGGATATCGGCCGCGCGCTCGCCGCCGAACGCGGCGCGGAGCTGGAGTGGCGGGAGGCCGACGCCGAGGCCCTGCCGTTCGCGGACGGCGAGTTCGACACCGTGATGTCCTGCGTGGGCGTCATGTTCGCCCCGCACCACCAGGCCGCCGCCGACGAGCTGCTCCGCGTCTGCCGCACCGGCGGAACCGTGGGGCTGGTCAGCTGGACCCCGGAGGGGTTCGTCGGCCGGATGTTCGCCACGATGAAGCCCTACGCTCCCCCGCCCCCGCCCGGGGCCCAGCCGCCGCCGCTCTGGGGCGACGAGGAGCACGTCCACGAGCTGCTCGGTGACCGCGTCGGCGACGTCGTCGCCCGGCGCCGGACGGTGCGCGTGGACCACTTCGCGCAGCCCGCGGAGTTCCGCGAGTTCTTCAAGGCCTGCTACGGCCCGACGATCGCCGTGTACCGGAGCCTCGAAGGCGATCCCGACCGGACGGCCGCCCTGGACGACGCCCTCGACACACTCGCCCGCGACCACCTGACGGACGGCGCGATGGACTGGGAGTACCTGCTGCTGACGGCCCACCGGCGCTGACCGCGCCGGCTCCGGGCGGCCCCCGCCTCACCCCAGGGAAGGGTGGGCCTCGGGGTGCGCGTCCCACCAGGCCTTGTGGAAGGCGTTGTTCGCCACGTCGGCCACGTAGGCGCCGGCCGCGGCCCGGAACAGCAGTTCCGCCTGCCGGGCCGAGACCGTGGCCCGGTTCCAGGCCAGCCGGATCCGTCCGGTGACCGGCGCCCCGAGGAGCGGGCGCATCACGGTGCCCGCGGCCGTCGGGGCCGTCGGCTGGGTGAGGGAGACGGCGCGGCCGGCGGCGATCAGGTCGTAGTGCATCTTGCGGTCGGTGATCCGGTAGCGCAGTGACGGCGTGAACCCGGCCTTCGCGCACGCGGCGAGGAGGGCCTCGGGGCCGCCGTCGTCGTCCACCACCAGCGTCATCCAGGACTCCCCCGCGAGGTCGGCCAGGTCGATCACCTCCAGGTGAGCGAGCGGGTGCCGCTCGGATAGCCGGACGCAGAACGGTTCCTTCGGGACCAGCGTCCTGGCCGCGCTGCCGCCGGGGAGCGGCACCTCGTGGTCGTTGACCTCCCCGTACACGATGGCGTCGTACTGCCCCGCGCCCAGCATCCGCGCCAGCGCGGTCACCGAGTCCTCCAGGTCGACGGTGATCTCCTGACCGGCCATGGACTGGTCGGTGCGGGCGAGCAGTCCGTCGAGCAGGACCAGCAGGATGCAGCCGAGCCGCAGCGGGGTGCCGGTGGCGATCTCGCGCGCCTCGGCTCCCAGCGCGTCCATCTCGCTCAGCACCCGGCGGGCCTTGGCCAGCACGAACTGGCCCAGCGCCGTCGGCTCCACGCCGTTGCGGCCGCGGACGAACAGCTCGCCGCCGGTGACCTTCTCGATGCGGCGCAGCTGGGCCGAGAGCGCGGGCTGGGACACCCCGAGACGTCGTGCCGCACCCCCCAGGCTGCCCGCTTCCGCTATGCGGCAGACCGCTTGCAGGTGCCTCAACTCCAGCTGCATCCGGGCAGCGTACGCAGCGGGCCGCCGCCGCACCATAACCCGGACCTTATGCCTGCCGGGATGTCCCGATCCCGCCATGTCCACGCCCATACTCGGCGGCGAACGTGCACGTTCCCCATCCCCATCCCCGCCCCCACCCCCCACGATCGGAGTGGACGTTGCAGCCCACCAGATGGACGGCAGCCGTGGCAGCCATGGCGCTGACCGCGAGCCTCGCCGGCGCCCTGGCCGGGACGGCGTCGGCAGCGCAACAGGCGCAGCCCGCACCGTCACAGAAGGACTCCCCGGCCGCCCGCGCGGTCGCCGCCGCCGACCAGGCCGTCAACAGCGGCCTCGACTCACTCGTCAACTCCTCGCAGGAGCAGTACGAACGACGCCTCGTCACCCCCTGGGTGCAGGACCTCTTCTCGGTCGCCTACGAGCGCAGCTACCGCGGCCTGCCGGTCGTCGGCGGCGACGCGGTCGTCCTGGCCGACGGCGCCGGCAAGGTGCGCGCCCTGCAGTCCGCCTCCTCCGTGCGGATCGACGTGGCGACCCGGCCCTCCGTCTCCGCCAAGTCCGCCGAGTCCACCGCCCGGACGAAGCTGGCCTCCGTGGACAAGGTCGAGTCGAGCCGCCTCGTCGTCCGCCTCAAGGACGACAAGCCGGTGCTGGCCTGGGAGACCGTCCTCTCCGGCCGCACGAAGACGGCGCCCAGCAAGCTGCACGTCTTCACGGACGCCCGCGGCGGCGGCTTCGTCGACAGCTACGACGACGTCGTGGCGGGCAGCGGCAACAGCAAGTGGAACGGTCCGAACCCGCTGACCATCGACACCACGGCCTCGGGCTCCACCTACTCGCTGCGCGACCCGAACCGGACCGGTCTGAGCTGTGCGGACTACAGCACGGGCACGGTCTTCTCCAAGTCCTCGGACTCCTGGGGCACCGGCAACCCCACGTCCAAGGAAACCGGCTGCGTCGACCTGATGTTCGCCGCGCAGAAGCAGTGGGACATGCTCGGCCAGTGGCTCGGCCGCAACGGGGTCAACGGCAACGGCCGCAGCTTCCCCGCCAAGGTCGGCCTGAACGAGCTGAACGCCTACTGGGACGGCAGCCAGGTCACCATCGGGCGCAACAGCGCCAACGAGTGGATCGCCGGCGTGGACGTGGTGGCCCACGAGTACGGGCACGCCATCGACACCAACACCCCCGGCGGCACCAGCGGGCAGGAGTCCGGGCTCGGCGAGGCCACCGGGGACATCTTCGGCGCGCTGACCGAGGCGTACATCAACCAGCCCTCCCCGTACGACACCCCCGACTACACCGTCGGCGAGGTGATCAACCTGCAGGGCCGCGGGCCGATCCGGAACATGTACAACCCGCCCGCCGTCAACAACGACCCGGCGTGTTACAGCTCCGCGATACCCGGCACCGAGGTCCACGCGGCGGCCGGCCCGCTGAACCACTGGTTCTACCTGCTGGCCGAGGGCACCAACCCGGGCGGCGGCAAGCCCAGCAGCTCCACCTGCAACCAGACCACGCTGACCGGCGTGGGCATCCAGAACGCCGGCAAGGTCTTCTACGGCGGCATGCTGCTCAAGACCAGCAGCATGTCCTACAAGAAGTACCGGACGGCCACCCTGAGTTCGGCGAAGTCCCTGGACCCCGCCACCTGTGACCTGTTCGTCAAGACCAAGGCCGCCTGGGACGCCATCAGCGTGCCCGCCCAGGCCGGCGACCCGACCTGTACGCCGAGCGGCCAGAACAACGACTTCTCGCTGGCGCTGAACCCCTCCTCGGGCACCGTCCAGCAGGGCGCCTCGGTCACCACGACCGTCGCCACCAACACCACGACCGGCACCGCCCAGTCCGTGACCCTCACCGCGAGCGGGCTGCCCGCCGGGGTGAGCGCCTCCTTCAACCCCGCCACCGTGCAGTCCGGCCAGTCCTCCGTACTGACGCTGACCGCCACCGCCAACGCGGCTCCCGGTTCGTCCACCGTCGTCGTCAAGGGGCAGGGCAGCACGCTCTCCCACACGGTCGACTTCGCGCTGAACGTCGGCGGGACCCAGCCTCCCAACGACCCCCCGAACATCAGCGTGGCCAACGTACAGGCCCACCTCGCGCAGTTCGGTACCATCGCCTCGCAGAACGGCGGCAACCGCCGTGCGGGCAGCGCCGGTTACACCCAGTCCCTGGCGTACGTGAAGGGCAAGCTGCAGGCGGCCGGGTTCACCGTCACCGAGCAGAACTGCAGCTCCTGCACCTACCCCTCCAACAACCTGATCGCCGACTGGCCGGGCGGACCCGCCGACCAGACGATCATGTTCGGCTCCCACCTCGACGGCGTCTCGGCCGGCCCCGGCATCAACGACAACGCTTCGGGCTCCGCGACGCTGCTGGAGAACGCCCTCGTCCTGGCCCAGAAGAACCCCACGATGACGAAGCACGTGCGCTTCGCCTGGTGGACGGACGAGGAGCAGGGCCTCAACGGCTCGAAGTTCTACGTCAACCAGCTCAGCAGCGCCCAGCGCAGCGCCATCAAGGGGTACTACAACTTCGACATGGTGGGCTCCACCAACGGCGGCTACTTCATCAACAACGTCAACTCCGCCACCGCCGCCCCGCTGAAGGCGTACTGGACCTCGCTGAACCTCGCGCCCGAGGAGAACACCGAGGGCCAGGGCCGCAGTGACGACTACTCCTTCCAGCAGGCCGGCATTCCCACCTCCGGCTACGCGGCCGGGGCCAGCGCCCGCAAGACCTCGGCGCAGGCCACCAAGTGGGGCGGCACCGCGAACGCCGCCTACGACCCCTGCTACCACAGCTCCTGCGACACCACGAACAACATCAACGCCACGGTGCTGGACCGCAGCGCCGACGGCGTCGCGTACACCGTCTGGAAGCAGGCCGTCGGCGGCGAGACCCCCGCGCAGGACTTCTCGCTGAGCACCAGCCCGTCCGCGGGCACGGCCGCGCCCGGAGGCTCGACCTCCGCCACGGTCAACACCGCGACCGTCAGCGGCGCCGCGCAGACGGTCGCCCTGTCGGTATCGGGTGCTCCGGCGGGCGTGAACGCCACGCTCAGCCCGGCCTCCGTACAGTCCGGCAACTCCTCCACCCTGTCCGTTCAGGTCGGCGCGAGCACCGCGCCGGGCACCTACACCCTGACGGTCACCGGCTCCGGCACCGTCAGCCACACCACCACCTACACGCTGACCGTCAGCGGCGGGGGCGGCACCTGCACCCCGCGCCAGCTGGTGGTCAACGGCGGCTTCGAGAGCGGCTCCACCCCGTGGACCGCGACCTCGGGCGTCATCACCAACCAGGCCGGCCAGGCTCCGCACGGCGGCAGTTACAAGGCCTGGCTGAACGGCTGGGGTTCGGCCCGTACGGACAGCGCCTCGCAGACGCTGACCATCCCGTCCGGCTGCTCCGCGTACCAGCTGTCGTTCTTCCTGCACATCGACACGGACGAGACGGAGAACGTGGTCTACGACCGGTTCACGGTCTCGGTCGGCGGCCAGACCCTGGACACCCTGTCCAACCTGGACGCGAACACCGGCTACACGCAGAAGACGTACGACCTCTCCCGGTTCGCCGGCCAGAGCGTCGTGCTCAAGTTCACAGGTGCGGAGGACCAGTCCCTCCAGACCTCCTACGTCGTGGACGACGTCGCGCTCCAGGTGAGCTGAGGCCCGCCCGACCACAGGACGCCGGCCCGGTCCCCTCGCCGAGGGGGCCGGGCCGGCGCGTGCGTTCAGGCGTCGAGAGCGGCGATGACCTCGGCGGTGCTGGCCACCCGGCCGATGCGCGGGAAGATCTTGCCGAAGCTGTGCGCGTGGGACTCCGCGTCGGTGTCGGCGGTGGCGTCCTCCGCGAAGACCAGCTCGTAACTGTTCTCCCAGGCGGTACGGGCCGTCGACTCCACGCCGACGCTGGTGGAGATGCCCGCCAGCACGATGCGGTGGATGCCGCGGCGGCGCAGCTGGAGGTCGAGCTCGGTGCCGGTGAAGGCGCCCCAGTGCCGCTTGGTGACGACCACGTCGCCGAGGGCCGCGAGCTCCGGAGGGATCTCGGAGAACGCGGCCGGAGGCGCGGCGGCCGGGCCGGGGCGGTCGACGTCGGTGGTGGGCAGGTCGCCCCCGTCCGCGGACCAGGCGACCTTCACCAGGACGACGGGCAGCTTCCGTGCCCGGAAGGCCTCCGCGAGCCGGATGCCCTGCTTCAGGACCTCGTCGGCGGGCTTGGCCGTCGGGAGGGCCAGGATGCCCCTCTGCAGGTCGATGAGGACCAGGGCGGTCTGCGCGTCGAGGCTCAGGTCGGTCATGGGGCGCTTCCTTCGGTTCGGGGCCCGCCCGGGGCGGGTCCTGCGGTCGGATTCCGGCCCGGGGCGGAGCCAAGGGGCGGCATCGGGTCCGGCGCGGGTCACCGGTCAGGTCTCGGCCAGCCGCCGGAGCAGCGGCACGGCGGACGCGAGGGTCCGCCGTTCCGCCGGGGTGAGCCGGTCGGCCATCAGCACGGCGAGGCGGCCGTGGCCGGCCTCCCGGCGCTCGTGCAGGAGACGGCGGCCCCGGTCGGTCAGCGTGATCACGCGTCGGCGGCCGTCGGTGGGGTGCGGGGCACGCTCGACGAGCCCGGCGGCCTGCAGGCCGGCAACCGTGGCGTTGAGCGACTGGGGCCGGATCCGCTCCGCCCGGGCCAGGTCGGTCAGCGTGCCGGGGCCGTCCCGGTCCAGGCGCTTGAGCAGGGAGGTCTGCGACAGGGTCGTCCCGGTGTCCGCGGCGGCCGCCCGCAGGTGCCGTACGAGCACACCCACGGCCAGTTGGAGCTCCTCGGCCGTGTCCCGGAGCCGCTGTTCGCCGGACTGCTGTTCCCCTGCCATGACACGACGATAAGGGACATACAGCCTGACTACCAAGCTTGCCTTAGCATTCCCGCGTGGACGCATCAGGGGTGGCACGACGGACCGGGCACTCCCTACGGGGGCTCTGGGAGGTCTACCTCTCCCGCGAGGCCTCCGCCCGTTTCGACGTGCACCTCGCGCTGGGCACCGCCGTCATGGTCGGCGTTCCCGTCATGACGGGCGCGGCCACCGGGAGGACGGGCGCCGCCGTCGTCTTCACCCTCGCCGCCTTCCTGACCTCACTGGCCGCCCCCGCGCCGGACCCCGCCGGGCGCGTCCGGCAGTTCGCCCTGCGGGTGGCGATGCTCACCGCCGCGCACGCGGTCGGCATGCTGACGGCGGGAAACCTCTGGGCCACCGCCGCGGTGTCCGCCGTGGCCGCGCTGCTCGTACCGCTGCCCGGGGTGGCGATCACGCCGATGATCGTGCTGGTCACGGGAGCCACGCCGGAGCCCGGCCTCGGTCCGGTGGCCCACCTGCTGGTGTTCGCCGCCGGCAGCCTCTGGGCGGCGCTGATCCTGCTGACGCCGTTCGTGGGCGGCCGCTACGGCCCGGCCCCGGTGCGCACGCCCGGCCGGCGCCGCTCGCTGCGGGCGGCCGTCGTGGCCGGCGACCCCCAGGTCCGGTACGCCGTCCGGCTGTGCCTGTGCTTCACCACCGCGTACGTCGTGCTCGGCCTGCTGGCGGTACCGCACTCCAGCTGGGCGCTGATCGGCATCCTCACCACCCTGCGCCCGACCTGGGGCGCGACGCGCAGCCGGGTCGTCAAACGCCTCACCGGTACCGCGGCGGGCTGCGCCCTGACCGCCCTGCTGCTCGCCCTCACCCCGGCCTCGCCCTTCGCGCAGGGGCTCGTCGTGACGGCCCTCGCCGCGGTCGCGCGGCCCCTGCGCGACGTCAACTACGGCTTCTGGCCCGTCTTCGGGACCCCGCTGCTGCTCCTGATCACGGACTTCGACCGCTCCCTGGGCTGGGTGGACCTCGCCGAGCGGATGGCCAACAACATGCTGGGCGCCCTGCTCGCCACCGCGGCCACCCTGTTCCTGTGGCCGGCCCGGGAGGAGGGGCGGATCCCGCAGCGGGTGTCCACCCTGCTCGACACCCATGCCCGGTTCGCGGAACGGGTGGCCACCATCGTGGAGTTCGGCCCGCCGCTGGAACGGGAGTACCGCGTCAACCGGGCCGAGGAGGCGGAGGCCTCCCTGCGGGACGCCCGTGCCCGGCTCGCCACCCGGCGCGGGGCGGCCCCCGAACTGCTCGACGGCCTCGACGCCCTGTGCGGGGCAGCCGCCCGGCCCGCCGGCTCGCGGGTCGCGGGGCCGCCCTGAGCCCCCGCTGACGCGGGCCACGTACGCGCTGGTCGGCGCGGCACTGGCGACGGCGGGCACCGCCGTCCGCATCACCCGCCGCGACGGCGCCGGGGCCGGCACGCACGGCCGCAGGGGGAACGGGGTCAGCGGCTGACCGGCCGACCGCGCTCCGGGGAGATGACGCCCGCGCGGGTCCGGCCGCCACTGCACTCGCCGCTCACGCGCGGGGCGGGGCGCTCCTCGACCACCCGCGGGCCTCGCCCTCGTCGATCAGGCGCCGTCCGGCCTCCCACAGCACGGAGGAGGCGTCCCCGATCACCGCCTTCCGCGCGCGGACGTCGTCGGCGGTGACGCCGGGGGTGCGCCATGTGCCGCCGCGCGCCATCCAGTTGAGGAGCAGGGGCTGCAGCCGGTCCATGGCCTTGGCGAACCGCGCTTCCGGTGTGCGGCGTTCCTCGAACTCGTCCCACAGGGCCCGCAGCCGCCGGGCCTGGTCGGCCGGGAGCAGGGCGAAGAGCTCACCGGCCGCGGTAACCTCCCGCTCCTGCTGGTCGATGCCCGCGGCGGTGTCGTACAGAGGGGTGTCACCCGCGTAGATCTCCACGAGATCGTGCAGCAGGACGAGCTGGATCGTGTGCCCGACGTCGATCGGCTCGTCCGAGTGCTCGGCGAGGACCACGACCATCATCGCCAGGTGCCACGAATGCTCCGCGTCGTTCTCGCGACGGTCCGCCGCGACGAGCGGGGACTGTCGCAGGACCGTCTTGAGCTGATCGACCTCCACCAGGAAGGTGAGCTGGGATCGCAGCCTCGCGTCGAGGCCGTCGGGGAACGGCGTCTTCTCGGCGAGCGGGCTCCGGCGTTCTTCGTCCATCCCCCGATGGTGGCACGCACGCCGCGGCCCGTGCGGCGCCGGCTCCGCCGGAGCCTCCGGTCGGTGGCCCTCAGGTGCGGCGTTCGGGGGCGACGAGCGCGGTCAGGCCGTAGTCCAGCTCCGAGCCGTCGACGAGCAGGGCCTCCACCGTGCGCGTGCCCGGATCGATGTCGGCCTCCATGCCCTGGCCGCGGTAGCGGGGGTACCCCGAGGCGCCCGTCTCGCCCGTGGCCTCGACCACGGCGGACCGCAAGGCCTTGGCCGCCGGTTCGGCGCCTCGCAGGTTCTCGATGTGTCCGGGTACCAGCAGGATCTCGAAGCGCTGCGGATCAGTGGTCATGCCCCGAAGCTAGACATGCTCCGGGCGGGCAGGCAAGGACCGCCGCGCCCTCGGCCGCGTCGCACGCCGTACGGGAGCACACGCACTCCCGCGCGCGGCAGGACCCGGCCCGCGACACCCGCCCGGCGGTCACACGGGGGCGGGGGCGCGGCGGTCCTCACGGACCAGGAAGACGGCCACCAGCGAGAACGCGATCATGAGGATCGTCGCCGCCGAGGCGAGGAGGGACCAGCCACCGGTGTGATCCGTGACGGCTTCGTCGACGCCACCGCTGGCGAGGAAGGTCGTCGGGTCGGTGAGGGCGTGGAGGACGATCGCGGACCAGATGGTGCCGGTGAGACGCATGACGAGGTACATGCACACGCCGAATCCGAAGGTGTACACGACCGTCAGGAGCACCGTGCTCGCCTTCATCCCGGACAGCAGGTTGATCACGTGCATGAGGGCGAACAGGAGCGAGGACACCACCATCACGAACCGCTCGGAGTGGCCGGCACCGCGCAGCATCTGGACCGCGAGGCCCCGGGTCGCGAGCTCCTCGGCGAGGCCGACGCAGACGCCGAGGAGGGCCAGGAGAAGGATCTGCTCGGGCCGCCAGGTGCTCCAGTCGGTCGCCGCGGCGTGGCTGACCACGGCGATGAGCACGAGTCCGGGACCGATCCACATCCAGGGACGGCCCGCGGCCGGCTGCCTGCCGAAGACGGAGCGCAGCCGGCCGATGAAGGCGGTGAAGCCGACCAGGGTCACGGCGCCGATCCCGATCGGCAGCACGAGGCCGAAGAAGATGCCGGCGCCGGTCGCCAGCACGTTGTCCTTGTCCACCTCGTCGCCGAAGACGGCGCCGACGGCGAGTCCGACCAGCAGGTAGTACGCCAGATACCCGGCGATCACCAGGACGGCCTTCCCCAGGGTCGGCCTCTCGAAGAAGCCTCGCCCGGGGACGACGACCGGCCCGCCGTCGACTCGCTGCACCATGACACTCCTCACGATTCCTACCCTTTTCGAACTATCGAACAATAGGCCACCAGAACCCCCCGGCCGTTCACGCCCCGGGGACCCCGGCGGCCGGCGGGACGGCGGGCGGGTAGCCGCGGGCCCGGACGAGTTCGCGGGTGAGGTCCGTGAAGGCGCGGGCCGCCGCGCTCCGGTACGCGCCCTCCCGGCGCAGCAGCACCACCGTGCGCGGCGGGAGCGCGGGCTCCAGGGGCACGGGGCGCAGGTGCGGGTGGTCGTCGGTGACGGCGTCCGGGAGCACGGTGACCAGCGAGGTCCGCCGGACGATCTCGGTGAGCGCCTGCACCGAGTTGGCCTCGACGGCGGTGTGCGGCCGCACGCCGTGGGCGGCGAGGTAGGCGTCGACGTGTCCGCGGGTGGCGAAGTCGCCACTGAGCAGGGCCAGTCGATGGCCCGCCAGCTCACGCACGGGCAGCGGTCCGCTCGGCTCCGGGGCCCCGGCACCGGCCGCCGTGACGAGCCCGAGGGTCTCCGTGAACAACGGCGCGGCGGCGATCCCGGCCGCGTGGGGACCGTGGAAGGCGATGCCGAGGTCGTGGTCGTCGGCGAGGAGTCCGGCCTCGATGCGGTCCTGGGGCATCTCTCGGACGTCGAGGGTGATGCCGGGGTGGGCGTCGTACAACGCGGCGACGAGGGGTCCCAGGAGGTACGCGGAGAAGGTGGGGGTCAGGGCGAGGCGCAGGCGGCCGCGCGACAGGTCGGCGAGGTCGAGGACGGCCCGTTCGGCGGCGGCGAGGTCGCGCAGGGCGCCGCGCGCGTAGTGGACGTACGTCGCGCCGGCGTCGGTGAGGCGGACGGCGCGGCCGCTGCGGTCCAACAGCTGGGCGCCGACGGTTCGTTCGAGCTGCTTGACCTGCTGGGAGAGGGTGGGCTGGGAGATCCGCAACTCCTCGGCGGCACGGGTGAAGCTGCCGTGCTCGGCGACGGCGATCAGGTAGCGGAGGTGACGCAGTTCCAGAGCCATGCCGCAACTATAGATGGCATCGATGGCAGACATGGATAGTGCGTCTTAGACACAATAGATGCAGCTCATGCATGGTGGAACCCGTCAGGCCCCGACGGGGCGCACCCCACCAGAGGGAGTGACCATGCACGATCTCTCGGACGGCGTCGCACGCTTCCAGCAGGAGGTCTTCCCGGCCAAGGCGGACCTCTTCGCCCGCCTCGCCGCGACGCACCGGCCGGCCACCCTGTTCATCGGCTGTTCCGACGCCCGCGTGGTGCCGGAACTGATCACCCAGAGCGAGCCCGGCGAGCTGTTCGTCGTCCGGACCGCCGGCAACCTCGTCCCCGCCTACGCACCGGGCCCGGACGGGGTGGTGGCCAGCATCGAGTACGCCGTCGCCGTGCTCGGCGTCACCGGCATCGTGGTCTGCGGGCACTCCGCCTGCGGGGCGATGACCGCCCTGGCCGAGGGCACTGACCTGAGCGGCGCCGCGTCGGTGGCGGGCTGGCTGCGGCACGCGGACGCCTCGGTGGCCCGCACCGCGGACGCCGGTCCGGGCCGGGTCGAGGCGCTCGTCCGCGAGAACGTGCGCGCCCAGCTGGCGAACCTCGCCACCCACCCCTCCGTCGCCCGCGCCCTTGCGGCCGGACACCTCACCCTGCACGGCTGGGTCTACGACATTCCCACCGGCGGCGTCGCGGACGTCGCGACGCCCGCGGCCGCTCTGCCCGCCTGATCCGCACCACCCCTCCCCCACCCCCACCCGTCCACGGAAGGACACCCCTCGTGCTGCACGCCCAGTTCGACCCCACCGCCCGCCAGGCCCTCGCCGTCACCGTCGTCGACGCCAAGACCCGCCGGGACCTCTCCTGGCAGCGGCTCGCCGACGCCGCCGGACTGTCCGTGGCCTACGTGACCGCCGCGCTGCTGGGCCAGCACGCCCTGCCCGAGTCCTCGGCGCGGGCGGTCGCCGCCCTGCTGGACCTGGACGAGGACGCCGTACGGCTCCTGCAGACGGTCCCGACGCGGGGCTCGATCCCCGGCGGCATCCCGACCGACCCGACGATCTACCGGTTCCACGAGATGCTCCAGGTCTACGGAACCACCCTGAAGGCCCTGGTCCACGAGCAGTTCGGCGACGGCATCATCAGCGCGATCAACTTCACGCTGGACGTCCGCAAGGTGGCCGACCCCGAGGGCGGCGAGCGCGCCGTCATCACCCTCGACGGCAAGTACCTTCCGACGAAGCCCTTCTGACCCGCCTACGCGCCGAGCGCACCGCACACCGCACACCGCACACCGCACACCGCACACCGAAGAGCCTCCTGCCCCTGACGAGGGACGGGAGGCTCTGGGGTGTGCGGTGCGGTGCCCGCCTGGACGGCCTTGCGGCCGGCGCACGCCTGCGGAGATTCGGACGCGTGGATCCGGGTGGGACAAGCCGGGGCCCCGTGGGCACTCGCGCAGGCGTCGGAGGCCCCGGCTCGCAGAGGGGACTGCGTCAGCTGCCGGCGGAGAGGTTGCCCGAGAGGACCGGGATGTTGTCCAGGATGTGCGAGAGCGGCTCGTCGCCCTTGGCCTGGGTGGAGTTCTCGGTGCACTGCTGGTTCTGCGGGTTGGACAGGACGTTGATGTCCTGGACACCGACGTTGACCAGCGCCACCAGCGACTGGGCGTTCAGCTTGGCCGGCAGGCCGATGCAGGGCTTGTTCAGCGTGCCCTGGACCAGGCCGAGCTGCGGGCTCAGGTCACCGGCGGTCTTCTGGTTGCCGTAGATCTGCTGGGCACCGTTGCCGTTGACGGTGTTGACGCCGTTGTCGTTGCCGATGGCCATGGCCGGGGCGGCGACGGCGGCGCCGGCTCCCAGGATCGACGCGGTGGCGGCGGCGGTGGCCATCATCTTCTTGATCATCATGGTTCAAGGTCTTTCTGTTGCACGAGTGCACGGTGGTGAGCGCCTTGATCAACGCACGGACCTCCGACAGGTTCCGCAGCTTCACCCGATCAGCCGTGCGGCGGCGCCCCCCGGCCGCGGGGGCGGAGCGCCGGGCGCGGCCTGTACGGTCGGCCGGAACGCACGGAAGGGCGGGTGGGGCAGGTGGTGGCCGCACGGTATGTCACGGAACTGGTGGGCTCGTTCGAGCGGTACGCGGAGCGGCCGGCGATCGGCGTCGGGCCCCGGGTCGCCTCGTACGCGGAGGTGCTGGACTCGGCGTACCGGCTGGCGGGGGCGCTCGCGGAGGCGGGGGTCGGGCGCGGCTCGGGGCTCGCCTGCGTGACGGGCCGCAACCGCCCCGAGGTGCTGGAGGTGCGCCTCGCCGCGCACGTACTGGGCGCCCGGCTGACGCAGGTCCTCGCCGGACCGGCCCTGTCCGGGCTGGACTTCATCCTGCGGGACTGCCGGCCCGACCTGGTGGTGCACGACGTGCCGGTGCCGGCCACCGGGGCGCTCCGGCTCGGCCTGGACGAGCTGCTCGGGCGGGCCGCCGGGCGGAAGGCCGCGGTGGTTCCCGTACGGGCCCGCGAGGACGACGTGGCGCGGGTGACCTACACCGGCGGCACCACCGGGCTGCCCAAGGGGGTGGCCTCCACGTTCGGCGCGATGGCCGCGCGGAACTCGGTGCGCGGCGCGGGGTGGGCGGACCCGGTGTACCTGTCGGTCACCTCCCTGGCGCAGCGGTCCGGCGGGCGGTGCATGGAGCAGCTGCGGGCCGGGGGCAGGGTGGAGGTCCTCGACCCGTTCGAACCGCGGGAGTTCGCCGCGGCCTGCCGGCGTCTGGGGCGGGTCTCGACGTACCTGACCACCTCGATGGTCTACCGCCTGCTGGACGACCCGGAGACCGCCGCCGGAGTGCCCGGCCTGGAGGCGGTCTCGTACGGCGACTCGCCCGTCCACCCCGAGCGGCTGCGGGAGGCGGTGTCCCGCTGGGGCGGGCGGTGGCAGCAGGGTTACGGCATGAACGAGGCGGCGGTGATCTGCCGGCTCACCCCCGCCGACCACGAGGCGGCGGTGGCCGGGCGGCCGGAGCTGGCGGGCTCGGTGGGGCGGCCCGTCGCGGGCGTCGAGGTCCGGGTCCGCGACGAGCGGGGCGCCGAGGTGCCCGACGGGCGTACGGGCGAGGTGTGGATGCGCTCGGCGGCGATGATGGCCGGGTACTGGGGCCGGCCCGACCTGACGGAGGAGGCGCTGAGCGGGGGGTGGCTGCGGACGGGCGACCTCGGGCACCTCGGGCCGGACGGGTACCTGTACCTCGACGACCGGGTCAAGGACGTGGTGATGGTCGACGGGGACAACGTGTACTGCGTCCCGGTCGAGGCGGCGCTGACCCGGCATCCGGGGGTGGCGCGGGCAGTGGTGGTGGGCCGGCACAGCGACGTGACGGGCGAGGAGGTGTGCGCGTTCCTCGTGCCGTCCGCAGGCCGGACCGGGAGCGCCGAGACGGCCGAGGAAGCCTGTGACCTGGTGGAGGAGGCGCTGGCTCCGGCGCACCGGCCCACGGCGGTGTTCTGGGAACGGGAGATCCCGCTGACGGCACGCGGCAAGCCGGACAAGCGGCTGCTCCGGGAGCGCCTGGCCGGCGGCGCGCTGCCGTAGCCGGACTCCCGGGGGCCGGCCGCGGTACCCCTCGGGCGTGGGTGACGGTGACCGGCCAGGGGTGGGTGACGGCGCCCTGGTCAGAGGTGGGTGACGGTCACGCGGTCAGAGGCCGGTGACCGGCACCCGGTCAGACGTAGGTGACGGTGACCCGGCTGAAGCCGAGCGAGCGGAGCAGTCCCTCCAGCATCGCGGCGGTGTTCTTCTCCGCCCGCTGGGTGAGGCCGCTGTCGCGGGCGGCGTCGGCGATGTGCCGGACGGCGAGCTTCTGCACGGCCTGCTCGCCGGACGGGTTGCCGGAGAAGAAGTCGCCGAGCCGGTCCAGGAGCCCGCGCTCCTTCGACACCGCGTAGGACCGGGCGGGATCGAGGGCGGGGTCGCCGAGCGCGGCGTGCGGAAGCTTCAGGACGGCTTCGGTGCGGTCCTCCTTGACGGTGACGCTCTGCTGCCCGAGCCGGCCGAGGTCGACGTACGCGCTGACCGTGCCGGCGCCCACGTACAGGGTGCGGGTGCCGCGGATGGCGTCGGGGAGCAGCTTGGCGTCCTTCTCCAGGTCCACCACGACCTGGTAGTTGCCGGCCGCCCCCTCGTACCGGCTCATGTCCTGGATGGACTTGAGCACGGCGGGGCCGGTCCGGTCACGGGTCTCGTCACCGAAGAGCGAGCCGAAGCCGGGGACCAGGCTGAAACGGCCCGCGATGACGAGCAGCGCGGCGAGGGCGACGAGCACGGCGGCCGTCCGCACCAGCCACCGGGAGCCGGATCTCGCCGACTTCCCCGGTTCTTCGCGGAGTTGAGTGGAAGTCTCCATGCCCTCCGGATGCCCCGTCCGCGCGGCGCTACCCCCCTCAGCGGCCTGCCGCGGCGTACCGCCAGAAGTCGCGCATCAGGTCGGGCGAGGACGGGCCGCTCAGTTCCCGTTGGGTGAGGAGGACGGTGACCGTTCCGGTGGCGGGGACCACGTGGGCGGCGGTGCCGGTCCCGCCGATCCAGCCGTAGCGGCCCGGGACGTTCCACGGGTCGGTGCGCTCCACGTCGACCGAGCCGCCGTATCCCCAGCCCTGGCCCTCCAGGAAGAGGGCGCCCGCCGCGCGCTGCCCGGCCGTGAGGTGGTCGGTGGTCATCCGGCGCACGGACTCCGGGGCGAGCAGCCGGCCGCCCGCGTGCGCGCCTTCGGCGAGGAGCATCCGGCCGAAGGCGAGCCAGTCGTCGGCGGTGGAGACGAGGCCGCCCGCCCCGGAGGGGAAGGCGGGCTGACGGGCCCACTGGCCGTCGGGGGCGTCGACGAGTTCGAGGGCGCCGCCGGGGACGGTCCGGTAGTACGGGGCGAGTCGGTGGAGCTGGGCCGGCGGTACGGCGAAACCGGTGTCGGCCATGCCGAGGGGCTCGAAGACGCGCTCCGCCAGGAGGTCCGGGAGCGGCTGTCCGCCGGCGCGGGCGAGGAGGACCCCGAGGATGTCGGAACAGGTGTTGTACAGCCAGGCCCGGCCGGGCTGGTGGAGGAGCGGGATGCGGGCGAGGGCCGCCGTCCACGCGTCGGGGTCGGCGACGTGCTGGGGCTGCGGCGGGCCCTGCTTCAGCTCGCTGAAGAGCAGTTGGACGGCGGGCAGCGAGAAGTCGGAGGGGAATCCGTATCCGGCGCGGAAGGTGAGGAGGTCCTCGACGGTGATCGGGCGCTCGGCGGGGACCACGTCGTCGACGGGCGAGGACGGCGTGCGGACCACCATGGGCGCGGCGAGCTCCGGGAGCCAGCGCGTGACGGGCGCGTCGAGGGCGAGCAGGCCGTCCTCGACCAGCATCATCGTGGCCGCGGCGGTGACGGGCTTGGTGATCGAGGCGATCCTGAAGAGGGAGTCGCGGGTCATGGGCGCCGAGCCGGCGGTGTCGACGGAGCCAGCGGCCGCCGCTTCGACGTCGTCGCCGCGGGCCACCAGGGCCACCGCGCCGGGGAGGGATCCGTCCTCGACGTGTGCCTGGAGGAGGCCGTGCAGGTCGGTCATGTCCACCATCTCGCTTCTCTCGCGTACGGGTGCTCGTGGGACGCGTAGGACTCGTAGGAGAAGACTGCCGCCGGGCCGTGGATTCATCGGTCCGGCGCGAGGGCGGCGGGTACGGGTTACTCGCGCGGGCCCGTGAAGGGCCGGGCCCGCGGAGGACGAACGCGCGGGGTGGGTGCGCGGGGCTCCAAGAGCCGTCAGGCCGCAGGTACGACCGAGGCCCTTATCGCCGCGGCCCATTCCTGGAGCAGCGTCGCGTGACGCACGCGCTCGGCCTCGGAGAGGCGGCCCTCGGCGCGGGCGAAGAGGCAGCGGATGTCGGCGTTGATCTCGGCGAGGGGACGCTCGGGGGCGGTGGTGTCAGGGGTCGGGCTCACGTGATCAAGAGTAGGCGGCGGGTCTGACAGTCGTGTGCCGTGTCCGTCATGCGGACGCCGCCGGTCACTCACCGATACGGGCCGCCCGGGCCTGGAGGTAGCGGCGCTCCGGGATGCTCAGCGTGAGCCCGGCCGCCCTGGCATAGGCCGCGCGGGCCTCCGGCAGGTCACCGGCCCGCTCCAGCAGGTGGGCCCGTACGGCCTCCAGGCGGTGGTGCCCGGCCAGCCGGCCGTCGCGGTCCAGGTCGGACAGCAGGGCGAGGGCCCGGTGCGGCCCGTGCACCATGGCCACGGCGACGGCGTGGCCGAGCTGTTCCGCGGGGCCGGGCACGATCCGGACCAGGACCTCGTACAGGGCGAGGATCTGCGGCCAGTCGGTGTCCTCGTCGCGGGCGGCCTCGTCGTGGACGGCGGCGATCGCGGCGCGCAGCTGGTAGGGACCGGGCCGGCCGCGGGTGAGCGCGTCGGTGAGCAGCGCGACCCCCTCGGCGACGGCCGCGCGGTCCCAGCGGGTGCGGTCCTGTTCGGCGAGCGGAACGAGGCTGCCGTCCGCGGTGGTACGGGCCGCGCGGCGGGCGTCGGTGAGCAGCATGAGCGCGAGCAGGCCGGCGACCTCGGCGTCCGCGGGCAGCAGGCGGTGGACGCGCCGGGTGAGGCGGATCGCCTCCGCGGCGAGGTCGGGGCGCAGGAGGTCGCGGCCGGAGGTGGCGGTGTAGCCCTCGTTGAAGATCAGGTAGAGGACGTGCAGGACGTCCGCGAGCCGGTCGGCGTGCTCCGGGGCGTCCGGGAGGCCGAACGGCGCCCCCGAGGCCTTGATCCGCCGCTTGGCGCGGCTGATCCGCTGGGCCGTCGTGGCCTCCGGGACGAGGTGGGCCCGGGCGATCTCGGCGGTGGTGAGACCTCCCACGGCGCGCAGGGTGAGCGCGGTGCGGGCCTCGGCGGACAGCTCGGCGCCGCAGCACAGGAAGAGCAGGGCCAGCGTGTCCTCCTCGGCGGGGGCCCGGTCCTCGCCCGGCGGCGGGGCGGTGAACGCGTCGCGCGGGGTCAGCGCCGCGGCGGTCTCCTCGCGGCGCCGGCGGGCGTCGTCGGCGCGCAGCCGGTCGACGAGCCGGCGCGAGGCGACCCGGATCAGCCAGCCGCGCGGGTTGCGGGGGCGGCCTTCGGCGGGCCACTGCCGCGCGGCGGCGAGCAGGGCCTCCTGCACGGCGTCCTCGGCGGCGTCGAAGTGCCCGTAGCGGCGGACGAGCGCGCCGAGGACCTGCGGCACCAGGCGGCGCAGCAGGTCCTCGTCCGGGGCGGCCGCCCCGGACGCGGGGGTACCGCGTCCGGGGCCGGGGGCATCGGTCACATCTCGGTCCCCGAGGCACCGCCGACGGGGTGGACGACGACGGGGGGATTCGGTGCGCCCTCGGGCACGGGGCAGGCGTGGGCCCGGGCCGCGATCTCGGCGGCCCGGGCGAAGTCCGGGACGTCGACGATCCAGTAGCCGGCCAGGACCTCCTTGGTCTCCCCGTACGGTCCGTCGCTCACCACCGGGGCGCCGTCGGCCCCGGCGGTGACCAGGCGGGCCTGCCGGGGTTCGGCGAGTCCCTGGCCGTCGACCCACTCGCCCGCTTCGGCGAGGTCGTCGTTCAGGGCGCCCATGTGGTCGAACATCGCCTTCAGGTCGGCTTCGGACCAGGCGGGGCTGCCCTCGCTCGCCCGGCCGGCCATGGCCTCGTAGTCGGACTGCTTCCCGAGGACCATCAGCATGTACTTCATGGGGTGCCACTCCTTGCTGTTCGCGGGCCCCGACGCGGGCGGGGGCCTTTCGCACGGGACGTCGGAGCCGTTCCTCCCATTTCGACACGTCGGCCGCGGCCGCGCGCGACGGTGTCGCGGAATGCCGCCTATCGGGGGGACAGCTTGCCCCGCTTGAGCCGCAGGACCTCGTCGGAGGCCGAGGCGACCTGCTGGGAGTGCGTGACGACGACGACGCACTTGCCCTCGTCGTGGGCGAGCCCCCGGAACACCTCGATGATGTCCGCGGCGGTCTCGTGGTCGAGGGCGCCCGTGGGTTCGTCGGCGAAGAGGAGGTCGACCTCGCAGGCGAGGGCGCGGGCGATGGCGACCCGCTGCTGCTGGCCTCCGGACAGCTGGAGGGTACGGCGGTTCTGGTCGCCCCGGTCGATGCCGAGCAGGTCGAGGAGTTCCACGGCTCGCTGCCGGTGGCGGCGGCCCTTCACCCCGGTGATCTCCATGGCGGAGGTGACGTTCTGCACGGCCGTCATGTAGGTGAGCAGGTTCAGGGACTGGAAGACGGTCGCGGCGTGCCGGTTGCGGTAGGCGGCGAGGCCGAGCTCGCGCACGTCGCGGCCGTCGAAGCGGACCGTGCCGGCGGTGGGCGAGTCCAGGCCGCTGGCGAGGGAGAGCAGGGTGGTCTTGCCGCTGCCGGAGGGGCCGACGACCGCGTACATCCGGCCCGCTTCGAAGCCGTAGTCGATGCCCTTGAGGACCGTGCGCTTGCCGGAGCCGGAGCGGTAGGTGTGGCTCACGGCGGCCAGTTCGAGGATCGCGGCCACGTCAGTTTCCCTTCGAGAGGATGTCGCGGGGGGTGAGGCGCAGCACGCGGATGCCGGGGACGAGGGTGGCGAGCGCGGCGATGCCCAGGCCGGTCGCGCCGATCCTGGCGATGTCGGCGGGGCCGGTGCGGATGTCGATGCGGTCGATGGGCTCGACCTTCTCGGCGTCGTCCCCGGTCTTCATCCCGTTGAGGGAGGCGGGGTCCGGGGCCCGGTCCTCGGAGGCGGCCTGTGCCCGGGCGGAGGAGACCTCGCCGGACAGCAGCCGGTCGCCGATGGCCTGGGAGAGGAACTGGCTGCCGGCCGCGGCGAAGGCGACGGCCACCAGCGCGCAGGCGGCGACCTCGACGAGGTGCTGGCCGAGGAGCCTGGGTTTGCGCTCGCCGAGCGACATGAGGATGCCCAGTTCCTTGCGGCGTTCGCGCAGGTTCGAGGCGACGACGAGCGCGAGGATCGCGGTGCCGGCGACGGCCACCAGCCACACGGTGACGGTGGCGAAGGCGGCGGTCTTCCCGATCGGGCCGACCAGTGTCCGGTACGCCTTGTCGTTGACGGTCAGCGGGAAGATCGCCAGGTCCGCGCCGGCGGCCTCGGCGTCCGCCTGGAGCCGGGTGAGGTCGTCCGGACCGCGCAGGGTGAAGGTCGCCGATTTGACGACGCCGCCGTCGGCGGCGGTGTCCTTGCCGAGCAGCTTGCTGCCGCCCTCCGGGGTCACGTAGATCTGGTTGGCGGGGTCCATCATCGCGGGGACGTAGCTGCCGGAGTCGGGGGTGCCGCTCTTGTAGACGCCGCCGACGACGAACTCGAACTGTCGGGTGTCGGGCTCCTGTCCGGCGGCCGGCATCTCGCCGATCCGGAGGGTGATCCTGTCGCCGACCGCCAGCCCGTTGGCCTTGGCCAGCCGTTCCTCGATGACGACCTCGTCGGCGGCGCTGTCCGGCTTGATGCCCTTGCCGGAGGTCAGCTTGTCGTCGCCGTTCCGGAAGGAGGACACGGCGTCGAGATCGCGGATTCCTTCGGCCTTGAAGAAGTCGAGGCCGTCGTCCTTCTGCCCGGCCGGGAGCGGAACCGGCTTGTAGAGCTTCATCCGGTCGGTCGGTTTGGCGCCCGAATCGGTGGAATAGTTGCACTGGGTCACCACGGACGAGGTGCATATCCGGTCGACCAGGTTGCGGTGCAGGTCACCGCCCGCTCCGATGAGGCCGGGAGCCGCGCCGTTGTTCTTCGACGCCTTGCCCGAATTGATCAGGGCATTCAGGTCGAGTTGCATGGTGGCGACGGCTCCGACGCTCTGCTTCGCGTTCTCGGCGGCCCGGGCCGCCGCGGCCTGGATGAGGAATCCGGACAGCACGAGGGTGCAGACGACGAAGAAGAGACCGGTCAGCATGACCGTCTTTCCCCACTGTGCGGCGAGCCGCCATCCCGCCCGTTTCAAGAAATTCATCGGTTTCTCATCCTTCCGGCCATCGCTCGAATGTGTTTCACGGGAACGGAGAACCACGCTAGGTTCCCGGGGATTTGAGCCGTGTTCCGAGTTCGGCGGCCGCCCGCGCGGAATCAAACACCGTGCACATCCGTGCTCTGATATCCAGGAGTCCGGGCGCGGGAGGCGCGGGAACGGGAAGAGGGACGGGAAGCGTGCGGGTACTGGTGGTGGAGGACGACGCCTACATGGCGCGGGTCCTGGAGATCGGCCTGCGCCGCGAGGCCATGACCGTCGACGTCGTGCACGACGGGCGGGCCGCCCTCGATCACCTGGCCGTCCACGACTACGACGCGGTGGTCCTGGACCGGGACCTGCCGGAGGTGCACGGGGACGAGGTCTGCCGGCGCCTGCAGACCCTCGACCCGGGCTGCCGCATCCTCATGCTGTCCGCGGCAGGGCGTCTCGGGGACAAGGTCGCCGGGCTGTCGCTGGGCGCCGACGACTATCTGGCCAAGCCCTTCGACCTTCCCGAACTGGTGGCCCGCTTGCGGGCGTTGTACCGGCGCGGACCGGTCGCGTACGCCCCCGTACTGGCCTTCGCCGACCTCACCCTCGACACGCACCGGCGGCGGGTCGTCCGGGCGGGCACCGACATCCGGCTCACGCCGAAGGAACTGGCCGTCCTGGAGCTGCTGATGCGGGCCGACGGCGGGGTGGTGAGCGCCGAGTACCTGCTGGAGAAGGCCTGGGACGCGCACGCCGACCCGTTCACCAACGCCGTCCGCCTGGTGGTGCACACCCTGCGCAAGAAACTGGGCGAACCGCAGCTCGTCCGGACGGCGGTCGGCGCCGGCTACCGCCTCGACGACGCGTGAGGACGGTGCGCGCGGCGCGACGGCATGTGCGCACCCTGCGTGCGGCGCGCGCGCCGCACGGTCTGCGGGTGCGTCGACTGGGCATCCGCGGGCGGCTGTTCGCAGGGTTCGCGGGGGCCCTCACCGTGTGCGCCGCGCTGATGGTGACCCTCATCTACTTCGGCATCCGGTACCTGCCGACGTACGACATCCCCGTGGTCAGGGGCCCCGCGGAGGCGACGGCGCCGGCGTTCGGGCTGCCCGGGGCGCCGCACTCCGTGCAGGCGCCGGTGAAGGGGAGTCCGTACGAGGGCGCCGCCACCACCAAGCTCGTCCGCACGAAGCAGGACGTGTGGGCGGCGGTGCTCGGCATCTCGACGGGCGGGGTCCTGGTGATCATGGCGGTGGGGCTGGGCGCCGGCTGGATCGTCTCGCGGCGGCTGCTCGCGCCGCTGCACGAGGTGTCCGAGGCGGCCGCCAAGGCCCGGGACGGCGATCTCGCCTACCGGATCAACGCGGTGGGGCCGGACGACGAACTGCGGCGGCTCGCCGACACCTTCGACGACATGCTGGAGCGGCTGGAGGAGTCCTTCGGCGCGCACCGGCGGTTCGCGGCGAACGCCTCGCACGAGCTGCTGACCCCGCTGGCCACCACCCGGGTGATCCTCCAGGTCGCCGGACCGGGCAGCAGCGGCGAGGAGCTGGCCGAGCTGGCGCCGATGCTGCGGGAGACGAACGAGCGCAACATCGCGGTGGTCAAGGCGCTGTTGGACCTCGCGGGCGCCGAACACGCCGACTTCGACGCCGATCCGGTGGACCTGGCCGCCCTGGTCCGCCAGGTGGCGCGGGACCGGGAGCCTGCGGCCGCGCGGCGCGCCGTCACCGTACGGACGCACGCGGAGGCCGGCTGCCTGCTGGCGGGGAACGCCGCGCTGCTGCGGCAGTTGGTGACGAACCTGCTCGACAACGCGATCGGCCACAACGTGGCGGGCGGAGAGGCGCAGCTCGCCGTGTACCACGACGACGGCCTGGTCCTGGAGGTGGAGAACACCGGCCCGCTCGTGGAAGCGGACTCCGCCGACCGGCTGTTCGAGCCGTTCTACCGGGCCCGGCCGCGGGTGGGGGCGGGGCACGGACTGGGGCTGGCACTCGTCCGCTCGATAGCGGTGGCGCACCGGGGCTCCGCCGGCGCGACGGCGAACCCCGAGGGCGGTCTGACGGTACGGGTCTCGTTCCCCGCCCGCTGAGCCCGCGGGGACGCGGAGGCCACCGGCCGGCCTCCCGGCCGCCACCGCGGCTGTGGCAGCGCGCGGGCGGCCGCGAGGCGTGGCAGCGGTGGGATCAGTTGTCGGAGCCGACCGTGTTGTCGTGGCCGGCGTTGAACACGTCGTCCGCGGCGAACTGGAGCCAGTCGCCGAAGACGATCGTGTGGGAGTTCTGCGGGGCGACGTTGACCGTGACGTCGGCGGCAGCCGCGGACGCACCGCCGAACACGAGGGCACCGGCGGCGAGGACGGAGAACAGGGTACGCGCAGAACGCATGATTCCACCTTTCACAGGGAGACAGAAGGGGATGAATCGCACCCCAGAACCTAGAGAGAACCCGTCCCGCTGTCCCGCCGCACGGCCGGGACCGGCCAACAGCAAGCCGATTGGGCGAACGTCTGCCCGGCAGGGCCGGCGGCCCGTCCCCGGCACTGCCGCAGAGGGCGCGGACACCGGGCGCACTACCCTGACCCCATGAAGATCATCGACTTCGAGCCGGGGGATCCCCGGCTGACCGAGGACCTGCTCCCGGTACTGCGGGAGCTGCGCACCCACCTGACCGAGGACCTGTTCCGCTCGATCCTGGCGGAGGGCCACGGCCAGGGCCTGCGCTTCTCCGGGGCGTACGACGCGGAGGGCCGCTGCGTGGGCGCGGCCGGCTGGCGGGTCGTCGCGAACACCTTCCAGATCCGCAAGCTCTACGTCGACGACCTCGTCACCCGGGAGAGCGCCCGCTCCACGGGCGTGGGCCGCGCGCTCCTCGCCCACCTGGAGCAGCACGCCCGGGAGGCTGCGTGCACGGCACTCACCCTCGACTCCGGCACCCAGCGGACCGACGCCCACCGGTTCTACTTCCGGGAGCGGCTGGCCGTGACCGCCTTCAACTTCGAGAAGCGGCTCGCCTGACGCCGGAAGCGGTCCTGCGCGTCTGACGGGGCGTGCCGGGCGGCCGGGTCAGAGCCGGTCCTCGTACGCCAGGATGCGGGTCCGCGGCGCGCCGGCCAGCGCCGGGGCGGCCTCGGGCGAGGACCAGACCCGGGCCGTGAGGAACTCCAGGAAGCCCTCCGCCTGCTCCGGGGTGTCGAAGTCCAGCTCGACGACCACGTACGCCGGGTCGTCCACGGGCCGCAGCACGCGGTGGCCGCGCACGCCGGCCTCCTGCCGGGCGGGGGCGAAACGCTCGAAGGCCCCCTTCCACACGGCGAAGTCCGTGACGGGGTGCTCGATCTGCAGGCTGTACATGGCGCCTCCTCGACCGGCCGGAACCGGACCGGCCCGGCGGCACTCCCCATCCTGCCGAAACCGCGGCCCGTGCGCCCCGCGGCGGTGCGCCACCGCGTGATCCGTCGCGGGGCGGGCGCCGTGACCCAACCGTCGCCGGTCCGATGCCCGCGCGGGCTCGTCGGCGGGCGAGCGGCTTGTTAGGTTCCTGCTCCTGCCTCAGCCGATCCGGGGGGACCCGCTGCCATGCCCGTACGTTCCACGTCCTGCCGGGCCCTGTCCGCCGCGGCCGTCGCCGCCGTCCTGGTGGCGGGCGCCTCCGGGTGCGGGGAGGAGGGCCGTACGGGGAAGGGGTCGGCCTCCGCACCGCCCGTTCCCGCCGCCCCGGCCGCACCGGCTTCCGCACCGGCGGCCGGGAGCGCGTCGGCCGCGACGCCGGGGGCGTCCCCGTCGGGCACCGCCCCGTCGACCGCGTCCGCCGCGCCGGCCCCGCCCCGGCCCGCCACCGGCGCGCCTTCCGCCGCGCCCGCCCCGCGGACCACGCCGCCGCCCGCGGCACCGACCCGGCTGACGGTCGCGGTGGAGACCCGGGGCGGCCGGCTCTCCCTCGTACGCGGCGGCCCCGCGCAGGAGTTCACGGTCACGCTGCGCAACGGGAACACGGCCGGATACCGGCACCTCCTGGTCTCGTTCCAGATGGAGGCCCTCGTCGACGGGTCCGGCGGCGGGGCGGGCTCCGGAGCGGGGTTCGCCCTGGAACGGCGCGACGCGGCCTCCGGCGCCTGGCGCCCTGCCGCGCTGCGCATCGCCAACGACCGCAGGCCGCCGTCCCTGTTCACGGGCGGCTCCGCGCTCGCCCTCGGGGAAGTCCGGGTCGAGCGCTACCGGCTGCGGGCGACCGCCGCGGGTCCCGCCGGCAGCACCCCCGTGACCGTCTCCTTCATCGACACGGACGGGGACCGGGAGGCCGCCGCTCACGTGAACCTCGGCCACACGACCCGATGAGGGAGGTCGGTCCGCAGCGCGCGCCACATCGGGACGGAACGGCCTGAATCGGTACTGTCGAGGCCGTCCAGGACTCTCCTGGCGGTCGAGAAAGGTACCGGGATGGCCAAGGCCCATCTGGTGGGAAGCGGGATCGCCTCACTCTCCGCGGCGGCGTTCCTGATCCGCGACGGAGGCTTCGCGGGCCGGGACATCACCATCCTGGAGGAACAGGACCGCGAGGGCGGCAGCCTGGACGCGGCCGGTTCTCCGGAAGCGGGTTACACCATGCGGGGCGGCCGCATGTTCGAGATCCACTTCGACTGCACGTACGACCTGCTGGGGTCGATCCCGTCCCTCGACGACCCGTCCAAATCGGTCACCGAGGACACCTTCGCCTTCCACGAGGACTTCGCCTGGGACGACCACGCCCGTCTCGTCGACGGGGAGGGCAGGGTGGTCGACGCACACTCGATGACCTTCTCCGAGCGGGACCGCCTCGAACTGATCCGGTGCGTCGCCACCCCCGAGCACCAGCTCGACGGGAAGCGCATCACGGACTGCTTCGGCGAGGAGTTCTTCACCACGAACTTCTGGTGGATGTGGTGCACGACCTTCGCCTTCGAGCCGTGGCACAGCGCCATCGAGTTCCGGCGCTACCTCAACCGGTTCATCCACCTGTTCAAGACCTTCGACACGATGTCGGGGATCTACCGCACCCGCTTCAACCAGTACGACTCCATCGTGCGCCCGCTGATGAAGTGGCTGACGGACCAGGGGGTGACCGTACGGCTCGGCACCCGGGTCACGGACCTGCGGCTGGCCGCGGGCGACGCGCTGACCGTCGAGGCGCTGGTGTGGGAGAGCGGCGGGCGCCGCGGTGAGACCGCGGTCGGGCCGGACGACCTCGTCATGGTCACCAACGGGTCGATGACCGCCGACTCCACGCTGGGCACCACCGGCTCCGCGCCCGTCCCGGACACCTCCGGGGCGGCCGGGTCGTGGGCGCTGTGGGAGACCCTCGCCGCCGGGCGGCCCGCGCTGGGACGGCCCGAGGTCTTCCACTCCTCCGTCGCGGAATCGACGTGGGAGTCGTTCACGGTCACCACGAAGGATCCGACGTTCTTCAAGCTGATGCAGGAGTTCAGCGGCAGCGAGGCCGGCAAGGGCGGCCTGATCACCTTCAAGGACTCCGGCTGGCTGCTGACCATCGTCCTCAACCACCAGCCGCACTTCCGCGACCAGCCCGAGGACACCTTCGTGTGGTGGGGGTACGCCCTGTTCCCCGACCGCGAGGGGGACTTCGTCAAGAAGCCCATGACCGAGTGCACGGGCCGGGAGATCCTCGACGAGGTGCTCCGGCACCTGCGGTTCGAGCAGCGGCAGCAGATCCTCGACGGGGCTGTCGTCATCCCGGCGTTGATGCCGTACATCACCAGCCAGTTCCTGGTGCGCTCCGGGGGCGACCGGCCACAGGTGGTGCCCGAGGGATCGACGAACCTGGCCTTCATCGGGCAGTACGCGGAGGTACCGGACGACGTGGTCTTCACCGTCGAGTACTCCGTGCGCACCGCCTGGACGGCGGTGGCCACCCTGCTCGGGCTCGACCGGCAGCCGCCGCCCGTCTACAAGGGGCAGCACGACCCCAGGGTGCTGGTCGAGGCGCTGCAGACGCTGCACCGGCGCTGATCCGGGATCGGCTCGCCGAGGGCGAGCACCGCGGTCCGCCAGGCCGCGGTGACGGCTGCGCGGGCGCGGTCGGTCGCCTCCGGAACCTCGGCGGGGAGCCGGATCGGGGCGCCGATGTGGACGTGCAGGCCGGGGCGCCGGAGCGGGGCGGTGACGGTACCGGCGAGCTGCTTCGCGCGCCCGCCGGAGCACAGCCGGCGCACGCCCGCCTGGCCCACGGGGACGACGGGGGCTCCGGTCGCGGCGGCCAGGCGGGCCAGGCCGCTGCGGAAGGGGCCCGGCGCGGACTCCCCCGCGTCCCGCCGGCCCGGCAGCCGGCCCTCCCCGTAGAGCAGCACGCTGCGGCCGGCGGCGAGGGCGGCGGCCGCCGCCTCCAGGGACTCGGCGGCGCGGGCGGTACCCCGGTGGACCGCGATGTGGCCCTCGCGCCGGAGCGCGGGCCCGAGTACGGGCACCCTCCACAGGCCTGCGGTGGCCAGGACCACGGGCTCGATGCCGTGCCGACGCAGGGCGGCGACGACCACGGCGGGGTCGGCGAGCGAGGTGTGGTTCGCGACGACGATGCCGCCGCCCGCGGGCACCCCGGCGGGGTCGGCGGTGACGGTCAGCCGACCGAAGGCGGGGACGACGGCGGCGGCGATTCGGCTGAGCATGGACGGCCCCGTTCGGTGGTGCTGTGGCTCGCTGAGCTGGTCCTCCCCATGATCGGGCGGGCGGCGCGGGGGCCACATGAGTAGGCGTACTCAACCGGCATGGGGGCCATCGGCACAGGCGGGGAGGTACCACCCCCCGGGGCGGGGCCGTCAGGGGCGGGGCAGTCAGGGGGTCGGAGGCTGCTTGAACTCGATCTCGACGAAGGCGAGCGGGCCGGTGCCGGCGTTGACCACCTCGTGCGCGCCTCCGGCCCGGCGGGCGTACGTCTCCCCCGTGCGCAGCTCCGACTCGCTCGCCGAACCGTCGGGGCCGATCACGGTGATGCGGCCGTCGGCGACCGGAACCACCACGTAGTCGTGGGCGTGCAGGTGATGCCCCGTGCTCGCGCCCGGCTCGAAGTCCCAGCGGGTGACCCGGGCCCGGTCGTCCTCGTACTGCACCGTCGCCCGGGCCGTCGTCTCGGTCGTCATGGGTCCGCTCCTCGCCTCCGGTGCGCACTCCGTCCGCGCGCTGGTCCGGCGGCCCATCATGCCCGGCGGGACCGCCGGGGTCGGGGACCGACCGCCCGCCACGACGGAGCAGCGGGTCCGGCCGGTCGGCTCTACGGGTTTATTGCGTAACAGAGTCGAATTCTTGCAACTCTTCATGGACTTCCTGCTGGCGGAGTCGTAGCCTCCTGCGTTGAGCCGACTCACCCTTCCCGCCTTTCCCGCCGATCGAGCCGCAAGGACGTGCGTGCCCGTGCCTCAAGTGCCGCAAAGCCCAGCTCCAAGCCCTGAACACGTGCGCCGGACGAGACGGCGGGGCGCCGCCGTCTTCCTGGCCCTGTCACTGACCGCGACCGCCGCGCTGACGGCCCTGACCTTCGGCAGCGCCCCCGCCGCCCACGCCGCGGGAGTGCCCGCCCCGTCGCCCATCGGCATACCCGGGCGGGGGGCGCAGGTCCCGTTCACCGAGCTGGAGGCCGAGTACGCCGGTACGAACGGCACGCTCATCGGCCCCGACCGGTACTACGGACACCTTCCCTCGGAGGCCTCCGGGCGCCAGGCCGTGACGCTGAACGCCCCGGGGCAGTACGTCGAGTTCACGCTGACCAAGCCCGCCAACGCGATGACCCTGCGCTACAGCCTTCCGGACACCGCCGACGGGAAGGGACGCGACGCCTCGCTGGACGTCCAGGTCGCCGGCCAGTCGGTGCGGACCCTGCCGGTCACCTCCAAGTACAGCTGGTACTACGGGGGTTACCCCTTCAACAACAACCCCGGCGATACCAACCCGCACCACTTCTACGACGAGTCCCGCACCCTGCTGGGCTCCACCTACCCGGCCGGCACCAAGGTCCGGGTACAGGTGACGTCGACCGCGCAGTCGCCCACGTTCACGGTCGACCTCGCCGACTTCGAGCTGGTCGGCGCGGCCGCGGCGAAGCCGGCCGGCGCCCTCGACGCGGTGGCGGACTTCGGCGCCGACCCGACGGGCGCCACGGACTCCACCGCGCGGATGCAGGCCGCCGTCAACGCCGGGCAGGCCCAGGGCAAGCCGGTCTACGTGCCGCAGGGCAACTACACCCTGTACGACCACGTCGTCGTGGACGGGGTCACCGTGCAGGGCGCCGGCCCCTGGTACACGGTCTTCGGCGGCCGCGACCCGGTGAACCGCAACCGCGCCGCCGGGTTCTACGGCAAGTACGTGGCCGGCGGCGGCTACACCGGCCCGGTACGGCCGCACGAGGCGAACGGGCCGAGCCGGAACGTGACGCTGAAGGACTTCGCGGTCATCGGCGACATCCGGGAGCGGATCGACGACGACCAGGTCAACGCCATCGGCGGGGCCATGTCGGACTCCACCGTCGACAACCTGTGGATCCAGCACGTCAAGGTCGCCGCCTGGATGGACGGCCCGATGGACCGCTTCACCATCAAGAACAGCCGCTTCCTCGACATGACCGCCGATGGCGTCAATTTCCACACGGGTGTCACGAATTCTCGCGTGACCAACACGTTCGTGCGCAACGCGGGTGACGACGGTCTGGCCTCCTGGCCGCAGGACAAGCCGAACGTGAACATCAGCTTCGACCACAACACGGTGGTGCTGCCGATCCTGGCGAACAACATCGTCACCTACGGCGGCAAGGACTTCACCATCTCGGACAACGTCATGTCCGACACCATCAGCAACGGCGGCGGCCTGCACATCGCCAACCGCTACCCCGGGGTCAACTCCGGCAAGGGCACGGCGGTGGCCGGCACCATCACCGCTGCCCGCAACACCCTGATCCGGGCCGGGAACAGCGACTTCAACTGGAACTTCGGCGTGGGGGCGATCTGGTTCTCCGGGCTGAACGAGCCGGTCCAGGGCGCGACCATCAACATCTCCGACACCGACATCCTCGACTCCTCGTACGCCGCGATCCACTCGATCGAGGGCGCCATCAGCGGGGTCAACTTCACCGACATCACCATCGACGGCGCGGGCACCTACGCCGTCCAGGCCCAGGCCAACATCGCGATGAAGTTCACCCGGGTCACCGCGAAGAACATCGCACAGGCCGCGACCCCGATCCACAACTGCATCGGCACCGGCCTGCAGATCACCGACGGCGGCGGGAACTCCGGTTGGAACACCGGCCAGACCTGCTCCGGAGTGTGGCCGGCCCCGGTGTGGACGAACGGCGGCGTACCGGGCGGCGGGGGCACCACACCGCCCACGACCCCGCCGACGACCCCGCCCACCACGCCTCCGACCACTCCGCCGCCCACGACTCCCCCGAACGGGAACCTGGCCCAGGGCCGGCCCGCCACCGCCTCCTCCGCGGTCCAGTCGTACGACGCGGCGAAGGCGGTCGACGCCAACGCGGCCACGTACTGGGAGAGCGCCGGCGGCGCGTTCCCGCAGACCCTGACCGTGGACCTCGGCGAGGCCCGGCCGGTGGGGAAGGTGACGCTCCGGCTGCCGCCCTCCGCCGACTGGGCGACACGGACCGAGACCCTCTCGGTGCTCGGCTCCACCGACCTTTCCTCCTGGACCACGCTGAAGGGGTCCGCGGGCGTCACCTTCGACCCCGCCTCCGGCAACACCGCGACGCTGACCTTCGATTCGGCCTCGGTGCGCCACGTCCGGCTCCAGGTCACCGGGAACACCGGCTGGCCGGCCGGGCAGGTGGCGGAGTTCGAGGTGTACGCCGCCGGGACCGGCCCGACGCCGACCACCCCGCCGACCACCCCGCCCCCGACCACTCCCCCGGCCGGAACGAACCTGGCGCAGGGGCGGGCCGCCACGGCGACCGGGCAGAGCCAGGGGTACGTCCCGGCCCACGTCACCGACGGCAACGCCGGCACGTACTGGGAGAGCGCCAACAACGCGTTCCCGCAGTCGCTGACGGTCGATCTGGGCACCCAGCGGACGGTGGGCCGCCTGGTGCTGAAGCTCCCCGCGGCCTGGGGCACCCGTACGCAGACGCTGTCCGTCCTGGGTTCGGAAGACAACTCCGCCTGGTCGACGCTGAAGGCGTCCGCGGGGCACACGTTCACCGAGGGGACCAACACGGTCACCGTCCCGGTGTCGGCGACGGGCGTGCGGTACGTACGTCTCGTCCTCACCGCGAACACCGGCTGGCCGGCGGGCCAGTTGTCCGAGCTGGAGGTGTACGCCCCGTAATGCGGAGCGAGCAGTGAACGGCGGCCGGTGCGGATCCCGCACCGGCCCCCGTGCATCTGCCGCCGTCGTGCCGGGAGCGGGGGCGCTTTCCGCTGGTCGGCGGGGTGAAGTATGACCGAACGGTCACAGGTTGCCGCAACGGGAACGGGTCGGGCGCGGTCGTCATCTAGGGGGGAGGCGGGGCCCGCGCGCGGGCGGCGCCGGCGTGATGACATCAGCGGAGACCGGCGGGCTGCCGGGTGCGAACGGCAAGGCGGGGCTAAATGAAAGCGGTAACGGTGGCGGGCGGCTCCTCGGAGAATCCGAAGGTCGAAGTACCGGAGGAAGGGCCGCAGCCCCCGGAGGAGGCGGGCACCCCGTCCACGGCGGACCTGCCGGACGGGGACACGGCCGCGGCGGCGGACGCCGACGCGGGGGCCACGGGCCGTGACGTGCCGGAGGACGCGAACGGAGCCCCGGATTCCGCGCGCGCGGAGGGCCCGGCCGGGGGAAGCGGGGACGGGGGAAGCGGGGACGGCGAGCCCGCCGAGGCGGACGCAGAGCCCGAGGCGGCCCCGGACCGACCGGCGGACCCGGACGACGAGGACAGCGCCGGGGACGAGGGCAGCGCCGGGACCGAGGCCGAGGCCGAGGAAAGCGACGGGGCCGAGGCCGACGCAGGGTCCGGGGCGGACGCCGGGACGGGCGGAGCCCCGGCCGAAGCGCGCGACGACACGGAGGCCGAGCCGAACCCCGCGTCCGCGGCCACCGACCCGGAGGGCCAGAACGGGCCGGACACCGCGACCCCGGACACCGAGACCGCGGACGACGACCCCACCGCGCCGGACACGACCGCCCCGGCCGGGGCGAGCACCGAGGCCGACGCGGAAGCAGCAGCCGAGGCCGCCGATGCGGACTCCACGTCCGAGACCGATGTGGCCCCCGCGACCGAGGTCAACGCCGAGGCCGAGGCCGAGTTCCTTTCCGACAGCGACGCCGACGCCGGGACCGGCGCAGCCGCATCCGAGGACGACCCGGAGCACGCCGCTTCGCCGGACGCGGACGCAGAGGCCACCGGGACCGGCAGGACGAAGCCGGAGGCAGCAGAGGCCGCGCGCAGGCGGCCGTCATGGGCGCAGGGCGCCGAGCCCGGGGCAAGGGCGAAGCCCGACGCCGAATCCGGTGTCGAGCCGGAGGCCGAGCCCGGACCAGAGCCCGAGCCCACGTCCAAGCCCGAACTCACGTCCAAGCCGAAGCCCGAGCGCAAGCCCGAGCCCGACGCCGATGCCGAGCGGACGAGTCAGTTCGTCGCGCTCAAGCCGCTCGACGTCCCTCCGCCCGCCCCGCAGCCCACGGTCGCGCTCCCCCTCGCACCGCCACCGGCTCCTGCTCCCGCGTCCGGCCCCGCCCCCGCGCCGTGGCCCGTGATCACCCGGCCGCCCGCCGGGGCACCGCTCGACCTGCTGGCCGAACTCACCAACACCGCTCCCCCGCCCGAAACCCCCCGCCGCACCGCCCTGCGCCGCGTCAAGATCTGGACGCCGATCCTGCTCGTACTGGCCGGAGCCGTGGCGGGCGCGCAGCTGCTGCGCCCCCTGCCCGACACGAAGATCGTCGGTACGGAGTCCCTCCACACCATCGACGGGCAGTTCACGATCCCCTGGCCCGCCAAGGGCCAGGGCGCCGTCCGCGTGTCCGGCTCCGGTGACGTCGGCACCTTCGGCGAGCAGAAGCCCGTCCCCACCGCCAGTGTCGCCAAGGTGATGACGGCGTACGTCGTCCTGAAGGGCCACCCCCTGCGCAAGGGCGAGGCCGGCCCCGAGATCACGGTCGACGCCAAGGCCGTGGCCGACGGCACCTCCGAGAGCGAGTCCCGGATCGCGGGCCTCGTCGCCGGTACGAAGTACACCCAGCAGGACATGCTCAAGATGCTCATGATCCCGTCGGGCAACAACGTCGCCCGGCTGCTGGCGCGCTGGGACACCGGAACCGACTCCGAGGCCACGTTCGTCGCGAAGATGAACGCCGCGGCCAAGGAGCTGGGCATGGACGACACCACCTACACCGACCCCAGCGGCCTGGATGCGAGCACCGTCAGCACCGCCGCGGACCAGCTGAAGCTGGCCGAGGCCGTCATGAAGGACGAGGCGTTCCGCGCGGTGGTCGCCCTGCCCGACGCACAGATCAAGGGACTGCCGGAGCCGATCTACAACAACAACGATCTCCTCACCGCACCCGGTCTGAGCATCCGCGGCATCAAGACCGGTTCGAGCACGCCCGCCGGCGGCACGCTCATGTGGGCGGCGTACAAGTCGGTCGGGGACGAGACGCCGCTGGTCCTCGGCACCCTGATGGACCAGCGCGTGGCGAGCGGACCGGACCCGGACGCCTCGAACAGCCTGATCCTGGTGAAGGCCAACAGCAAGAAGATCATCGAGGCCGTGCGGTCGGCGCTGGCCTCGGCCCCGGTGATCCGCAAGGGGCAGAAGGTCGGGTACGTGGACGACGGGCTCGGCGGCCGGACCCCGCTCGTCGCCACCAAGGACGTGAACGTGGTCGGCGTACCGGGCCAGGCCGTGCGGATCTCACTCGCTGCCGCGGCCGGGCCCGCGGCGGTGCCGCACGCGGCGAAGGCCGGCACCGAGGTCGGCGTGCTGACCGTGGGCGACGGAGCGGGCGCCAAGAGCGTGCCGGTGGCCGTGGAGGGCGCCCTGGCGGAGCCTTCGTTCGGCACCCGGCTCACCCGCCTGCGCTGATTCCGTACCCCTGACACACGCTGCGCGGCCGCTGCCCCGGCCGGACTCCGCGCAGCGACGAGGCCGGTTCCCCCGCTCGGGGAACCGGCCTCGTCCGCTCCGGTGACCGGGTGGGAGCCGGGTGGGGAGCAGCGGCTATGCGCCGGCGCCGTAGGTGCCGTACTCCGGGCGGCCCGTCGAGGCGTACACGTGCAGGACCAGTCCGCCCGGTGTCGTCCCGTGGCTCACCAGCCGCAGGCCGGCCGGCGTGCCGCTGTCCGGGAACAGGCGGCGGCCGCCGCCCACGACCACCGGGGCGATCGCCAGGCGCAGTTCGTCGACCAGGCCCGCGGCCAGCAGGGACCGGGCCAGTCGGCCGCTGCCGTGGATCTGCAGCTCGCGGCCGGGCTGCCGCTTCAGTTCGGCGACCTGGGCGGGGACGTCGCCGGACAGGATCGTGGCCGGGTGCCACGCGGCCTCGGTCAGGCTTCGGGAGGCGACGTACTTCGGCAGGCCGTTCAGGATGCCGGCGAACGGGTGCCCGGTCATCTTCGGCCAGTCCCGAGCGAAGTTCTCGTAGGTCCGGCGGCCGAACAGGAACGCGTCCGCCCCTCCGAGCCAGACGCCGGCCTGCCGCTCGAACTCCTCGTCCAGGTGGGGTACGAACCAGCCGCCCCGGCTGAATCCGTCGCTGGTGTCCTCGTCCGGGGATCCCGGGCCCTGGTAGACACCGTCGAGCGACAGGAACTCCTGCAGTACCAGTCTCATCGCGTACCACTCTCTCTTCGGCGGGGATGCTCGCTCCCTCTTGGACATCGTGCCGCGCGGGAACTCATCGGTCCGGGCGTCGCCTCCCGGGTCCCGCCGTGTCGCCGCCCCCGTGTCTCCGCCCCCGTGTCGCCACTCCCGCGGGGACGGCTCCGGGGCCCGGTGTAGGGGCCGTCACCCGCCCGTCCCCGGTTGATCGTCCCGCTGGGGGGTAGCGGAGCGGCATGCCTCCCGAGAACGCTTCCGCGCCCGCGACCGGTTACGTACAGCCCGAGATCGACGTCCCGACACTGACCGGGGTGCTCGACGGCGAGTACGCCGCGATCCGCGACCTCGTCCGCACCAACCTGACGACGTACGCCTCCGTCCTGGAGGATGCCGACGAGCTCGGCATCGACGCGTTCCGCGAGCGGGTGCGCGAGGTCGTCGTCAAGATGGCCGCGACGGGCCAGACGGGCATGGGCTTTCCCGCCGGGTACGGCGGTGGCGGCGACGTCGGGGCGTCCATCGCCGCGTTCGAGACGCTGGCCTTCGGCGACCTGTCGGTCCTGGTGAAGGTCGGCGTGCAGTTCGGGCTGTTCGGTGGCGCGATCCTGCACCTGGGCACCGCGCGGCACCACGACGCGTACCTCCCGGACCTGATCACCGGTGAGCTCATGGGCTGCTTCGCGATGACGGAGACCGGGCACGGCTCCAACGTGCAGGCGCTCGGCACCGTGGCGCGGTACGACACCGCGAGCGGAGAGTTCGTCATCACCACCCCCGACGACCAGGCGCGCAAGGACTACATCGGCAACGCGGCGCGCCATGCCGAACTGGCCGTAGTCTTCGCCCAGCTGGAGGTGGACGGGCGGTCACGGGGCGTGCACGCCTTCGTCGTGCCCGTACGGGTCGGCGGCCGGCCGGCGCCCGGCGTCCGGATCGAGGACGACGGCCGCAAGATGGGGCTCAACGGCGTGGACAACGGCCGCATCTGGTTCGACGGCGTGCGGGTGCCGCGCGAGGCCCTGCTGAACCGGTTCGCCGACGTCACTCCCGAAGGCGTCTACGAGAGCCCGATCGAGAACCCCGACCGCCGCTTCTTCACCATGCTCGGCACCCTGGTGCAGGGCCGGGTCAGCGTCTCCGGCGCCGGCATCAGCGTGGCCAAGGTCGCCCTGACGGTCGCCACGAAGTACGCCGTGCGGCGCCGTCAGTTCGAGGCGGCTGCGGACGACGGGGAGCAGGTGCTCCTCGACTACGGCCTGCACCAGCGCCGCCTGCTGCCGCTCATCGCCCGGACGTACGCCCTGCACGCCGCGCAGGACGTGGTGCGCACCCAGCTGCACGAGGTCTTCTCCGGCTTGGAGGACGACGCGCAGGCACGGCGCAGGCTCGAATCGCGCGCCGCGGGCATCAAGGCGCTCGGCACCTGGCACGCCACCCGGGTCGTCCAGGAGTGCCGCGAGGCGTGCGGCGGCGCCGGGTACCTCGCCGTCAACCGGTTCGCCGCCCTCAAGGGCGACAGCGACGTCTTCACGACCTTCGAGGGCGACAACCACGTCCTGCTGCAGCTCGTGGCCAAGGGGCTGCTCACCGATCACGCGAGCGAGTTCGAGGACCTCGACCAGCTCGGCACGGTCCGCTACGTCACCGGTCTCGCCGTCGAGACGGTCATCGAGCGGACGTCGGCCCACAAGCTGCTGGAACGGGTGCGCGACCTGCTGCCCGGCGGTGACGAGTGGGACCGCGAGGCCGGTCTGCTCGATTCCGAGTACCACCTGGCCATGGTCCGTTTCCGCGAGGAGCACATGCTCGCCGGACTGGCCCGGCGGATCAAGCGCGGGATCGACCAGAAGCGCGCTCCCGGCGCGGTCTTCTCCCAGGTGCAGGACCATGTCATCGCGCTCGCGCGCGCCCACGTCGAACGGCTGGTGACGGAAGCCTTCGTCGACCAGGTGCGTGCGCTGCCCGAAGGGGGCGAGAAGGAGGCTCTCGCGCTCCTCTGCGATCTGTTCGCCCTGTCGGCGATCGAGGCGGACCGGGCCTGGTTCATGGAGCACGGGCGGCTGACCGGCCAGCGTTCCAAGGCGATCAGCCGCGAGGTGAACGACCTGTGCCGCAAGGTGCGTCCCCTCGCTGTCGACCTGGTCGACGCGTGGGGCATCCCGTCCGCGGTGCTGCGGGCGCAGGACCTCGTGGGCTGACCGGTCCCCGCCGCCGGGCGCGGGGGGGGGGGGGGGGGGGGGGGGGGGGGGGGGGGGGGGGGGGGGGGGGGGGGCCCCCCGGCCCCCCCGGGGGGGCGGGCGGGCCCCCCCCGCGGGGCGCGGACCCGCCGCGGGCGGGGGGGGGGCCCCCTCCGTGAGGGGGTCCCCGCCACCGGCCCGAGGCGGTTCCGGTACGGGTCTGCTCAGGTCACGCGCCGGCCAGGACCGCGCCGAGGACCATGCCACCGATCAGGCCGACCGCGCTCACCACGATGGCGATCGTGGAGAGCCGCTCGTGCCGGACGGTCTTGGCGACGATGGCCAGCACCAGGCCCACCACACCGAACACGATCGGCAGGAAGAGCAGGGCGATCACGCCCAGCACGATCGCGGCGATGCTCAGGCCGTTGCCCGTCGACGCGCCGTGGTGCCGCTGTCCGGTGGGCTGGTTGTCGTACTGCGTCGTCATCTTCCACTCCTTCGGAACGATCCCGCCGAGCGGTCCGGAGGTGGACCGGTTCTCACCGCGTGTACCCCGAAGTCCGTTGAAAACGCGCTTACTTGAATCCATCGCTGTCGCGGACAGTCCGCTGGGACACGTCATCGGATCAAGCCAGGGCAGGGAATTTCAGGCGAACATCCGGGTACCGGAGCGCACAGGGGAACTGCGCCGGGGATCCGGGCGTCTGTTCAGCAGGACAGTGATCACTGGGTGTAGGGGGTAGCGAGCATGGGAATCACGCTGGCCGAGGAGATCATGCTGCTGTCCCTGGACGACGAGTCCGGATCGGCGAAGCAGCGGCAGGCCGCCGGCTGGGCGGTGGCAGGTGGGATCCTGCTCGAACTGGTGCTGGCCGGGAAGGTCGCCGTCGAGGGCAAGCACCTCGAACTGGTGGACACGACTCCGACCGGAGATTCGCTGCTCGACAGTCGGACGGCGCTGATCGGGACCTGGATGCGGGGTCGCCGCAAGCGCCGGGTGACGGAGTGGCTGACGAAGGACCAGTCCAAGGCCGTCGCCGCCACTCTCGACTGCCTGTGCGAGCGCGGGGTGGTCGTGGAGGAGAAGCACAAGGCACTCGGCGTGTTCCCGATGCGCCGCTACCCCGAGGCCGACGCCGCGGTCGAACGAGAACTGCGGGACCGGCTCCGGGTCGTGGTGCTGGAGGGCGCCGAGCCGGACACACGGACAGCCGGCCTCATCGCGCTGATCCACTCGGCCAAGCTGCACCGTCTGGCCTTTCCCGACGGCCATCGCAAGGAGATTGCCGCGCGGATGGAGGAGGTCGCCACAGGGCAGTGGGCAGCCGAGAGCGTCCGCTCCGCCATCCGCGACATGCAGGCAGCGATGGTCGCAGTCACTGTGGTCACCTTCACCGCGGCCGGCAGCTGAAGCCCGTCTGACGTACGCGTCAGCCGACCCGAAGACCGACCGCGAGCGTCAGTTCAAGGACCCGGTCGGGCGATGCGAGATCCGGGAACAGCTCGCGCAGCTGCGCCATCCGGTACCGGACGGTCTGAGGGTGGACGAACAGCGCCGCCGCCGCATCGTCCCGCCTGCCCTGGTGCAGCAGCCACGCCCGCAGCGTCTCCTCCAGCCGCCGTGCCGTCGCGGCGGGCACGGTCCGCAGCGGGGCGAGGGCTCGGGCGCGCAGGTCCGCGAACGCGTCCGCGTCGGCGCTCAGCACCAGCTCGGGCAGGTGGTCCTCGGTGTCGCGGATGTCGGAGGAGAGGGAGCGCGCGCGTACGGCTCGTGCATACGAGGCGGCCGCACGAATCCACGGCCGGGCCGGGCCGACCACGGCGGTGCGGTCGGTCAGCTGCCGCAAGAGGTGGGATCGGTCGGCATCGGGGACGAGCAGCACACCGGTGGCGTCCGGCAGATCGTCGAGGACGAGGGTGCTCGGGTCGAGCGCGCGGTAGGCAGGCCGGGCCTGGGCGGCGGGCAGCAGGACCGCGGTCAGCGAAACCGGGGGCTGCCACCCGGCCCGTTGGACGGAGGCCAGCAGCACGTCCGGGCTCGCGCCGGCGAGGAGGTCGCGGGCCAGGTGTTCCAGGTGGCGCTCCTGGGCCCGGCCCCGGGCGGCCAGTTCGTCGGCGTGGCCCGCGGCGCTCGCGGCGGAGAGCTCGTCGATGTAGGCGAAGGTCAGCTCGGCGAACTTGGCGACCTCGGCGGCCGGCAGGCCTACGGGTACGGCACCCGCTGCCAGGCATCGCCAGGCCACGCGGGCGCCGACGCGGTAGGCGCCGAGCAGCGCGTCCATCGAACGGCCGTCGCGCACCTCGCCGCGGCCCAGCTCGTAGGCCGCGTCACCGGCGTCGCCGCCGGTGGCCTTGCCGCCCGCGAGGTCCAGGTAGTGCCCCAGGGCGGTACGGACGGACCGGCGGATGGTGGCGCCCATGCGGCCCGAAAGCGCGTTGGCATAGGGAGGGACCTCGTCGATGATCGCCTGGACGACCTCGTCGGCGGTGGTCTTCAGCGCGGCCCGAAGTACGGCGACCGTCGTCTCGTCCAGGGCCAGCTCGCTGGCCCTCCGGATGGCATGGCTCATAATTTTGTTCCCTGCGAACAATTTGGCCGATCAGATTTACGTCCTGCGGTCAGGACTTTACGCCTGGCGGCGCAGCAAGCTGGACTCATGACGAGTACAGCCCTCCGCAGCAGGGCGTGGAAAATGCTGGAGATGGTCACGACGCCGCTGCTGCCGTCGGACTACCTCGATCTGGTCAGCCCGCTGCGTGCGGGCGCGGACCTGCGCGGGCGCATCGAGGCCGTACACCCCGAGACGGGTGACGCCGCGACCCTCGTGATCAGGCCGGGGCGCGGCTGGCGGGGCCACACAGCCGGCCAGTACGTGCGGATCGGGGTCGAGGTCGACGGGGTGCGCCTGTGGCGTGCCTACTCCATCACCTCGCCGACGAACCGCCAGGACGGCCGCGTCACGATCACCGTGAAGGCGATCCCGGACGGCAAGGTCAGCAACCACCTGGTCCGCAGGGCGAAACCGGGCACGCTGGTCCAGCTCGACCAGGCGACCGGTGACTTCGTGCTGCCGGAGGCCAAGCCCGCCAAGGTGCTCTACCTGACGGCCGGCAGCGGCATCACACCCGTGATGGGCATGCTCCGCGACACCGGGTTCGACGACGTCGTCATGGTCCACTCCGCGCCTCAGCCGCACGACGTGATCTTCCGCAACGAACTGCACGACCTGGTCGCGGACGAGAAGCTGCGTCTCACCGAGCTGCACACCGATACGGACGGCATGCTCGACATCGCCCGTCTCGACGAACTCGTGCCCGACTGGGCCGAGCGCGAGACCTGGGCCTGTGGGCCCGCGGGCCTGCTCGACGCCGCCGAAGAGCACTGGAGCCGGCACGGCGTACGAGAGCGCCTGCACACCGAGCGCTTCCGCCCCGGCATCGCCGTCGTCGGCGACGGCGGCGAGGTCACGTTCAGCACGACCGGCAAGACCGTCGACGCGGACGGCGCCACACCGTTGCTGGACGTCGGCGAGGAGGCCGGCGTGCTCATGCCGTCCGGGTGCCGCATGGGCATCTGCTTCGGCTGCGTCACGCCCCTCAAGGCGGGCGCCGTCCGCGACCTGCGCACCGGCGAGATCACCGAGGCCGAACCGGGCGTCCTCATCCAGACCTGCGTGTCCGCCGCGGCGGGCCCCTGCGACATCGAACGGTAGGAGCACCTTGACCGCCACCGACCCCACCGCCCACCTGACCGCGGAGCAGATCGAGGAACTCGGCCGCGAGCTGGACGCGATCCGCGACGAGGTGATCGCCGACCGAGGCGAGAAGGACGCCGCGTACATCCGCAAGGTCATCTCGGCGCAGCGCAAGCTGGAGCTGGTCAGCAGGGGCGTGCTGCTGTTCTCGTTCTTCCCGCCCGCGTGGCTGATCGGCACCGCCGGTCTGTCCGTGGCGAAGATCATGGACAACATGGAGATCGGCCACAACGTCCTGCACGGCCAGTGGGACTGGATGCGGGACCCGAAGATCCACTCGACCACCTGGGAGTGGGATCACGCCTCGCCGTCCGACCAGTGGAAGCACTCGCACAACGAGCTGCACCACACGTACACCAACGTGATCGGCAAGGACAACGACCTCGGCTACGGCATCATGCGCGTGGACGAGGACCAGAGGTGGCACCCGTTCCACCTCGGTCAGCCGCTGTGGAACTTCATCAACGCCTGCTTCTTCGAGTACGGCATCGCGGCGTACGACCTCGAGCTCGCCAAGAACCTGAACAAGCGGCGCCGCAAGAACCCGGAGTTCCGTGCGCGGGCCAAGGCCGTGGGCCGCAAGATCCGCAAGCAGGTGCTCAAGGACTACGTGATCCACCCGCTGCTGTCCGGCCCGTCGTTCCTCACCACGCTCGCCGCCACGTTCACCGCCAACCTGGTCCGCAACCTCTGGACCCACTCGGTGATCATGTGCGGGCACTTCCCCGAGGGCGTGCAGGTCTTCGAGCGCCGGTCGATCAAGAACGAGACGCGCGGCCAGTGGTACCTGCGCCAGATGATGGGCTCGGCGAACATCAGCGGCAGCAGGGCCATGCACTTCATGACCGGCAACCTGTCGCACCAGATCGAGCACCACCTGTTCCCGGACCTGCCGAGCAACCGGTACGCCGAGGTCGCGGTGAAGGTGCGCGCGCTGTTCGAGAAGTACGAGCTGGAGTACGTCACCGGGCCGCTGCCCAAGCAGGTGTTCTCCGCGTGGCACAAGGTCTTCCGGCTCTCGCTGCCCAACAAGAAGCCCAAGGTCACCACGCCGGAGCGGGAGCCGGAGCTCGTCGCGGCCTGACTCCCGGTACGGGGTCGGGTCCTGCGGCCGAACCGGCGGCCCGGCCCCGGCCGTGCCGGACCGGGCAGAACGTGACACCGCCCGGGGCCGGCGACCGTCGCGTACGGCGGGGCCTACTCCTGCTCCTCCAGCCGGATGGCCTTCTTCAGGTCGTGCTGGGCCTGGCCCCACTTGCCCTCCTGCTGCTCCAGCAGGGCGGCCGCGATGGCGTCGAGCTTGCGCTGGATGGCGTGCTCGGCGCGTCTCTCGGAGTTCTTCAGCAGGGCCAGCAGCAGCAGGGCCACCGCGCCCATGGCATCACCCGTCAGGTGCTGCCAGCTCATGGACAGGTGCAGCACGTGGGCGACGAGGAAGGCCGCCACGAGCAGCACGCAGAGCACGGCGAAGCCCGCGGAGCTGGTGAAGTTCGAGGCGAGTTCGGCGAATTTCTCGAATCGGCCGATCTTGCCGGTGGGGTTCTTCTCCGAAGGATGTTCGATGCTCATGGTGCGCGACTGCCCCGGGGGGCACCCCGGCACACTCCGGGCGACCCCCCGCCACCTGCACGGCTGGGGCAAACGGTCCCGTACGGGGGCGTACGGACGGCCCGGCTCCGGGCGGTCGCGGTCACGGGGAGCCCGGGGCCGCGACCGCCCGGCCGGTCAGGCGCCCGGCGGAACCCGGTGCGGGCGGCCGGAGCCGCGCGTCAGGGAGTAGCCGAAGAGGCCCGCGGCCGCCCCGAGCACACCGCCTGCGGCGGTCCAGATCCAGCGGTCGGACCACCAGCCGCCGGCCCAGCCGTCCTCCGGTTCGCGCAGCGCGGAGGTCACGGTGGCGGGCACCAGGGGGGCGGCGAGGGCGCCGTCGACCGCGTGGGCGCCGCCGGCCTCCTTCACCTCGGCCTCGACGGCCGCGCGCACCGGCAGGCCGAGGTCCTCCTCGGGGGCGCCGATGACCGTCAGTCGTACGTAGTAGCTGCCGGGCAGCGGGTCGTTGGCCCACGGCTCGGCCCCGGCGCGGACGGCGCGCAGGGTGCAGGACAGGTCCGCCGAGGCAGCGTTCGCGGCCGCCGCGACGGTCTGCGTGCCGTACGTGCAGGCCTGGCGGCGGCGCAGGCCGTCGTAGACGTCGAGCCGCCAGGTGGAGGCGCCGTGCCGGGCCTGGGCCTCGGGGAGCGTCACCTTCGCCTTGACGGTGACGCGCTGCAGGGCGTCGATGGGGAGCACCCAGTAGAGGTAGTCGCCGGTCGAGGCGGCCGCCGTGGCCTGCTGGCCCGGGCGGAACGCCGCCGCGGTGCGGAAGCTCGTACCGGCCTCGGTCGGGGCGGGCCCGCCCTCTCCGGTGGCGCTCGGACTGGAGCTCGGGTTCGCCGACGGGGTGTCCGCCGAGGCCGTTCCCGCCACCGCGAGGGCGGCGGTCGCGGCCAGCAGGGCGGCGGTCAGGGTGCGTACGGTACGCATCAGTTGGTCCTCCAGACGGAGACGCGCCAGCGGGAGATCCATCCCCACACCAGACCGGCCAGCAGACCGAACACGACCAGCACGGCCAGCAGCCACCAGCCGCGCCCGAGGCCGAAGGACGCGGCGTCGGAAGCGGAGTCGGGTCCGTCCACCACCTCGATGGTCAGTTCCACGGGCATGCCCGGGGCGGTCTTGACGGACGCGGGGGCGGAGAAGGAGTTGCTGACCTGGACGCAGACGGTCTCCGCGGCCGGCTTCGCGTCGTCGTCCGCGCCGTCGGCCTCGGCCTTCGGGTAGCGCAGGCCGGTGGACAGGACGTCGGTCCGCCCGTCGCCCGCCTCGGAGCCGCGGACGATCTCGCGCCCGTGGACGGTGGTGGCGCGCAGCAGCACCCCGTAGTCCCGGTTGACGGCGCGGTCGGCGGCGATGCTGACGGAGGCGCGCAGTTCCTGGCCGGGCAGGACGTCCACGCGGTACCAGCGGTGCTCGCCGAAGGTCTCGCGGTCGCTGTAGAGGCCGGGCTTCAGCTGCGGGGCGCCCTCGCACTGCTTCGCGCCCTCGGTGGCGACCGGGTTGACGACCGGGTCGGCGGCGCGGTCGACGAGCTGTTTGACGCGGCCGGAGAGTTCCGCGGTGTGCTGCACCGAGGTGTAGGTGCCGCCGGTGGCCTCGGCGATGCAGGTCAGCTGGGCACGGGTCTTGGCGTCCGGGACCAGCCCGAGGGTGTCGATGACCAGGTGGATGCCCTTGGCGGCGATGTCGCGGGCGACCTCGCACGGGTCGAGCGGGGCGCAGGTGTCCTCGCCGTCGGTGATGAGGACGATCCGCTTGGTGGCGTCCCCGCCGTCGAGGTCCTGCGCGGCGGCGAGGAGGGCCGGGCCGATCGGGGTCCAGCCGGTGGGGGCCAGAGTGGCCACCGCGGTCTTGGCCTCGGTGCGGTTCAGCGGCCCGACGGGGTAGAGCTGCTTGGTGTCCTTGCAGCCCAGCGCCTTGTCGTCGCCGGGGTAGGTGGCGCCCAGGGTCCGTATGCCGAGGCGGACCTCGTCGGGCACCGCGTCGATGACCTCGTTGAAGGCCTGCTTCGCCGCGGCCATCCGGGACTGGCCGTCGATGTCGGCGGCCCGCATGGAGCCGCTGACGTCCAGGACGAGATCGACCTTGGGGGGTTCCTTGGCCGCGGGTCCGTCGGCGGCTGTGGCGCTCGCCGGGAAGAGCCCGACGACCAGGGCGGCGAGCAGGCCGCACGCCCCGGCCGCAAGCCGTTTCGATGTGATCATCGCCGGATCGTATTGAGGATCGTCCGGCAATCCAAAACGGGTCCCCGGCCCGGGCTTTCGGGCCCCGCCGCGGCACCGGTCCGGCGCCGCGGCGGGATGCCGGCAGGCCCGGGCGCCGGCTCGGTCCGGCCCGGTGCGGGGCAGCGTGCGGGCCGGTGCGGGGGAAATGGCGGTGCGGCGGGCGGGTTGGCGTCCTAGGGGGTGTCGTCGAAGTCGTTTCGTACGCCCGGAGGGCGGGCCGTGCGGTGTCCGGTGCGTGCGCTCGCAAGGCGGAGGGTCGCCCGTGTACCG
>NZ_JBVJGW010000034.1:64129-69694 GCF_055587105.1 Streptomyces sp. NPDC048461 | reverse complement strand
ACCTCGTCGGAGTGCTTGTCGACCTTCCCGATGGAGCCGTCCGTCGCCTCGACCTTGTAGCCGGTCAGATCGGCGCCGGCCAGACGGCCGGACGTCTCGCGGTAACCCCACACGTTCTCAGACATACGAAAAACCCCTCCATGAAGCTGGAAAATCAGCGGCCACTCTCTTCCTCCTGAATTCCGAGGAAGAGCAGCCTTGCCGAAAACTCGCTTGCCCCGGCCAATCCGTCTTACACACCCCGGCCGGAAAATCTGCCGGCCGGGGGCGTGCGAACAGGGGCGGTCGGGGCGGCTGGCGGGATTTGGAGGCGTCGGTTCCCGATGCTCCCGGTAACCGCCCCAACCACTCCCGCGCATACCCCATCAAGGCCGTGCTCAACAAATCGAGTGGTGGGGGGGGGGGGGGGGGGGGGGGGGGGGGGGGGGGGGGGGGGCGGCGCGGGGGCCCGCCCCCCCCCCCCCCCGCCCCCCCCCCGCCCCCCCCCCCCCCCCCCGCCCCGGCCGCCCCCCCCCCCCACACCCACATCACCACAGACCAGCGGCCTGACTACCAGCGGTACCAGCGGCCGCTACTTCCCTTCGGACGGGCGATAAACCCGACCAGCCAGATCACCAGCACTGCGATAGCGACCCACCAGAGGATCTTCACCGCGAAACCGGCACCGAACAGAATCAGAGCGAGCAGAAGAACAAGAAGCAGGGGAACCATATTTATCAACCTCCAAGGAACCGAATGCCCCTGCGACTCCAGACCATGCACGACTTCTTACCCGTTTCTTATCGACCCAGGCGGGAACCCGGGTACGCCCGCATGACCGGGTGCGAAGAATCGGGGAACGGCTACTCCCTTACCGCCCGTGGACCCCGAGCCGAGCCAGCGGGTCAGGGTGTGTCGCCCTGCCACCGGAACGCGCCCGCGGAGTCGCCCTCGGCAGGGGTGTAGAACGCGCGGCCGCCGGTCCGGTACATGCCGCGGTCGGTGATCAGGAGTGCACCCTCGGTCAGCTCACCGGCCGACCAGCCCGTGACGTCAAGCAGCAGCCAGTCCAGCGGCCCGCCGCGCAGGTCGGCGTATGCGTGCCCGTCCGCCAGGCGGTACGGCTCGTCGTCGCTGCCGTACACCCGCGGGCGCTTCGCCTCGTTCAGTTCTACAGCCTGCCCCGCGTCCCACCCGGTGCGCTCCACGTCCGGGTGAACCCGGCTGCCGGTAGCGGCGGCGCCGAACGCGGGGCGGACCCGGTTGAACGCGGCCGCGACGAAGGCCGGCATGCCCGGGACGGAAGTGATCGGCTCCAAGGTCAGGGCCGTGTCCGGGCAGGCCTGCGGGTGTGCTTCGCGTACGTGGTCGACCCCGGCCTCCAGGAGCGGGAGCAGCGCGCCGTCTTGGCCTTCGACCGCGGGGCTCAGGCCCCGGCACAGCTCTCAGCGGACCGCGTAGATCGTCGTCATACCCCTGACAACGACAGGTGGCGTGGGCGGGTACAGGGGAGTTGGGGGCGGCCCGGTCGTACCGCCCCCCGACGAAGCGGGCACCGGGCCTGACCCGCACACCCATGTCGGCGCAGGCTGGAACCGACCCCAACGCCCGCCCGGCCGGTGCCCGACCAATCCCCGTAGAGCGAACCCCTCCCGCAAACAGAGCGCGTTCACCGTGCGTCCCACGCCCTCATCGGGGCAGGAGAGCCGCATGCATCTGCTCCTGCTGTTCCTGCTGCCCCTCGGACTGGCGCTCGTACTCCTGGCCGTCGCCGAACCCCAGCAACACGGGCGCCACCGCCGCTGACACAGCCACCAGCCCCCAGAGCGCAGAGCATGCTCAAGGCGGCGGAGCCCATGGAGGTCACCGCGGGGAAGGCAGGGACGAGAGCCGGGCACCGGCTCCCTCTACAGGGTGCGCGCCGCCTCGATGCCGTCGGGGGTGGGAAGCACGGCGCGGACCTGGGTGAGGTCCAGGAGCCGGCCCAGCCGTGGGGGCACCGGGCCGGCCAGGACCAGGCGGCCGGTGCGCAGCATGCGGATCATGAGGTTGAGCATGGAGGAGTCGGCGAAGTCGACCTCGGTGACGTCGAGGACGATGCGTCGTACGCCGGGGTTGTCCGCGGCGTTCGTGCAGGCCTGGGTGAGGGGGGCCAGAGTGTCCTGGTCGAAGTCGCCCGCGCACACGATGACGCGGACACCGTCCTCGAAGGTGTTGCCCCATCCGCCCGTGAAGGGTTGCTTTGTCATGCCTTCTGTCCTTGACCAGCGGCCCGCTCCGGCCGCCGCCGGACCACGTCCGGCGCTGCCGAAGCGGCGCACACGGGTGCTGGCCTTGCCGGAGGCCCGGTGGGCGCTGGCCGCGCTGGTGCTGTTCCTGATCGCTCTCCCGCTGGATCTCCTCGGGGCCCCGGTCTGGATGTGGGCGCCGCTGTAAGCCGCCGTTTTCATCACGGGGGGCTGGGAGCCGGGATGGGTGGGCCTGAAGGCCCTGAGGGACAAGACCTTGGACGTGGATCTGCTGATGGTCGTCGCGGCCCTCGGCGCCGCCGCCATCGGGCAGGTCCTTGATGGGGCGATGCTGATCGTCATCTTCGCGACCTCCGGCGCGCTGGAAGCCGTCGCGACCGCGCGGACCGCCGACTCGGTCCGCGGGCTGCTCGACCTTGCGCCGACCATCGCGACCCGCCTTCTGCCCGGAGGCAGGGAGGAGAGCGTCCCCGCCGATGACCTCATGGTTGGCGAGGTCATCCTGGTGCGACCCGGCGAGCGGGTCGGCGCCGACGGTCAGGTCCTGGACGGCAGCAGCGACGTCGACCAGGCCACCATCACCGGCGAGCCGCTCCCGGTGGCGAAGCAGGCCGGGGACGAGGTGTTCGCTGGCACGGTCAATGGCACCGGCGCCCTGCGAGTACGGGTCGAGCGGGATCCGGCGGACTCGGTGATCGCGCGGATCGTGAAGATGGTCGAGGAAGCGTCCGAGACCAAAGCGCCAACCCAGCTGTTCATCGAGAAGGTCGAGCAGCGGTACTCGATCGGCATGGTCATCGCCGCCCTCGCCGTCTTCGCGATCCCGCTCGCCTTCGGCTCCGAGCTCAAGTCGGCCCTGCTGCGCGAGATGACGTTCATGATCGTCGCCTCGCCGTGTGCGGTGGTCCTCTCCACGATGCCGCCGCTGCTCTCCGCGATTGCCAACGCCGGCCGCCACGGCGTCCTGGCGAAGTCCACAGTCGTGATGGAACGCCTCGGCCAGGTCGACGCTGTGGCGCTGGACAAGACCGGCACCCTGACCGAGGGCACCCCACGCGTCACCGACTTCCGCCCCCAGTCCGGCTCCGGGCTGGACGAGAACTCCCTGCTGGCCCTGGCAGCGGCGGCCGAGCACCCCAGCGGCCCGGGCGGTCGTCCAGGCTGCCCGTGAGCGCGGACTCGCACTCGCCGAGGCGACGGGCTTCACCTCCACCCCCGGCGCGGGCGTCACCGCCACGATCGACGGCCGCACCGTCCAGGTCGGCTCTCCGGCCCGCCTGACCGCCACCGGCGACCCGAAAATGGCCGGCACGGTGCAGACGCTCGAAGACCAAGACCGCACCGCCGTCCTCGTCCTCCTCGACGGCGTACCAGCCGGAGTGCTGGGCATCGCCGACCGGCTCCGCCCTGACGCGAAGGCCACGGTGGCAGCTCTCACGGAACTCACCGGACGCCCGCCGGTCCTCCTGACGGGCGACAACGAGCGCGCCGCGCGCCACCTGGCCGCCGAGGTCGGCATCACCGATGTCCGCGCCGGGCTGCTGCCGCAGGACAAGGTGGCCGCCGTCCAGGGATGGGAGGCCGAGGGCCGGCGGGTGCTGGTGGTCGGCGACGGCGTCAACGACGCCCCCGCCCTGGCCGCCGCCCACACCGGCATCGCGATGGGTAAGGCCGGCTCCGACCTCGCGCTGGAGACCGCCGACGCAGTCGTCGTCCGCGACGAACTCACCACCATCCCCGCCATCGTGGCCCTCTCTCGCAAAGCCCGCCGTATGGTCGTGCAGAACCTGGTCATCGCCGGAATCTTCATCACCGTCCTGATGGCCTGGGACCTGATCGCCACCCTCCCGCTGCCGCTCGGCGTCGCCGGACACGAAGGCTCCACCATCATCGTCGGCCTCAACGGCCTGCGACTGCTCCGCGAACACGCCTGGACCAGCTCCCTCAGCAAGGACACCGTGTGACTCGGCCCTGGTACTCGGCCGGACCCGTACGTTGCTGAGGACCGTTCCGCAGCCGTGTCACACGGTGGATATCGGGCGGATGAGGCGGCGCGCTGGGCGGAATCGTACGATGACCGCATGACCAGCACCGTGCAGCCGCCGAGCCGTCGCCCCTCCGGGCGCGGCTTCGTCCTGCTGGTGCTGGCGGTGCTGGCCGGCGTGCTGGCAATGCACGGCCTGGGGCCGGGACCGGCGCCCGCGAAGACGCCAGCGGCTGTCAGCGCCCACGGCATGGCGATGGCCCACGACCAGACTGCCCAGCAGGTCGCGGGCGCCTGCTCGCACACCGATGGCGGAACCGGCCACGCGGATCACGCGGACGCCACGTGCGCGGCGGCCGGTGTCGGCGCTCCGTACATACCGCCCGTCCCGGCTGCCGCTCTCGACGCCGGGGCCGTACCCGTGGCGCTGCCCGCCAGTGCGGCGGGGACCCCGGAGAGCGGGCGTGCGCCGCCCGACCTCGCCGAGCTGCAACTCCTGCGGATATAGGACCCGCCCGCACGGCACCTCCTTGCCCCGGCTTGGCCGGCGGAGGTACCGCGCTCCGGCACACCCTCATTACGCACTGGCGCCCGCCCGCTCGAGCGGCGCATCAAGGAGTCGCACCACCATGAACAAGAACCTCATCCGCCGGACCGCCCTCGTCGCCGCCGCGGGCGCCGCCTCGCTCGTACTCGCCGCGTGCGGGTCGAGCGACGACACCTCCGCCGGGCACAACGGTCACAGCCCGTTGCCCTCGGTGTCCTCGTCCGCTTCGGCCTCCCAGGGGCAGCACAACGCGGCCGACGTCGCCTTCGCCAAGGGGATGATCCCCCACCACCGTCAGGCCGTGGAGATGGCCGACCTCGCGCCCACCAGGGCCGAGTCCGCCGAGGTCAAGAAGCTCGCCGACGAGATCAAGAAGGCGCAGGACCCCGAGATCAAGGCCCTCTCCGGATGGCTGACCTCCTGGGGTGAGCAGGTTCCCGCCGAGGGCGCCATGGACCACTCCATGCACGGCGCCGACGGCGGAATGATGACGCCCGCAGAGATGGACAACCTGGATAAGGCGTCCGGCAAGGCCTTCGACACCGCCTTCATGCAACTCATGATCAAGCACCACGAGGGCGCGGTGGCGATGGCGAAGACGGAGAAGGCCGACGGTTCCTTCCCCGAGGCCAAGACCATGGCGGACGCCATCATCACCTCGCAGACCGCCGAGATCACCAGGATGAACGACCTGCTCGGCAAGAGCTGACCCACCCGGGCGGAGGGGGGTGGGGGGGGGGGGGGGGGCGCCCCCCCCCCCCCCCCCCCGGGCGGGTGGCCTCCCCCCCCCCCCCAACCAACCACCC
>NZ_JBVJGW010000034.1:0-64119 GCF_055587105.1 Streptomyces sp. NPDC048461 | reverse complement strand
CCTCGCCCCCCCCCCGCCGGCCCCCCGGCGCGCGGCCGGCGGGCCGGCGCCCCCCCCCCCCCCCCCCCCCCCCCCCCCCCCCCCCCCGCTTCTTGCTGTGCTCACACCCCTCGCAGCATACCCCTATGGGGTATATGGTTGTGGTGTGGGTCCGCGGGAGCGGGGTCACACTGGACAGGATTGGGGATGACGGTCATGGACCACAGCGCACACCACACCAGCACCGCTCACGACCACACGGCGCACCAGGCGCACGCGGGTCACGCCGGGCACCAGATGGGCGGAGTGACCTGGGGGGCTGCGGCGAAGGCGACGCTGCACTGCCTGACCGGATGTGCGATCGGCGAGATCCTCGGCATGGTGATCGGCACCGCCCTGATGTGGGGCAACGTCCAGACGATGATCCTGGCGATCACGCTGGCGTTCGTCTTCGGCTACTCGTTCACGCTGTTCGCGGTCCGCAAGGCCGGCCTGGAATGGAAGAGCGCGATCAAGGTGGCGCTGGCCGCGGACACCGTGTCGATCGCGGTGATGGAGCTCGTCGACAACGGCATCATCGCCCTGACGCCCGGAGCGATGGACGCGCATCTGTCGGACGCGCTGTTCTGGACGGCGCTGCTGGGCGGCTTTGTCGTGGCCTTCGTAATCACGACGCCGGTCAACAAGTGGATGATTAGCCGCGGCAAGGGCCACGCCGTCGTCCACGCCTATCACTGACCCAGCCGTACGGCACCGCGCCCGGCCGCACCTTGGGGCAGCTCAACGGCCGCTTCCTGGTACGCCGCTTCTCCCTCCACGCCACCCTCGTCGCTGGCCTGACCCTGAGCAGCCTGGCGATGCTGACCCTGGCCACCGGCCTGCTCGGCACCCCCACGCTGCCGACCGTGTGCGTGGTGCTGTTCGTCCTGGTGGCGAGTCTGGAGCTGCTCATCGGCAACGCCAACGCGCTGGCCATGAACCGCACCCGGCATGCCGCCGGCGCCGCCTCCGCCCTCCTGGGCGCTTCCAGCTTCCTCATCGGCCCTCGTCTCCCCCCTCGCCGGTCTCACCTCCAGCGCCGTCCCGATGGCCGTGATCCAGACCGTCGCCGCCGCGGCCGCGCTGGCCGCCGTCACCGCGTCACCCCGCAGAGCCTGTTCCCGTTCGGCGATGCCACCGCATTGCCGAACGGGAACAGGCTCTGCGCGCGTGGGTCTACGGGGCGGGGGTATAGGTGACGGTGTTGCCGCCGCACCCGGCCGCAATGTCGTACAGGCGGTCCTGCTCGTTCTGGTCGACGGCGAGCTGCCAGCGGAGCTTGGTCGCGGTCCACTCCGACACGTACCGGCACAGCGCCTCCGAGCCCGGTGGCAGCCACTCGAACGGGTCCTGGTCGGCCTTCTGCCGGTTCGACCGCGCGGTCACCGCGACGAGGCTGGTAGTCTGCTGCTGATCGTTGGCGTACGCCTCACGCCGCGCCGGAGTCCAGGCGGAGGCGCCGGAGTCCCAGGCCTCGGCCAGGGGCACCATGTGGTCGATGTCCAGCGCCGTGGCGGAGGTAACGGTCTGCTCGTCGTAGTACGACCACCAGCTCCCCCCGCTCAGCGTGCACCGCGGCCCCACCACCGGAGGCTCGACGGCCTCGGCGATCAGAACTTCCCGGCGGGTATCGCAGCCGTCGGTGCGGTTCTCGCCCGCGTTCCAGTGCCTGAAGGCGTCACGGTCGTAGCCCTCCCGGGACTCGTCCGCGATCCGCAGCGCGGAAACCGCCACCCCGATCGGCAGAACCTCGGGGACCGCGGCCGCGGCCTGGGCGGTCGTGGGCAGGGACAGGGACAGCACGGTCAGGGCCAGGGCGGCGGCCGCGCGCATCACAGTGATCATCACGGAACCGGTTGTAGCCGCCGACCCGCCGTCGGCGAGCCGTTGCGCCGCCGGAGTCACCCGATTGCACAGCCGGATTCACCGGCGAAACGACACTCCCAACGCCCTGCGGACCGGCCCCCGACGCCGCTTCAACGGGGGCCGGTCAGGAGGGTGGGGCGGCCAGGCGTGCTTCGAGGTAGGCGGTCCAGTCAGTTGCGGCCTGCCGGCGCCAGTGGGCGGCGGTGACGGGGTGGAGGCCGAGCATCGGGCCGAGTACCGCGGGGGGGGGTGTCTCTATGTCCTTCGTCAAGGACGTGGTGCCGGGTATGAGGCTGTTTGGGATGGTCATGCGGCGAGGGTGACGGCGGGGACTCTGGACTCGTAGAAGGTGCCGTCTCGGAGCATGGCGAACAGGACGCTGACGCGTTGGCGGGCAAGGCGGAGGAGGGCTTGGGTATGGGTTTTGCCGCGGGCTCGTTGCCGGTCGTAGTAGGTGCGGGAGGCCGGGTCGGCGTTCATGCAGGCGAAGACGGAGAGGAACATGGCCCGTTTGAGTTGCCGGTTTCCGCCTCTGGGTGCATGTTCGCCGTGGATCGAGGTCCCCGACGACTTCGTGGTCGGGGCGAGGCCGGCGTAGGAGGCGAGGTGGGCGGCGCTGGGAAAGCCGGTGCCGTCGCCGACGGTGACCAGCAGGACGGCGGCGGTCCTGACTCCGACTCCCGGCATCGAGGTCAGGACTTGGTGAAGAGGGTGGGCCTCCAGCAGGGTGCTGATCTGGGCTTCCAGGGCTCGGCGCTGGTCGTGGACCGCTGCGAGCGAGGCGGCCAGGGACGGGATCACGATGTCGAGGGTGCCCGTGCCGGGAACGATGACGGTCTGCTCGTCGAGGGCGTCGAAGATCTCGTCGATCAGCCGCGCGGCCATCCGCGGCGCCTTCGGGCGGATGAGTTCGACGAGCCTGCGGCGGCCGGCCTTCCGCAAAGCGGCCGGGGACCCGTGGCGCTCGAGGAGCCAGGTGACGGCCGGGTGGTCCAGCCGGGGCCCGAGCACGCGTTCCAGCGACGGGTGGAACTGAGTCAGCAGGCCGCGTATCCGGTTGCTGGTGCGGGTGGCTTCTGCGGCGAGGTCCTGGTCGAAGCCGGTCAGCACCGTGAGCTCGGCGGTGATCTCGTCGGTCAGCTCCAGCGACCGCAGGACGTGCGGCATCGTCCGAGCCGCGTCCGCGATCACCGCCGTGTCCTTCGCATCGGTCTTCGCCTCTCCAGGGTAGAGGTCGGCGATCCGCCGCATCGCGAGTCCCGGCAGGTAGGCGACCTCGCAGCCCGCGTCCCGGGCCACGGTCAGCGGCAGGGCCCCGATCGAGGCGGGCTGGTCCACGATCACCAGCACGGTGCCGAACTTGGCCTTGAGCTTGTCGAAGACGGCCCGCAGTTTCGGTTCGCTGTTGGGCATCGGCTTGTCGAAGACTTTCTTGCCCGCCGGGGTCAGCCCGTGGCCGTGGTGAGCTGTCTTGCCGACGTCCATGCCCAGGAAGACGCCCACATCGCTGGTGTCTAACATCGCACCCCTCCTGGGTGGTTGACCGTGCTGGCCTCGGCGGTGGCACCGCGCTCGCGCATCCACGTTATGCAGACCTGCCGCCCACGTCTCTGTCCGGCATTGCGCCGGACCGGGCGGTGGCCGGGTCTCTCATCAGCGGCTCCGACGGCACCCCACGGACCCGGCGACACCACCCCCCAGGTCATCCGTTCGACAGAGGGGACACAGTCATACCGGGCCCGGAGGCCAGCGGCCCCATTGCAGGACCGCGAAAAACATAACGGGGGGAGCCCGCGAGCCTGGCTCGGGCACGACCGTATCCGTAAGACTTCCGTTTCCTGACTTTTCACCCGCTTTGATCCTGGCTGGCTGACCATGAAGGTATGGACGCCACCCTGTACTTCCTCGCAGTGGACCGGACCCTGACGAACATCGCCTGGTTCCTGGTCGTCGGACTTCTCATCGTCGGCTTCCTGATCGCTTCGTTCGTGCTGGGCAGGCGTATACGCGTGCACGAGCCCGCGCCGCCCACGTCCGACAGCCAGCCCCGCCTGCCCGTCGGCGGTGCCGTGCACGAGGTACGCGAGGAGCGTGAGTCCCGCGGCTTCCCCGAAGGCGGTCTGCGCCCGCACCAGATGGGCGGCTACGGCAACGGCGGCTCCACCACCCACAGCCACCCCGAACAGGCTCGCGCTGCCAGGGAGTCCGCCTTCGACCACCCCAACCCGCGCACGAGCTGAGCGACTCAGCATTGGTGAACTTCGGTGCGCGCCACCAGTCGCCTTCGGAGACCCGGAGCACCACCGGCAGGTGCCTCAAGCACCATGGGCACACGGGGGATGAAGGAGGCCCGATCATCATGGCCACTGTCACCCAGAACCAGACTCGACGCGGTCGGCGCGTCGTTCTCGACGATCACCTTCCGGTCGATCACCGGCTGCGTCGTGTCTACCGCGGTGGTGCGGGGCTCATGGGCGCGTTTCTGGTCGTGTTCGGCGTCCTGGGGCTGGTCGACCGGATCGGGTTCTTCAGTACCAGCGGGGGCATGGTTATGGGCCTGGGCAGCAATGGCGCGTTGAGCGTAGCGTCCGTCCTCGTGGGCGGTCTGCTGTTGGCCGGCGCGGTGATCGGGGGCAATACCGCGTCCACCGTCAACATCATCGTGGGCGTTGCCTTTCTCGCGGCCGGCTTCGCGAGCCTCGCGATCTTGGACACCCGCTTGAACGTGTTCGCGTTCCATCTCCAGAACGTGGCCTTCAGCTTCGTGAACGGTCTGCTGCTGATGACGTTCGGTATGTACGGGCGGGTCAGCGGATCGCTGCCCCACGACAGCCCGTACTGGCGGTCCCGCCACCCCCGCGGTTGAGGGTTCCCGTTCCGTACTCAGGCGGGATCCGCGCCGACCTGCTGTTCGAGGGCGGCTTCGGCGTTGCGGATGGCGTGGGCCGCGTTGATGAGGCCGATGTGGCTGAAGGCCTGGGGGAAGTTCCCGAGGGCTTCGCCGGTGCGGGTGTCGACTTCTTCGGGTAGGAGGCCGAGGTCGTTAGCGTGGGCGAGGGCAGTCTCGAAGACGTGGCGGGCGCTACTGCTCTGGCCGGTCAGGGCGAGGGCTTGGGCGAGCCAAAAGGTGCAGAGCAGGAAGGTTCCCTCGTCGTCGTCGATGTCGTCCTTCAGGTAGCGACGGACCAGCCCGCGTGAGTCGGTGAGCTCCCGAGCGATCATCTCGATGGTAGAGCGCACGCGGGGGTCGTCACCGGGGAGGAAGCCGGTGAGGGGCAGCATCAGTGCGGAGGCGTCGAGGCGGTGGCTGCCGAACGCCTGGGTGAACGCGCCGGCCTGCGCGTTGTAGCCGCGGTCCTCGATGGTGTCGCGGATCTGTTGGCGGACGTGCTGCCAGTCGGTGACGCGGTCTGGGGCGCCGAGGGCGGGGGCGAGGTCGATGGCGCGGTCCAGGGCGACCCAGCACATGAGTTTGGAGTGCAGGAAGTGGCGGGCGGGGCCGCGGCCCTCCCAGATGCCCTGGTCGGGGTCGGCCCAGCGGCGGGCGGCGGCTTCGGCGCACTGGCGCAGGAAGGTACGGACCGGTGGGTCGAGGAGTTCGTCGTGGGGCAGGGTTTGGTGGGCGGCGTCGAGGAGTTCGCCGTAGACGTCGAGCTGTCGCTGGCGCCAGGCGTCGTTGCCGACGCGCACCGGGCTGCTGCCCCGCCAGCCCGACAGGTGGGGCAGGGTGCGTTCGCTCAGGTCGCGTTCGCCGCCGATGCCGTACATGACCTGGAGGTCAACGCCGCGCTCCAGTTGGGTGGCGGCGGCCTGGGCGAGGAAGTCGAAGAAGTCGGCCTTCTCCTGTTTGCAGGCGGCGGTGGCCAGGGCTTGGAGGGTGAGGCTGGCGTCGCGGACCCACGTGTAGCGGTAGTCCCAGTTGCGGGTCCCGCCGATGCTCTCCGGGAGCGAGGTCGTCGCCGCGGCGACGATCGCACCTGTCGGTGCGTAGGTCAGGGCGCGCAGCACCCGTCCGCTGTGGCGGACCTGCTCTTGCCAAGGGCCCGTGTAGGCGGCGTGGAGCGTGGACCAGGACCGCCAGCCCGCTTCGGTGTCGGCCAGCCGGCGGCGGATGCGGCGCGCGGACCACGGTTTGCGATCGGGGCCCCAGGCCGGCTCGGCGCTGAGCGCGAAGCCGAGCCGGTCCCAGGCCTTGAGGCTGGCCTCCGCGTGGGCCGCCGATCCTTCCAGGCGAAAGGCGAGGTCGGTGGCGAGCATCAGGACCTGAGCACCTCCGCGGGCCAGCAGGCCTCCGCGGGTACGGGTGACGACCGGCTGGATCAGGCCGAACTCCGGTCGCGGGGCGTACTCGACGGTGATGTCGACCGTGCCGCTGGTGCAGGTGACCTGGCGCAGCAGGCTCCCCGGCGAGGACTCCCCCATGGCGTGTCCGCGCTCGCGCCTGCCCAGGGCCAGCGCGTCGCGGAGCACCACGATGCCGGTGGGGGTGCGGAAGGTGGTCTCCACGACCAGGGTGTGGGGCAGGTAGCGGCGGCTCACCTCGGCTGGCCCGCCCGTCGGGTGGATCGACCAGTGGCCCGCGTCCTGATCGAGGAGCCGGGCGAAGACCGCCGGGCCGTCGAACCGCGGGAAGCACAGCCAGTCCACCGACCCGCCCGAACTCACCAGCGCAGCCGACCGGCAGTCCGAGAGGACCGCGTAGTCGCCGATGGGCCGGTCACTCACGCTGAAGCTCCCGTTCGACTATCCCCGAGACCCCGGCCGATGCCGGCGAAACCATCCGGAGCCCCGGCGGTACGGTCGCGTGCCCCGGCACTCCCCGCTCCGAGGCCGGCGACGTGACGGCAAGCCCCGGAGCAGGCAGTGGTGAGCCGCGGCCACCCATCCCGGGGCGGCCGGAGCCCCACCAGGAGACATCCTGCACACGTGTCCCGGGACACACCGCGCTGGCGACGCGCCTGCGGCCACCCGAACGCCTGCACTCCCCGACCTCGAGCCGCCCGTCTGACGCTCCCGGCAGGCGGCCCCCGACAACCGGACCTAACGTCGACTGGGACCGCACCAGGCAGACCGGAGGAGGCACCCCGGACCGTGTCGCCCGCCCGCTGCACGGGCACGGCACCGTTCGCCCGCCCGATCACCTTCGGGCGGGCCGTCCACGGCTGACAGGAGTGTGTGTGAGCGCCGCCGCTTCGCTGCGGATCAACGGCCCCGAGCCCTGGCATAGCGGCCCGTACGCCGAGGCGATCTGCATGCCCCGGGAAGGGCTCACGTTGCGGGACACCGAGGGCTGGTGCCTGCCCCTGGACGTCCGGCGCTGGTGCGCGCAGGCGGACGACACGGACCGGGGCGTCGTGGACCGCTGTGTGGGCCGGGTCCTGGACATCGGGTGCGGGGCGGGGCGCCTCGTCGAGGAAGTCTCCCGGCGAGGGCATCATGTCCTGGGGATCGACGTGTGCCCGACCGCCGTCATTTCCACGGTGTGCCGGGGCGGTACGGCAGCCAGCCGGTCGGTGTTCGAGCCGCTCCCCGGGGAAGGCCGCTGGGACACCGCGCTCCTGGTCGACGGGAACATCGGGATCGGCGGGGATCCCCGCCGCCTGCTGAAGCGTATCCGCCGTGTGGTCCGCAAGCGGGGGCTCCTGATCGCTGAGGCCGCCCCCGGCGATGTCGACGAGCGGCGCCGGGTGCGGATCCATGCCGGGCAGACGGCGGCGAGCCCCGTCTTCGACTGGGCCACCGTCGGCACCCGGGCCCTGGTCCGGCACGGCCGCATGTCGGGCTGGACCCCCGTCGAGCAGTGGGCCGGCCCGTCAGGAGAACGTCACTTCGTGGCCTTGCGAGCCCGCGCCTGAACGCGGACCTTCTTGCGTTCCGGCCGCAGACGCAGCCGGGTCCGCACGAGCAGGACGATCGCCGAGGCGATAAACAGGGCGGCGGTGATCAGAAGCCAGCGGGCGAGGAAGCCGTCGGCCGACAGGGCGGTGTAGGCGGTGTAGTGGCCGCCCTGCTGCAGGATCAGCGGCCACCAGACGAGGAACAGGACCCCGGCGATGAAGAGGGGGACGCGGAGGTAGTTCACGCTCGGACGCGGCCCGGGCCCGGACTCGGCGGTCCGGCCGCGGAAGAGGTTCTGGGCGGCGCGGTCGGTGAGCGAGTAGGCGGGGAGCAGCAGCAGGTCGTGAACGAGGGCGGCGCCGACGAACCAGATCGCCACCCCGATGGTCTCGCCCTTCAGGAGGCGGATGCCGGCGTAGAGGGCGAGGGCGAAGCAGGCCAGGGTGAGCAGGAGGTGGAGCGGGGAGGCTCCGTAGCGGCGGCGGAATGCCGCTGCCGCGCCTGTGGTGGGGTGGTTCATGCGGGTTCTCCGAACGTCAGGCGGGTGACCCATTTGGTGTTGTGGACGCCCGGGGCCGCCGGAATGATCACCCGGGCCGGGTAGCCGTGGTCCGGTGAAAGATCCGCGCCGTTCACGCGCATCGCGAGGAGCGAGCGGTCGTCACGGGCCTGGTTGGCGGCGAGGACGACGGAGGAGAAGGACCCGCCGCGCTGGACCGACTCGACCAGGACCTGCGGCGTGCCGGTGCCGAGGCCGACGAGTGCGGCCAGATCGGTGAGGCGTACGCCGGACCACTGCTGGTCGGGGGTGGACCAGCCCTCCACGCACGCGATCGGCAGCGCCGCCTCCCGCTGGGGCATCGCCAGCAGCATGTCCCGGGTCAGTACTTCCTGACGGCCGCCACCGCGCACCGTCAGCCGCCAGGCGGGTCCGGTGTCGCTGGGGCGGATCCCGCTGGAGGCCGCGGTCTTGTTGATCTGGAAGCCGTTCGGACCCGTGCCGGGGTCACGGCCGTGCGGGGCCAGCAGGGCGGTCTTGCGCCACCAGCCGCCGATGCTCTGACCGGCTGTGACAGCCAACAGGGCCAGCGAGCCGGCGCCCACCATCGCGACCGCTCCGCGCCGGCTGATCGTCGGGGCCGCCGGACGGGGCGAGACCAGCCCGGCCGCCTCCTCCGACTCGGGCGGGGGCTGGAAGCTCCGGCCCGCCCGGACGGCCCGGACGGCGCGCGGCAGCCGGAACGCGACGTGGACGACGAACGCGGCCATGAACACCCAGGCACCGTAGAAGTGCAGGGTGTAGAAGGAGCCCGGGAAGATGTAGTCCAGCTGGATGTTCAGGATCCCGGTGACGAACGTGAACCCCGCCCCGCCCACCAGCAGGAGCAGCGACAGCCGTTCGAGGGCGTGGGCGGGCGGCCACTCGAACAGCTTCGGGATCACCGACCACAGCTTGGCCAGGAGCACCGGGACCAGGACCACGCCGAGGACGGTGTGCACGCCCTGCGTCAGCCGGTACAGCCAGTACGGCGAGGTAGGCCAGGTGAACAGGTAGAACCCCAGCCACCCCTTGTCCGGCGTCTGGTCGTTGCGCGCCGCCAGATCCGGGTTGTAGGCCGCGTACGACAGCAGACCCGTCACGAACAACACCACGACCCCGACCAGCAGCACCAGACCGAACACCCCGGTCAGCCACGGCCCCCGCAACGGACTGCGCCAGAACCCCGGACGGGCCGGACCCGGCGGAGGACCCGCGGCCCGCGCCCGTCCGACCACACCCCGCACCCGCTCGACGACCGACGGCCGTGCCGGCTTCAGGGGCGCCGCGGAGGCAGATGGTCCCCCCGGCATACCACCCTGCCGGTTACTCTCGCCGCTTGTATCCACCCGGAACATCTCCATACGTATCCGGCTCATCGGGCATGAGCGTCGAGGAGAACATCCCGCATCCACGCACGAAACCGACCCAGGACACGCGAGCCGGGCTACCGGCGAGGCCAGCCCAGGTCGGGCAGCCGCTTTGCCGTCTACCGCCCATCCCTCGCCGAGCTGAGCGCGGACATCGGCTTCGACCTATCCGACCCATCCGGACTGCCGGTCCGTGCCGGTCGCTCGTCGTTCAAGAGCAGCGCGTGGCTGCCGATCCGGACTGCGCGTTTGCGGCCACTACGGCCCGCGCGTCGCGACGGCAGGGCCGTGGCTGCGGGCCTCCCCTCAGCACCACGGTCAGTCAGCCGCTGTAAGTCATCAACCCGCCGACCGACGCGGCGCAATATTGCGGCTCCATCCCGACGAACCGCCAGCACCGACGACCCCGGCGTCCTGTGCCTCGACTGGGACACCCGCCAGACGCAGCTGCACCCGGCCTGCGTGTGGGCCGGTGTCTTCGCGGACGCACCGGCTGCATCGCGGGCCACCGCAGGCGTCGCGCGCGGTCTTCGCTCACCCAGCCCCGCAGCCGGCAGGGGTGACGGCGGCCCGGGGCAGGGGCAATCAGCCGCGCTTGCCCTCACAGTCGGGCCGAGGTCCCGTCAGCACACACCTGCCGCGACCCGCCTGACCACCCGCCACCCCCGAACTACGGTCGGCCATCCCTACGCCGCAGCGCAGATGCGTCCCGCACGACCATCTGAACGGGCCACCGTTTCGGAAACGGGGAGGTTCACGTTTCCGCTCACCCCCGAACGCCGGGATTGGCTACGGAGGCGGTCAGGGGCTGTCTCCGTCCCAGAGGAACGGGCCTTCGGAATCAGCCTCGGCGGGGCCGTAGAACACCCGCCCGCCGGGGCAGAAGGGGCCGCCGCCGACGGTAAGGAGCGCACCGTCCGCCCGCTCTGTCTCGGACCAGCCGGTGACATCGAGCAGCTGTCCGTCAAGGGGACCGCCCACCAGATCCACATATGCGCGCCCCGGACCCGGACCCGACCAGTGCCCGTCGTCGCCGCAGTACACCCGCGGCCCCATCCCATTCATCCCGCCAGCCTGCCGTTCCCCGACCCAGCCCACCTCGCAAACGGCCGAACTTGTCTGCCCACAGCAGGCGGAGAGGTAAGAGGGCTTCTCCGCTGCCCGCAGTCAATCGAGGTCCGCTTGGTGCGATCCGGGCCTGCGCAGTCGGCTGCGCCCTCCATCGCGGCGTCCGCCGCAGTGGACACCGCGCCACCCGAAGTCGACGGGGAGCACCTGCGCGCGGGCGGCACTCTGGCTCGCGTCGCTGCTTGCCTGAGATGCGTGAGATGCAGACCTATGCCTAGCCTTGATGGCGAGGAACGCGGACCTACAAGAGGCGCGTGGGGAGGCGCGATCGACTCCTGTCGCGATGCACCTCGCGTGTGAGTGCCACATCGCGGGCTCGCCGAGCGTTCAGCCGCTGATCTGCGCGTCAGGCCCACCCGAGCCCGCTCAAGCGGGTCTCTGGCCTAAGGAATCGATGCTTGCCGCTCTTCGCGGCGGTGGACACCGAGAAAGGTTCGAAATCATGCAAGCACTGAGAGTGAAGAGGCTTTTCGCGGCATCCGCCATCGGTGTCTTGATGGCGGGCGGCGCTGCCATCGGTGCAGCCGGCACGGCGTCGGCCGCCCCCACCCACTCGGCCACCTATGTCACCGGCGGCGGCTGGGACGACGGCGACTACGGCTACAACCACCACGGCTGGTATGACGACGATGACGACTGGGGCGGCTACGGCGGTTACGGTCACGACTGCTGAGCAGTATCCGACCCCACAACAGCTGGGCTGACGTTGGATGGTCCGACGCCAGCCCCGTTTCTCTGCGAGGGCATCCCAACGGTCCGTACCGCGATCACCGCCCCCCAGCCGAGGCGAGCGCGGCCACGGACAGGGCTGCGGCCACGGCGTCGAGACGACGGCGATGGGCTTGTGAGTGCGGATGGTGCTGGCGGAATGGGGTCCGCGTTCGCTCTCCCCGCCCCGGAGCCGGCGATGTGACGGCATGCTCCAGGGCGAGGGGCGGTGAGCCGCAGCTGCTCTTCCCGGAGCGGCCAAGGCCTCACCAGCACAACGCAGCCCACCGCACTCGGGGTGGGCGCCGCACCGGCATGGCGGGGCCGGCCACCCGAACGCCACGCGCCACGCCCAGGATCAGCCCGCCCCATCCCCTCCTGGCCGCTTCGGAGTGCAGACCCTGTCGCGGCTGCTGGCAGCGTCAGCCGCGTCCGGTCCAGGCGTGATCCGAAAGGTTCGAGCCCTGAGCCCCCTTTGAGGGCGATGAGGGTCTGCCGCCGATGAAGAAGCCGGGCTGCTCGGGCGGCGGGCGTGACCCATCCCTTCGCCCTTCGGTGCCGAATACAGGGTGTGCCGGGCTCCGGCTCCTCTCCGGGCCTCCCGGCCGCCGAGCGGTATCGCCGCACGGGGTGGAGGAGGTATGCATCATGGTCATGCTGAGCGCAGCTCGGGCCTCGCGCCGCAGGCGGGTCCGGCTGGATGAGCGCCTTCCCGTCGACCACCGGCTTGGCCGCGTCTATCGCGTCGGCGCCGCCGTGATGGGCTTCTTCCTCATCGTGTTCGGGGTTCTCGGGCTCATCGAGCGCATTGGGTTCTTCGGCACCGGAGGCAACACGGTCCTCGGGCTGAACAGCAACGGCGCCCTGAGCGTGATCTCGATCCTGGTCGGCCTCCTGCTCTTGGCCGGGACCGTTACAGGAGGCAACGCCACCTCCACCGTCAACATCGCCGTCGGTACGGCCTTCCTGCTCGCAGGATTCGTCAGCCTGGCGTTGCTCGACAGCAGGTTCAGCTTTCTCGCGTTCGGGATCCAGAACGTGGCCTTCAGCTTCGTAACCGGGCTCCTGCTCATGACGTTCGGCATGTACGGGCGGGTCAGCGGATCGCTGCCGCACGACAACCCGTACTGACGCTCCCGCCACCCGAGACGGTCGTCCTGACCACGACCGAGCCCGCGGTCCGCCCGCTTCAGCATCCGGCCGTCACCAGTCCAGGGGGCGATCCAGCCCCCTGACGTCCGCCCGGCCGCAGAACCCCCGCACCCGGGGCCGCAGACGTCTCGGGTGCGGGACCACGCCCGCCACCGCGCCCGGAACGGCCAGGGCATCGGGGGGCTCCCGAAGTTTTGACAAGTTCCCGATGCCACCCACCGCTGTTACACGAGATGCTGGACCAGGTCGCTGGGCCGAATGCGGGGAGGGTCCACCCCTTCGAGGGAACAGGCTGGTGAAGGCCAAGCCGCGCCGCAGCGCCTGACGAAGAGGATGTGCGGGCCCGACTCCGGGCCGCCGGCGCGCAGGCGCCGCTGGACCAGCAAGGAGAGTCCTCTTGTCCCGTGTGCTGAAGTCTGCAGGTCTTGTGCTCGGCGTCGGCATGGCCGTGATCGGAGGAGCGGTATCGGCGTCTGCCGACGCTGGCGCCTCAGGGGTGGCCGCCTACTCGCCGGGCGTCCTGTCGGGAAACCTGATCCAGGTTCCGGTCCATATCCCGATCAACGCCTGCGGGAACAGTGTCAGTGTGATCGGTCTGCTCAACCCCGCCTTCGGCAACACCTGCGTCAACAGCTGAAGGCCCCAGATCCCGGTTTGGCCCGGCCCGCGAAATGGCCGGCTGGGGCGAAGGGCCCGTTCCCCTCCGGTTCAGACGGGCATCTCCGCCATCTGCCCGCCTGTGTCTGGCCGGGGCTCCCGGAGTGGTGAAGCAACGGGGAGTCACCACCCCGTGACCGGCGCGGTGCTCTGCCTCTGTCTGGTGCCTGCAACCCGGTCAGACGTGGCTCGTGCCGGAATGACCCGAGCCATACCCGGAAGGTAAGGAGCGCGAGAAGGAATATTCCAGACCGGCGACAGCTCGAATCCTGTTCGCAATCTCCGGGGTTCACAAGGACGGCTTCAAGCTATTTAATCCGCACGCTTGGAGAAACGTTTTTTCGAGCACATTTCGGGACCCTCGCGATCTATTTGGCCGCCCACGGATCCGGCTCCTCTTTCCCTGATGCCGACTCGTCTCTGATGGGGTCCACACCAGCCGGAGCGGTTGCGTCCCCTGAGTCAAAGACTCCACAGCAGCAAGGCTGCCTGCGCTTGTTTCCACCCCGACAGCCCCTTATTGCGAATCGGTTGCAATAACAGCTCGCCCCCTGATTGGCCTAGTACCTGAAGCGCGTGTTGCGACAATTAATTCGACTCTAATTTCCTCGCCAGACGGCTGTGGCCAGGACATTTACATCAATGGCGGCGCGACGCCATCCGGAGTGCCTATAAATGCGGTCACGCACTACCGGCGTCGCATGCTTTCCTTCCGTCTGCGCGGTCTGAGCGCAAAGGCACTGCGTATGGTCGGCGGGCCTCGGTGCTGCTGCCGATGCCTCACGGGCGCGTTGTCCGACCCAGTGGTCACCCCACCTGAATGCCCCCTGAGTTGCCGTGCCGTGTGTGCGGCGGGCCTGGGGTTCGCAGTCGAGAGGAACAGCTTTGAAGTCCATCTCCGCACGGCCCCGTTCGCGGCGTGTGTTCGACCAGTCCCTGCTCGTCCTGGGCGCCGGCGCGCTCGCGACCGGTTTGGCCGCCCTCACCCTCGCCCCGGGCGTCAGCGCCGCGTCCAGTCACCGCGAGGCGCCGCTGATCGCGGGCGACCCGCGCGCGGACAACACGGACGTGTACGCGTTCACCAGCCCCGACAAGACCGACACCGTCACCCTGCTGGCGAACTGGATCCCGTTCGAGGAGCCCAACGGCGGCCCGAACTTCTACCCGTTCGCCGACGACGCCCGCTACAACATCAAGATCGACAACAACGGCGACGGCGTCTCGGACGTCACCTACACCTGGCGCTTCCGCAGCAGCTACCGCGACGACGCCAACCAGTTCCTCTACAATACCGGCCCGGTCACCACGCTGAACGACCCGGACCTCAACTTCCGGCAGGTCTACGACCTCGTCCTGACCACGGGCGGCAAGTCCACCGTCCTGCTCTCCGGGGTGCCGGCCGCGCCTTCCCGTGTGGGACCGGCATCGATGCCGAACTACGCGGCTCTGCGCAACCAGGCGATCCGCAACCTGCCCGGCGGCGGCAAGACGTACGCGGGCCAGGCCGAGGACCCGTTCTTCGCCGACCTGCGGGTCTTCGACCTCCTCTATGGCGGCAACCTGTCCGAGCGCGGCCAGGACACCCTCGCCGGCTACAACGTCAACTCCGTCGCCATCCAGGTCCCGAAGAGGCTCCTCGCGCTGAAGGGGAACACCGGCCGCAACCCGGTGATCGGCGTGTGGTCGACGACCGACCGCCAGGGCGTCCAGGTCTCCGACTCCCGGAACAAGCACGGCGACAAGTGGAAGCAGGTCTCCCGCCTGGGCAACCCGCTCGTGAACGAGGTCGTCGTCCCCCTGAAGTTCAAGGACGCCTTCAACACCCTCAACCCCGACCAGGACCGCACCGTCCAGCCGGTCGTGGACAAGGTCCTCGACCCGATCCTCCCCAAGCTGATCCAGCAGGTCTACGGCATCCCCGCCCCGCCGGCCCCGCGCAGGGACCTGTTCGAGATCTACCTGACGGGCATCTGCAAGGCGTGCGGTCCGATCCAGGCCGACCTCAACGCCCACCGCCTGAACAAGGACGCACGGCTGAAGCAGATCGTCCCCGCCGAAGAGCTGCGCCTGAACATGGCCGTGCCGCCCACCGCCAACCCCAACCGCTACGGCGTCCTTGCCGGTGACCTCGCGGGCTTCCCGAACGGCCGCCGCCTGACGGACGACGTCATCGACATCTCCCTCCAGGCCGTCGAGGGCGCCGCCCAGACCGGCCAGCTCGTCCCGGCCCTCGCCGACGGCGACCGGGTCAACGCCAACGAGGTGCCGTTCGGGAACACGTTCCCGTACCTGGCGCTCCCCCACACCAAGTCCGTGAACAGCGGCCCGAACGCCCCCGAGCGGTCCGGGAACAAGAATGCCGCGGCCCTCGGCGGCCTCGGCGCGCTGCTCCTCGGCGTCGGCGGCTACCGCCTTCGCCGCAGCCGCAAGACCAGCTGACGAATCCTCCGGGCGGGAACGGAGGTCGGTCCTCCGGTCCCGCCCGGAACACCTTTCACCGATTTCCCCGGGGAGGATCCTGTGCACCGGCCCGAAGAGAAACCCGCCCCCGCGATCCGGCACCGCAGACACCTGCGCACCACCGCGATCACCATCGCCCTGGGCGTGGTCATGTTCACCGTCGGTGCCATCGGCCTCTCCCCGTCAAGCACCAGCACACCGGACACCGCAGCATCCGGCACGGCCTCCGCGGGTCCGGCGCGCGGCATCGAGGCGATGCGGGAGCGCGTGAAGCGCCTGCCGAAGGATCCGGTCAGCTGGGCGGACCTCGGCATGGCCCTCGTGCAGCAGGCCCGCACCACCGCAGACCAGGCCACCTACGCCCAGGCAGAGACGGCCCTGCGCCGCTCGCTCGCGCTCCAGCCGGCGGAAAACCTGCACGCCGAGATCGGCATGGGCGCCCTCGCCGCCGCCCGCCACCAGTTCCGCGACGCCCTCACCTGGGCCCGTAAGGCGGTCGCGACGAGCCCCGCAACCCCCGCCTCCTACGGGATCCTGGCCGACGCCCACACCCAGCTCGGCCAGTACCAGGAAGCCGAGGACGCCGTCCAGAAGATGGCCGACCTGCGCCCGGACAGCTCCTCCCTCGCCCGCGCCTCCTACACCTTCGAACTCCGCGGCGACACCGATCAGGCCAAGACCCTCATGGAACGCGCACTACGCGCGGCCGGCACCCCAGGCGAGCGCGCCTTCGCCTCCACCCACCTGTCCTCCCTCGCCCTGGACAGCGGAGACCCGGCGACCGCGCTGCGCCAGGCGCAGTCCGGGCTGGCCATCGCACCGCGCGACGCGGGCCTGCTGGAAGCCCGGGCCAAGGCACATGCGGCCGCGGACGACCGCGAGCAGGCGGTGGCCGACTACACCGCGGCCATCGCGGTTGCCCCGCTGCCGCAGTACGTTCTGGGGCTGGGTGAACTCCAGCAGTCCCTCGGCCGTCAAGAGCGGGCCGAGGCCCAGTACGCGGTCCTTCGCGCCCAGGAAGTTCTACGCCGGGCCGCCGGAGCGCCCGCCGATGTCGACGCGATTCTCTTCGAGGCGGACCACGGCGATCCCCGCCAGGCTGTGGCCATGGCCGAAGCAGCCGTACGGGACCGGCCGTTCCTCGCCGTCCAGGACGCCTACGCCTGGGCCCTGCACCGCGCAGGCCGCGACACCGAGGCCCTGGACCAGGCCGACGAAGCCCTCGTGCTCGGCACGCGCAGCGCGCTGTTCCTCTACCACCGCGGCGCCATCCACCAGGCCCTCGGCGACACCACAGCCGCCCGGCGCGACCTCTCGCAGGCTCTGACCACCGACCCCTCCTTCCACCCGCTGCACGCCCCCGCAGCGCGCGAAGCACTCCGGCGAATCGACGACATGCCATGAACCCCAGTACCCGCCGGCGCCTAGCCGCCGCCCCCCTCGCAGCCGCGCTGCTCACCCCGCTCGCGCTCTTCGCCTCGGCCTCGTCCGCGGCGGCGCATCCGCTGGGCAACTTCACCGTCAACTACGCGACCAGCCTGACCCTGCGCCCCCGCTCGGTCGAGGCGGAGATCGTGGTCGACCGCGCCGAGATCGCCGCGGCACAAGAGCGCCCGCTCATCGACCAAGACCACAACGGATCCCTCAGCGCCGACGAGCAGGGCGTGTACGCGGATAAGGCGTGCACCACGCTTGCCGGGCAACTGGCCGCCGACGTGGGCGGCGTGAGCCTCCAGTGGCACCGGGGCGCGAGCAGGCTGACCTTCCACACCGGCGAGGCCGGACTCAAGACCTCGCGCCTCACCTGCCGCCTCACCGCCGACGCGCAGCTCACCTCGCCGTCCGGCGTCCACATCGCCACGCACTACGACAGCCGGCGCATCGGCTGGCACGAGATCACCGCCCGCGGCGACGCCCTCACCCTCGCCCACTCCACCGTCCCGGCGACCTCCGCCACCAACCAGCTGCGCCAATACCCGCAAGACCCGCTCGCCGCCCCACTCGACCAGCGCACCGCCGAACTGCGGACCGCTCCCGGGCAGGGGCCTGGGGCCCGGATCGTGCCGCCCGGCCTGCCCGGCGCCGGCCCGATCACCGCCGCCCTGAACAAGGTCTCCGCCCTCTTCGACACCCTCGTCGGCAGCCGCGAACTCACCGTCCCCGTCGGCCTCCTCGCCCTGCTCCTCGCCGTGGTACTCGGCGCCTCCCACGCCGCGATGCCCGGCCACGGCAAGACGATCATGGCTGCCTACCTGGCCGGCCGACGCGGCACCCGCCGCGACGCCGTCACCGTCGGAGCCACCGTCACCCTCACCCACACCGCAGGGGTTCTCGCCCTCGGCCTGGCCCTCCCGCTCGCCACCCACCTGGCCGGGGAAACCGTCCTCAGCTGGCTCGGCCTGGCCAGCGGCCTCCTCGTCACCGCCATCGGCATCCACCTCCTGCACTCCGCCCTTCGCGGCCGCCCCCTCCACCACGGCCACAGCCACAGCCACGGACATCACCACCACGGTGACCATGGCCACGGGCACCACCACCACGGCGACCACGACCACGGCCACGGCGGGGATCACAGCCACGAGCCGCCGACCGGCCTGCCATCCTCACGCCGAGCCCCAGACAGCGCGGCGTCCGACGGCACCGTCCTCGTCCTGTCGAAAACAGCTACTCCGCTCCCGCAGGGCCATCACCACGGCGAAGCCGACCACCAGCACACGCATGCGCCGGCACGCCGAAGGCGCTGGTCGCTGATCGGCGTCGGTATCGCCGGCGGTCTCGTCCCCAGCCCCTCGGCCCTGGTCGTCCTCCTCGGCGCCGTCGCCCTCGGCCGGACCGCCTTCGGCATCCTCCTCGTCATCGGCTACGGCCTCGGCATGGCCGCCACCCTCACCCTCGCCGGCCTCCTCCTCGTACGGCTACGCGACCGCATCACCGCCCGCACCGCCGAGAGGGCCTCCACACGCCTGCAGAAGCTCGGGCGCATCGGGCCCGCCGCCACCTCAGCCCTCGTGCTCCTCGTTGGAATCGGCCTCACCGCCCGCGCCATCACCGGATGGTGATCGAGGCAGCCATCAGATACTCGAGAGGATGGCCGCCCGTGAAGAGGCTGTCGGCCGTCTGCCCGGCCGCGACCAAGGAGAGGGCGGAAGCCCGGACGGCAGATACGGAGCGCCGGCGGCCGAGAAACAGGCACAGGTGACGCAGTCAGCCTGGACGCCGCGAAGATCAGAAGCCGGTACCCGAATCCGTTACACCATCGGCGCCCTGCCCGCGTTCCCGGGAGGAACACGACGGCGTAGCGCCCTCCTGAGCTTCCCCGCGCCCGGTTCTAAGGGCAGGGAGGCGTCCCAGAGTCGCTACATACCGGTATAGGGCGAATCTGCACCAATCCGGTGGGTACGGGCCTTCGAATCACCAGGTGGAGGCGTGAGCGCCAGCTGCTCGCGGCGCCGGTCCCACATGGCCCTGGGGCGCAGAGGCGAGGGGTGCGAGAGGAAGTGCTGTCATGACCGCACGAACGATCGGGCGTGGCCTTGCCGCCGTCGTCCTGGCTGCCGGTTTCGGTGTGGCGGGCGTGGGTGTGGCGGGGGCTGTTCCGCAGTCCCACCACCATGATTATGGAGTGGTGGGCACGGTGACCTCCCGGATCGAGCTCAATGTCCGCCAGCACCCGCAGACGCATTCCCCCGTGGAGTGGAACCTGTCCCCGGGCAGCCACGTCAAGCTGTCCTGCCAGCAGGACGGCTGGTATCACCTCGCCGACAAGTCCGGTTGGGTCGATTCCCGCTACGTCCATGCTAACGAGTGGGTGCGGTACTGCTGACCGGGGCGGGCGGCCGGGAGGTCTTCAGCTGTCGTGGCTTTGACCCGGCCGGTCCCGCTTCACGGCAGGGGCCGCACCGGTGGTGCGGCCCCTGCCGTGTGTCAGTGCTGGTCGAGCGGGAGGGCGATGTCGGTGACCTGGCGGTTCCCCGGGAAGGAACCGAGGTCGCGTGCGGCGCCGGTCAGCAGGTTGATCCCGTAGAGGCGCTGGGCGCCCGTGGTGCGGAGGGCCGCGTAGCCGCTGTTGGTGGACTTCTTGGGGCTGTAGTAGATGTCGAAGCCCGCGTCGGGGCCCGCGTTGACGCCGAGGTTCCCAGTGGGGGCGAGGCTGCCGGCGTTGGCCGGGGACTGGATCGAGGTCCGGTCGGCCGTGGTGTCGATGTCAAACAGGGTGGTCGCCGTCGCCGTGTTCAGGTCGTTGTTCGTGTACGCGGCGCCGGTGACACCGAGGGCCGTGGAGGGCGGCGTGGTGGGGTTGGTGAGCGTGCCGTCGACGGTCGTGGTGAGCGGTGCGGCGTTGTCGTCGATGTTGTGGCGCAGGTTCTGTCCCGTGTCGCTGATGACCCGCAGCCGGTTCGCGGCCGGGTTGAAGTCGACCCCGAAGTAGGTGCCGGCGAGGGCCACGGTCAGCTGGGAGACCTTCACCGCGTTCGCGGACTCGGTGCCGAGCGTGTAGATGCCGCCCTTGTCACCGACGCCGTACAGCTTCTCGTTCTGGACGCGGAAGTCGATCCCGACGATCTTTGTGTCCCGGGACAGGCCGGACACCCTGCCCAGGTCCCAGGTCTTGCCCGGCTGGTCGACGTTGAACTCCACGAGCCGCTGGTCCGCGGTCAGCCCGATCGCATGCAGCGCCGAGTGAGCCATAGCGTGCTCTGCGGGCTGATCGCTGTCGGCACTGGCGAAGGCAGGCACCGCCAGAGCTGTGGCAGCAGCGGTGCAGACGAGGACGGGCAGGAACCGAGCACGCATGAGCACTCCTCGAGGAGAGATACCTGGCGGCGCGCCACGACACCCGCGACACGTCCACTGCTGTCTTCGGTACGCACGGCCCTCCGCATGGCTCTGCACTCGGAAGTCCACCCGGATGCCGCACACCCCCTCGGCTGTCCGGGCACCGGTGCTCGGCTGGAAGCCGATGCGGTCGCGGCTCAGGCAGAGCGGCCGCCGTCGCGTCTCGAGGGCCTGGCCCGGCGTAGGGCTCGCGCCCGCCCCTGCGACCACGGCGGTCCGACGGACGAACGCGTCCGCGCCGAGCCGCGGGTGCCACGGCACAGGGGACGACCGGGCCCCCGGCCTGCCATGCCGCGTATCTGGGGCCGGCTCCTGCTGGCCGCTGTCCCGTTAGAAGTCATCTCATTTGGCCAGCCGGCGGTAGCAGATGAGGGTGCAGGCGAGGCTGGTGAAGGCGAGGAAGTGCTCGGCCTTGCGTTCGTAGCGGCGGTGGAGTCGTCGGCAGCCGGCGAGCCAGGACATGGTCCTTTCGACGACCCATCGGTGGAGGCCGAGCCGTTGTGAGGACTCGATACCTCTGCGGGCGATACGGTGTTTGATGCCGCGTTCGCGTAACCATCGTCGCAGGTGGGCGTAGTCGTAGCCCTTGTCCGCGTGGAGCTTGCCGGGCCTGCTTCGTCGGCGTCCGCGGCGTGAGCGGATGGGCGGTATGCCGCGGACGAGGGGCTCGAGGGCCTGACTGTCGTGCAGGTTGGCGCCCGAGATTGCGACGGACAGGGGCAGACCGGTCCGCTCGGCGATCAAGTGGATCTTCGAGCCGAATTTGCCCCGATCGACAGGATTCGGACCCGTCAGATCCCCCCTTTCAAGGCCCTCATGTTCACCGAGTCGATCACGCAGCGGGACCAGTCGAGCTCGCCGCGGGCGCCGAGTTCGTCGAGGACCAGGCGATGGAGCTTGGCCCAAACCCGGGCCTTGCTCCACTCCGAGAACCGTCGGTGAGCTGTCGCCCCCGACGGCCCGAACGATGCCGAAGGCAGCTGCTGCCAGGTACAACCCGACGTGGCCACGAACACGATCGCGGCCAGCACTTCCCTGTCACCGTGCCGGCGCCGGCCACCGCCCTGAGGCCTTGAAGGCGCCTCGGGAACCACCCGCTTGAACAGCTCCCACAGCTCGTCCGGCACCATCCGTTCAACGATCCCCACCATGACCGACAGCCTACCCGCGAAGCCCAAATGAGATGGCTTCTTAGGCGGGGAGGGAGAGGAGAAGCAGGGGGCTGGTGGTGGGCCGGGGGGAGCCGCCCGCAGGTTCGAGGGTGAGGCCGACGGCGAGGGCCTGGCCGGGGTCTCCCTGCATGAGGACGGAGCCGTCGCCGGGGATGAGGCCGGCGGGGCGCATGGTGCCGTGGTCGTCGAACCACAGCTGGTAGGTCCGTCCTGCGGGTGCCGGGGGGAGTCCTGAGGTGAGGAAGACGGCCTGATTCAGGCGGGCAGAGGTCACCACGGAGGCCAAGGCCCCGGTACTGGTATGCCCACGAGTCGTCTGGGCGTCAGGGGAGGCCATCACAGCGGTCATGTCCTGGACCTGCTGTCCGGCGCGCTGGGCCTGCGTGCGGGCCTGCTCCGCCTGCTGGTGCTGCCAGAGGGCGACACCGCCGAACCCGGCGGCAGCGACGATGCTGGCCGCGACGACGAACGCTCCAGCCCTGCGCGTGAAGAGTGTGGTGAGCCGAACCGACGGGGCGATCCGGGTACGCGGCGCAATCTGCCGGACAGCTGCGATGTGGTGCAGGACCGCCTGTCTCATGGCTACGGGCGCGGGCAGGCTGGCTTCTGCGGCCAGACGTGCCGCTGTGGCAGCGAACTCGCCGACCTCCTGATGGCAGCCTTCGCAGTGCTCAAGATGCGCGGTGAAGGCGCGGAGTTCCTCACCTGTCAGCGCATCGAGTGCGTACGCACCGGTGAGGGTGTGCAGTTCTGCTTCGTGTTTCATGTGGTCACCCCCATGCAGTCGCGCAGCCGGATCAGTCCGTCGCGCATTCGGGTCTTGATGGTCGCCAGCGGGGACCGGAGTTCTTCTGCGACCTCGCGGTAGGTCAGCCCCCCGTAGTAGGCCAGGGTTACGGAGCGGCGTTGGATCTCGGTCAGACCTTGCAGACAGCGCCGGACCTGCTCGCTGTCCAGGCGGGTCTCGACCTCCTCGGCGACTTCGTCGAAGGGCCGAACCTGGTCGCGTACACCGGTGGCGTGTTCACGGCTTGCGGATGCCTGAGCGGAGCGGACCCGGTCCACAGCCCTGCGGTGGGCGATGGTCGCCACCCAGGTCATGACGGCGCCCTGCTCCGGTCGGTACCGGGCGGCCTGACGCCATACGTCGATCATCACCTCCTGTGCCACCTCCTCCGACTGGGCACGGTCCCGGACGATTTTGACGGCGATCCCGAACACGGTGGCGGCCACCGCGTCGTAGAGAACGGAGAAGGCGTCCTTGTCGCCCTGACTCACCCGCTCCATCACCTCCTGCAGCTGCTGGCCGGCCGGATCGTGGGCACGGGATCGCTGGGGCTGGGTCATCGGCGTCCTGCCCCGTGCTGCCGCGTGCCGTGCTGCGGGCCGGCTGTGCACAGGCCGCACCCGCCTTCGTGCCTTGATGTCATCAACAGCTCTTTCGCCGCGAGAAGGGCCGGCCCCTCAGGGGCCGGCCATGTTCCTCCGCTGTCTACCGCTTCTTCGGAGCAGGCATTTGTGCGGATTGCCCTGAGCGGGTACCCAGCACCTGGGTTGTCATCCCTTCGGGTGATCCCGGCGCTGACCACCCAACCGCTGTGGGGGCGGCAGCGAAGGGAGACAGACGGGTCCGAGTGGGCTTGGCCGGGACCGGATCACGGAACCGGTGCGCACCCGCGCATCCACAGCAGGAGGCATTCATGGCCGGTTTCCTCAAGACCGCAGGACGGGTACTGGCGGCCACCGCCGCGATCGGCGGCGGAGCGTCGGCCGCTTCCGCGGACGCCGGGGCCAGCGGCCTTACCGCGTACTCGCCTCGGGCAACCTGATCCAGATCCCGATCCACATCCAGGTCAACGCCTGCGGCAACTCCGGCAGCATCATCTCCGGCAACACCTGCATCAACGCCTGAACAGGCAACCAAAGACTCCGGCCCGCTGCCGACAACGGGGAGTCAGCAGGCCGGACGATCCCTCCATGACCGCCCTGCCCCAGCGGGCAGCGCCGCTCAAGGAGGGATCCGCTGCGGGTGGCGGTCAGAACCGCCACCCGCAGTACCCCCTCCAGGCACCGAGAACCAGCTGATCGCAGAAGCGACCAATCCGCCGGATGGACCACAGCGAATGGGCGTTGTGAGCACCTTCCGCAAGTCCCTAGCCCGCAACACGCTGGGCGCCGTGTCCGGCCTGCTGGCCGGGTACACGGCGCTGGCGGTGGCCGAGCTCGTGGCCTCCCTGATCCGGCCGCAGGCCGGGCCGGTAACCGTCGTGGGCGGCGCCGCCATTGACCGGACGCCGGCCGCGGTCAAGGACTTCGCGATCCGCACGTTCGGCGAGAACGACAAAGTCGTCCTTCAGCTCGGCATCCTCGCCGTCCTCGGCCTTCTCGGCGTCATCCTCGGCGTTGTCTCCCTGCGCTACCGGCGGGCTGGAGCCGCAGGTGTCCTGATCTTCGGGGTGATCGGCGCGGCTGCCGCGCTGAGCAGGCCCGACACCCAAGGGGTCGCGGACGCACTGCCCTCTGTGATCGGTGCGCTCGCGGGCGCCGCCATCCTCTACCTCCTGGCCGGAAAACTCATCTCCGCCGGCTCTCCGGCTGATGCGGAGGGCGCCGGAGGAGGCTGGTCGCGGCGGGGTTTCATCACCGCGGCCTCTGTCACCGCCGTCGCCGCCACCGGAGCCGGAGCCGTGGGACGCGCGCTGATCGGCAAGAGCGGCCAGGGTGCCACCGCATCCCGGGATGCCATCAAACTGCCCGCACCCGCCTCCTCCGCCCCCGCACTGCCCGCCGGCGCCCAGCTCAAGGTGGAGGGGATCAGCGCCTTCACCACCCCGAACAAGGACTTCTACCGCGTCGACACCGCGCTCGTCGTCCCCAAGGTGGACGCGGACACCTGGCGGCTGCGGATCCGCGGCAAGGGCGTCACCCGCCCCCGCACCTACACCTTCCAGGAACTCCTGGAGCGTCCCCTCATCGAGCGGGACATCACCTTGACCTGCGTCTCCAACGAGGTCGGTGGCCCCTACATCGGCCACGCCCGATGGCTCGGCGTGCGCCTGGACGACCTCCTGAAGGAGTGCGGCGTCGTCCCGCCTTCCCGGGGCGGCAAGGCCGACCAGCTGGTCGCCCGCTCGGTCGACGGCATGACGCTCGGCTCGCCGGTCGAGGACGTGATGGACGGCCGCGACGCGATCCTGGCCGTCGGCATGAACGGGGAACCGCTCCCCTTCGACCACGGCTTCCCCGTGCGCATGCTCGTGCCCGGTCTGTACGGGTACGTGTCGGCATGCAAGTGGATCCAGGAGATCGAGCTCACCACCTTCGACTCCTACGACCCGTACTGGGTCAAGCGCAAGTGGGCCCGCAAGGCGCCCATCAAGACGCAGGCCCGCATCGACACCCCCACGCCCTTCGGACGGCCCACGGGGGAGCTGGTCACGGTGGCCGGGGTCGCCTGGGCCCAGCACCGCGGCATCGACCGCGTCGAAGTCCGGGTCGACGACGGACCCTGGCAGACCGCCGACCTCGCCCCCCAGGCGAACAAGGACACCTGGCGACAGTGGTCCTTCCCCTGGAAGCCGACACCCGGCGGACACAACCTCACCGTCCGCGCCACCGACGGCACCGGCCAGGTCCAGACCGAAGAACGCACAAGGACCATCCCCGACGGCGCCAGCGGCTGGCACAGCGTCTTCGTCACCACGTAACAGCCCGGCAGGCTCCCCGGCTCCTTGCCGTGGCCCCACCTTGCCCTCAGCCACATATCTCACTCCTTTGCACATTTCTGAGAACACAACAGGAGATTTTGATCATGTCGAACACCCTGCGTTTCCGTCGTACCGCTCTCGCCGTCGCCGCGGCCGCCGTTCTCCCCCTCACCCTTGCCGCCTGCTCCGACTCCGGCAATGACTCCGCGTCCGGATCCTCCGCGGACAAGAGCAGCGAAGCGCCCGCCGCCTCGCAGCCTGCTACCCCGGACGCGTCGATGGCGATGGACAAGCCGTTCGGGCCCGCTTGTTCGGGCGTTCCCGCCGACGGTGCCGGCTCCTTCGACGGCATGGCCAAGGACCCGGTCGCCACCGCGGCCTCCAACAACCCGGCGCTGTCCACGCTGGTGGCGGCCGTCAAGCAGGCCGGCCTGGTCGACACCCTCAACAACGCCAAGGACATCACGGTGTTCGCGCCGACCAACGACGCCTTCGCCAAGATTCCGAAGGCTGACCTCGACAAGGTCCTCGCCGACAAGGCCCTGCTCACCAAGATCCTCACGTACCACGTCGTCGGTGAGAAGCTCACTCCGAAGCAGCTGGAGAGCGGCTCCTTCGACACCCTGGAGAAGACCAAGCTCACCACCAGCGGTTCGGGCGAGGCCTACAAGGTCAACGACACCTCCAACGTCGTCTGCGGCAACGTCAAGACGGCCAACGCGAACGTCTACATCGTCGACACCGTCCTCATGCCGAAGTAACCACCAAGGATCGATGCCGAACGGCAACGCTGTGGGCCGGCCCCTGGAGGGGACGCTGTTGGTCTATTCGGTCCTTCGCGTGACGTCGGTCCCCATGAACCGGTTGTGGTCATGGGGACCGACGTTGCTGTGTGGGGTGGGTGTCGATGTCGATGAAGGCGAAAGGGCCGGGGGAGATTCCGGCGGAGACGGTGCGGGTGGCGCGGGCCGCATTCCCGAAGGGGAGTCTGGCGATCCGGGTCCGGGACGAGCTGGGGGTGCTGTTCCGCGACGAGGACTTCGCGGATCTGTTCGCCTCTCGTGGGCGGCCTGCCTGGTCTCCCGCCGGGCTGGCGCTGGTGTCGGTGCTCCAGTTCGTGGAGGGGCTGACCGACCGCCAGGCCGCGGAGGCGGTGCGGGCACGGATCGACTTCAAGTACGCGCTCGGGCTCCACCTCGACGATCCTGGCTTCGACTTCTCGGTGCTGTCGGAGTTCAGGGACCGAATGGCCGGGGCGGACGGCGGACGCCGGGTCATGGACGGTGTGCTGGCCGCGGCCCGCGAGAAGGGGGTACTCAGGAGCGCGGGCAGGGCCCGCACCGACTCCTCGCACGTGCTGTCGTCGGCGCGTGAATTGTGCTGGCTGGAGCAGGTGGCCGAGACGCTCCGTGCGGCGTTGAACGCGGTCGCGCAGACCGATCCGGAGTGGCTGTCCGAGATCGCGGAGCCGGACTGGTTCCGCCACTACGCCACCAGGGCCGAGGACTCCCGGTTCCCCAAATCCCGTGCCAAGCGGGACGAGGTGGGAGCCCGGATCGGCCGGGACGGGACACGCCTGCTGGAAACGGTCTTCGCCGCCGAAGCCCCCGCCGTGCTCCGCGCACTCGACGAGGTGGAGATCCTGCGCCGGGTCTGGGTCCAGCACTTCCACCGGGTGGACGGTGGGGTGACGCGGCGGGGCCCAAAAGACCGGCCGCCGGGCGCGATGCGCCTGGTCAGCCCGTATGACCCAGAGGCCCGTGTCGGGGTCAAACGGGACACCATGTGGGACGGATACAAAGTCCACCTCACCGAGACCTGCGGCGAGCGGGACGTTCCGAACCTGGTCACCAATGTGGCAACCACGGTGGCGACCGTCGCGGACAACGCGATGAACTAGTGTCCTGCGCCGGAGATCCGTCGTTAGTTTGTGTATGACTGCTTCTGCGGATGTGCCGGCGCCTCGTCGTGGCCCGAAGTTGGAACCGTTGCTGTTGTCGTCCGATGAGCGTGTGGTGTTGGAGCGTTGGGCCCGCAGGGCGTCATCCGCGCAGGCGGTGGCCTTGCGGGCCCGCATCGTGTTGGCGTGTGCCGGTCCTGATGTGCCGCCGATTGTCGTGGTGGCGCGGGAGTTGCGGATCGCGGCCGACACGGTTCGCAAGTGGCGTCGCCGGTTCCTGGCGGCCCGGCTGGACGGGCTGGTCGACGAGCCCCGGCCGGGCCGGCCGCCCACCATCGGCGTCGATCAGGTGGAGGCGGTCGTGGTCAGCACGCTGGAGGAGATCCCGAAGAACGCCACTCACTGGTCGCGTTCGTCGATGGCCGACCGCAGCGGCCTGTCGAAGTCGACGGTGGGCCGGATCTGGCGGAGGTTCCACCTCAAGCCCCATTTGAGCGACACGTTCAAGCTGTCGACGGACCCTCTGTTCGTGGAGAAGCTCTACGACGTGGTGGGGCTGTACTTCAACCCTCCCGAGGGAGCAGTGGTGCTGTCGGTGGACGAGAAGTCCCAGATCCAGGCCCTGGACCGCTCTCAGCCAGTGCTGCCGATGATGCCCGGCATGCCCGAGCGCCGCACTCACGACTACGTTCGCAACGGGCTGACCACCCTGTTCGCGGCCTTCGATGTCGCGACCGGCGAGGTCATCACCTCACTGCACCGCCGACACCGGGCCGCGGAGTTCAAGAAATTCCTCATCAAGATCGACAAAGAGGTCCCCGAACACCTTCAGGTCCACCTGATCTGCGACAACTATGGCACCCACAAAACCCCGGCCATCAAGACGTGGCTGGCCAAACACCCCCGCTTCCACCTGCACTTCACACCCACCGGCTCCTCCTGGCTCAACCAGGTGGAGCGATGGTTCGGCTTCCTCGCGGACCAGAAGATCCGGCGCGGAGCCCACAAAAGTGTGCGCTCCCTGGAAGCCGACATCCGAGCCTGGGTCAAACAGTGGAACGAAAACCCGACCCCGTTCACCTGGACCAAGACAGCCGAAGAGATCCTCGACTCACTCGCCCGCTTCTGCCAACGGATCTCCGGCGCAGGACACTAGGAGATCCACGCCTCCCTCGCCACCCGCGACTGCCTGCCCGCGGAGCACTGGGTGGATGCCGGGTATCCCACCGCCGCCCAGATCCTCACCACCCGGGCCGAGCACGGAGTTGATCTGCACGGCCCGCTGGCCGGCAACACGTCGCCCCAGGCCAAGGGCGCCTTCGGGCTGCATGCGTTCGCCATCGACTGGGAACGCCAGCAGGCGACCTGCCCCAACGGTGTCACGGCCACGAAGTGGTACACGCGCGCCGATTCTAAGGGCCTGCCGGTCATTCAGGTGCGGTTCCCCGACAGCCGCTGCGGAGCTTGCCCCGACCTGCGTTCATGCGTGAGCTCGGCCACCGGCCGCCGCCGGGAACTCATGCTGCGGCAGCAACAGGCTGAACACGACGCCATCCGCACCATCCGAGCCGAGCAGCAGACCGACGCCTGGAAAGAGCGTTACAAGATCCGCGCTGGCGTCGAAGGCAGCATCTCTCAGGCCGTAGGGCGCTGTGGCCTGCGCAGATCCCGCTACCGCGGCCTGGCGAAGACCAGCCTCCAGCACCAACTCACCGGCGCCGCGATCAACCTCGCCCGCATCGACGCCCACCTCACCGGCACACCACGAGCCCGCACCCGCACCAGCCACTTCGCAGCACTTCGCCCCGCCGAGCTCATGCTCGACGGGGCGAAACAGGACCAGCCCCCGAATTGACCAACAGCGTCCCTGGAGGGGGCCGGCCCACAGCCGTTTACGCAGCAACTCCCCACAGCATGAGGTCGACCAGTTCAAGAGTGTGACCAGGCCCGAGTCAGCTCTCCCCATCCACCAGGTCGGGGAGCGGGCTGATGACGTCGGCCTCGGTCATCCCGACCGCCTGCGTCTCGTGGACAGCTCCCTGCCGGACGGCGTGGATACGGCCCGGGAGCCCTCGACGGCATGAGTCGCCAGAACACGAACTCCTCGGGCGGCGGCGTCGGAATCTGCACCCGCAGCACTCGGCACACCACGCGCTCGCCGCCAACGCCGCCTTACCCCACAGCAGAAGGCCGAGCATCCGCATGAGTTGCGTCGACGCGCTGACCGACAAGCGGACTATGGCGCCGTCCGGGTGGGCTTCTCGCGTGCGGCCCATCCAAGGGCCCTCACGCCGCGAACCCCGTCAGCATCCCCCGCTCTTACCGAGCGGGACAGCCCATTGAGGAGCGGTAAGGGAAGGTTTCGTGGCCCCTTCGGTGAAGAAGCACGTCCCGCTCGTTTCGCTGATCGTCATCTGCGGCTGGATCATCCTGGTCTTCATCAGCGCTCCTTTCGTCTCCGGACCGGACTCCATGGCCGGCACGCAGCGGTCTTCGCTGCTTCCGCGTGGGGCGGAGTCCACCGCGGTGGCCGCAGTACTGGAGGCGGCGCCGGCGAGCGCGGGCTCGGTCCCCTTGGTCGTGGTGTGGACCGCGACCCGCGATCCGCAGGGTCTGCGGGCGCGCGCCGCTCGCTCCCTGTCCTCACCGGAAGTGCGCGCCCTCACCGGGGGCGCGCGGATTCCTGTCTTGGTCTCGCGGGACGGTTCTGCCGCCGCGGGTGTGCTCCCGATCCGGACGGGACCGGGCAAGCCGTCGCCGGCACGGGCCGCGGCCGGGGTTCGGGCGGCGGCGGCCCGTGCCCCGTGGACGACGGTGGCGCTGGCGGGTCCGGCCGCGGTGCAGGCTGACCTCGACGGCGTCTTCGACGGGGTCGACAGCCGGCTGCTCGTCGTCGCGCTGGTGGCGGTACTGCTGATCTTGCTGGTGGTCTACCGCAGCCCTTTGCTGCCGCTCCTGGTGATCGTCACCTCCCTGTTGGCGCTCGTGGTCTCCTGTGCCCTCCTCTACGGGCCGGCCCGTGCGGCGGGCCTCATCGTCGACGGCCAGGTCCAGGGGATCCTCTTCGTTCTGATCATCGGGGCCACCACGGACTACGGACTGCTTCTCACCGCCCGCTACCGCGAGGAACTCGGTCGGGGGCAGACGGGCGAAGCCTCTCTGAGTCTCGCGTGGCGCCGGTCGTTGACCCCCTTGTCGGCCGGCGCTGCCACGGTGACCGCCGGGTTGCTCGCCCTGATGCTCAGCGATCTGCCCGTCCACCGCTCCCTGGGGGCGGCGGGCGCGATCGCCATGGGCTCCTCGCTCCTGTGCGCGCTGACGTTCCTCCCGGCCGCTCTCGGGCTGCTGGGGCCGGCGGTCTTCTGGCCCCGGCGCAAGCGCGCGGCGCCCGTGGATGGCGCGTGGTTGTGGCAGCGGATCGCGTCCGCTGTCGTCCGCCGGCCCCGCAGGATCTGGGCGTACGTCCTGGGCGCCCTCGTCCTCGGCGCCGCCTTGTCACCCGTGCTGAGCATGCAGGGCATCCCGCTCGACCGGGCACTCGCATCGACGGCACCGTCCGTCAGGGGACAGGCAGCCCTGGAGCGGTCCTTCCCCGGCGGGCTGGGCAACCCCGCAATCGTCCTGACGGATCCGGCGCACGTCGACGCGGTCACCTCGGCTGTCGCGCGAACCGTCGGAGTCGCCCGCGCCGACATCGTGGCGGGCCCCGGCGGACGCCCGGAGACGGTCGGGGGCCGCGCGCAGATCGCGGTCACCCTGACACACGTGGCGGACAGCCAAGCAGCCATGACCACCATTCGTGACCTGCGCACGTCCGTGGAGACAATCTCCGGAGCCGCCGTGCAGGTCGGCGGCCAGGCCGCCGAGGCGTACGACATGCGGGCGGCATGCGCCCGCGACCGGCTCGTGATCATGCCGGTGGCCCTCGTCCTCATCGCGTTGATCCTCGTCCTGCTCCTGCGCTGCCTCCTCCTGCCGCTCCTCCTGGTCCTCTCCGTCGTCCTGAGCTTCCTGTCGGCGCTGGGTGTGTGCGCGGTCGTGGCCCACCTTGTTACGGGATCCGCGGACACCGAGCCGACGATCGTGCTCTACTCCTTCGTCTTCCTCGTCGCGTTGGGCGTGGACTACAACATCTTCCTCATGCACCGCGTCCGCGAAGAGGCCATCCTCCACGGCACCCTGGTCGGCGTCAGGCGGGGACTCGTCTCGACTGCGGGCGTGGTCAGCTCGGCCGGGATCGTCCTGGCCACGACCTTCGCCGCGCTCACGGTGATGCCACTCGCCTACCTCGTCCACATCGGCGCGATCGTCGCGATCGGCGTCGTTCTGGACACCCTTGTCGTCCGGCTCTTCCTGGTACCCGCTCTCGTCACGGACCTGGGGCCGACCGTCTGGTGGCCCGCGATGCTGCCCTCCGACGTCGCGGCCGCCGTGCACCGCCTGATCGGCCCCAGCAGCCCCGTCGTGGCCACATCACAGCAGCGTCTGCGCGGAGGGTGAGCCAAGCGACAGTGGTCCACGTCCCGAGGGCTCCGAGTCCGTCATCGGTGCGTCACCTGGTCCCTGCTCCTTGGTCTCGCTCGCGGCGATCACGGGACAAGCCCATGACTGGCCGCAGGGACGGCCCCGAGGCGCATCGAGGCGGGATCGGCGGTTCGGGGCTGCCGAGCAATCTCGATCAAGAGCGGCAGCGAATAGGTACTAGAAGGGGCAAATGCCCCATCGTTGATGCCGGCCCCGCGCCGGTGAACTCCCCGGAAGGGGATGCGTCCCGATGGCAACCACGCGTTCAGTCCGTCTCACCGCTCTCATGGCGGTGCCCGCAGCCCTCACGATCGCCTTGGCCGCCCCGGCTCTGGCCAGCAACGGCCACAACAGCGGATCGCCGGCCCGTCATGGGCAGGACTACCAAGTCGGCCTGCGGCAGCTGAACAACTCGGGTGCCAGCGGCACCGCCTATCTCAGCCTCCACGGCCGGCAGCTCACCGTGAAGATCAACGCGTACGGTCTGGTGCCCGGACAGCCGCACGCCCAACACATCCACGGCTCCACCACCGGCCATGACTTCCGCTGCCCCGACGCGAGCGCCGACAAGAACGGCGACGGAATCGTCAGCACCGCCGAGGGCCTTCCCGCATACGGCGACATCAACATTTCGCTGACGACATCGGGCGACACCTCCAAGGCCAGCGGACTCGCCATCAACCGGATGCCCGTCGCCGACGCCAACGGGAACGTCTCCTACGCCCGCACGATCCCGGTCTCCCAGGCCGTTGCCGACCACCTGCAGAACCTGCACGTTGTGCAGCACGGCATCGACCCGAACGGCAACGGAAAGTACGACTTCGGCAAGGGAAAGAGCGAGCTCGACCCCAAGCTGCCCCAGGAAGCCACCGCACCGGCCAGCTGCGGAATGCTCCACGGCGCCACCGGCAACACGACGCCGATGAGCGGACACTGACCCGCCGAGAGCCGGCTCCCGCCCGGCTAGCAGACCCCGCACCCTGGGCCGCAGACACCCAGCGTGCGGTCCTCGTTCGTCGGCCACCCAACCGTGAGCAGCCTGGTCAACCTTGCCGAGCCTCATGAGCGACAGACCACCCCGGCGCCCATGGGCGGCAGTGTGCCCGACCCATGGTCTTCCTGGTCCCACCCTACGCTCACTTGAGGCGCTGCGGGGTGGTTTCCGCTTCGCAGTCGTCTTCTCGGTGGGCGCCGACGCGGTCTTCCTGGAGGTGGCCGTTCGGCGACAGGTTGTGAACGGTGGCGTCGACGGTGCGGGCGCTCTTGGCATCGGTGACGAAGTTTTCCAGCATGGTCATCAGGTCGACGACCTCGGCGGAGGCGGGCTCGGCCGGCTCAACGGACGCAGGGCGCGCGTCGCCGGCCTTCGCGGCGACGACCTGCCCCAGGGCGGCCCGGTGCCGCGATGCCGTAGAGCGGGTTGAGGTCTTCGTCGAGGTCCCTGCGGAGGGCGGGCACGATGGACGCGGGCAGCGCCATCACATAGGCGAGGCGCCGGATGAGAGGCCAGCCGTATCCGCCGGGGTGACCGGGGCCGGTGGAGCGGGCCGCGGGATGTTCGGGGCTGGCATCGCTGACGGCCAGGCGCAGGGTGTTCCCGTCGAGGGCGGCGTTGAAGGCAGCGATGCCGCCACCGTGGCGGATCGCGTTGGTGACGAGCTCCGAGGCGATCAGGAGGGCGTCCCCGGCGGCGGTGCTGTCGAGGGCGGCGCCCGCGGCCCGTGGGAGCTCGGCGACCCGTCGCCGGGCGGCTGCCGCGGTGCCGGCTGCCTGCGCGACGGGGCGGCGCCGGTGGGGGCCGGAGGCGCCGTCGACGGCAGCGGTCGGATTCACGCCTTATCGCCTGCTCTGGGAGCAGGCGGGCGAATCGGCCTAGAATACGGGCTTCGAAGTCATCGCCTGCTGCAGGCTGTCCGCCCAGAGGAGGGCGGGCGAGGTGTTGGTGACCTTGAACAGGCGGCGGACCGAGGTGCGCAGCGGGCTGGCGAGGGCCGGGACGGTTCCGACCGCGGCCCCGTACCGCCGGTTGGCCCCGGGCCCGATCATGCATGAAGAGGCGTGTCCTTGTGCCCGCCTGCGCGGATAAGAAACGCATAAGATCGTGTGCATGGTGGGGGCGGGGTCGGGCACATGGTGCCTCGGAGGTTGATAATCATGGTTCCCCTGCTTCTCGTTCTTCTGCTGGCACTGATCCTCTTCGGCGCGGGTTTCGCGGTGAAGATTCTCTGGTGGGTCGCCATCGCCGTCCTGGTCCTGTGGCTGGTCGGCTTCGTCGCCCGCCCCAAGGGCAGCAGCGGCCGCTGGTACCGCTGGTAGCCCTACGACAACACCGCAGCCACAACGCTGCATGCCGGTGGCATGGACCCCCGTCCCGATCGGGGGTCCAGGCCACCGGCATGTCCGCATACCCCACCCGCTCCGCGCCGGGTGAAGTCCCGCAGCGGGGGTATCCGGACAACAGCCGGGACGGCCGCCGTGACACAGCAGGGGGACCTGCTCACCTCCAACGACCGACGGCCGCCCCGGCCCCGAACCCAGATCCGGGCGCGGGCGGGCGGGCGTCAGGTTCTGTTCCGCCGCAGTCGGCCGCCGAGCAGCTGACGTACGGAGGCCGCCCCGGGAGCTCGGGGAAGAAAATCCCGGGGCGGCGTGCATTTCCCACCCCATAACGAGCCGGCACCCCGCGGGTTCCGGGCGGCGTACCCGGCCGCCACCCGCATGGCGGCAGCAACCGGCCCCGCCCCGTCAGCGTTGTACCGGCATGACGCACCGCACCGACACCGTCCCGCCCGATCCCGCCGCCGCGCCCAGCCGGTGCGCGATGTACGAGGCGGCCCGGATCCGCCGCCAGCTCACCGACACCGAATGGCACGAACTCCTCAAGACCCGGCCGCAGTGACGCCTCCTGAACGGGATCGTCTGCGCCGTGCCGTGGTCCGGCAGCGAGGTAAGCAGTACCTGCTGTCGGATCGCTCCCTCTTCCCGAACTGAGGTCTCGGAGGAGTACCAGGTGCTGCCGCACTCCGGGCACCTGAAGCGGGGCCACGGATAACTGGACGGGTAGTCAGTGCATTCAGGGGCGGGCGGCGGCTTCGAAGGAAAGGTCGCTGTACACGGGCCACATGTCCGCTCTGCGCCTGAACCGGTTGCTTCCGGTCGCCGCCACATCATGGTGCCGTGATCCTGAAACCGGAAGGGTGCCTCTCGGATCTGCGGCCAGGATCATCCAGGTCTAGACAACGACGTCTAAGAATGGCGGTCAGGAATCGATGCACATCTCCGACGGATACGCGGGGGGCAGCGGCGGCGGGGGCGCCCGGATTCTGGCCCGCGCGCTGCCGCCGCTCCTCGTGGTCATCGGTATCGTCTTCCAGCTGGTTACACCGCAGGAGCTCACCGGCACGCCCTTCTTCGCCGCCGCACCCCTCATCGCGGCCCCCCTCTTCGCGCGCTGGGTGGCGGTGTTTTTCGGCGCTGTCGGCGTCCTGGCCTCCGTACTCCTTCACCTGGTGGGTGGGAGGGTGCTGGCGGACGCCGCCGCCCAGCATCTCGCGACCGATCTGGCGACCATCGCCTTCGCGACCGTACTCGCGGTCCTGATCCACGGGATCGTGGAACGTGGCCGCCATCAGCTCGCCACTGCGCGAGGAGTCGCCGAGGCTGTCCAGAGAGCCGTTCTGCCGGCCCCGCCCGCCCGGATCGAGGGTCTGCGTCTGGCAGCGCGCTACGAGGCTGCCCGGACAGACACTCTGATCGGAGGCGACCTCTACGCAGCTCTGCAGACCCCCTACGGCGCCCGGCTGATCGTGGGCGACGTGCGGGGGAAGGGACTCGGCGCGATCGAGACCGTGGCCGTCATCCTCGGCGCCTTCTGGGAAGCCGCCGACAGCGAGCCGTCCCTTCCCGCACTGGCCGACCGGCTGGAGAAGGCTCTGATCCGCGCAGGGGAGCGGGGCGAAGCAGACGCCTCCGAGTGCTTTGCCACCTGTGTCCTAGCGGAGATTCCCCCCGACGGGGACAGCCTGCGCATCCTCAACCGAGGGCATCCCGAACCTCTCCTCCTTGACGCGGCAGGAGGTGTCACAGCACTTTACCCCGGCGAGTTCGCGCTGCCCCTGGGCCTCGGACACCTAGGGGGCGGCCCGAGCCGTTCAGACCAGTGGCCGTTCCCGCCTGACTCGACGCTCCTGCTCTACACCGACGGCCTGACGGAGAGCCGCGACGCCGCCGGTGACTTCTACGACCCTGTCCTGCACCTGGAAGGCAGAGCGTCCAGCTCACCGGGATCACTGCTGGCATCGATCGCTGCAGACGTACGCCGGCACACGAACGAAGCGAGAGACGACGACATGGCCTTGCTGGCCGTTACTCGCTCTCCGCGAAAGCCAACCGCCCCACCCGGCTGATGCCCTGATGGATCTCGGCGGCCGGCACCACGAACCCGGCATCCCTACGGGACGGCCCCCGGGGCGAACTCCACCAGGAGCAGGGCGGAGTCGTCGTCGGGCACCGCTCCGGTGAAGGCGGCGACGTCGGCACGCACGCGGCGCAGCGCTTCGTCGGGGCTGCCCTCACCCAGCAGCGGCCCCGCCCGCTCATCCACGGGGTAGAACCGCCCGTCACCGTCCCGGGCCTCACTCAGACCGTCGGTGTAGAGGAGGAGCCGGTCCCCGGGTCGCAGGGTCAGTCGCGTGACACTGTCCAGCACGTCGCCGGAGCCTGCCAGCCCGGTGAGCCCGAAGGGCAGCACCGGCTCGTCCGGCTCGACGAACCTGATGCTGCCATCAGCCGTGCGCAGGAGGGGCGAGGGGTGGCCCTGGTTGAAGGCGAGGAGCTGCCCGTCCGGGCCGATCTGGGCGAGGATGCCGGTCACGAACCGTTGGCCGTCCGTCGAGCGGCGCAGGGCGGATTCGATGCGGCGGCCGACCTCCGCGAGGTCCTCGTGCTCCGGACCGGCCTCGCGAAACGCGGCCAGCACCACGGCCGCGCAGCGAATGGTGCCCAGCCCCTTGCCCTGGACATCAGCGATCACAAGACGTACGCCATAGGGGGAGGGCACCGCCTTGTACAGGTCCCCTCCGACACGGGTGGCCTGGCTCGCGGATACGTAGGAGGCCCCGATCCGTACGGGGCCGAGCACCGGTGGCAGGGGGACGAAGAGCACGTCCTCCAGCGTCCTGGCCACCTCCTGCACGTCGACGAGGCGTCGCTCGGTCCTGAGCCTGACCCACGCGGCGTAGACGGCAGCGAGCGTGACGTACGCGATGGCGACCAGCGCGACGTACATGCGCAGCTCGCCGAACCGGTCGGCCTTCGCCGCGAACAGAAGGCAGAGCAGGACGGCGACGCCCCCCATCGCCACGACGTTCCGGATGGTTCCACGCCCCGCGGCGATCGCAGGACCGGCGGCGTACACCGGCAGCAGGTTGTACGCCGGCCCCGTCAGCGCGTCCACCACCGCGACACCCAGCATGACACCCAGGGGCAGAGCGGCAGGCGAACGCACCATCGGCCCGGCGGCTCGCAGCCACCTCATCGCCGCACCTCCTGTCCGCTCTCCGGCCAGGGACACTCGCGACCCGCCCGGATCAGGACCGCGACAGACGTGCTGGGATCACTCGGTGCCGTGTTCCGGCCGACCCTGGAATACCAACATAGAAGGGGCGAGCCGGGTCGGCGAGGCGGGCCAGGAAGCTTTCGGGGGGAGTAAAGGAGGCGGGGCTGACCAGCCTCGCCGTTGGTATCAAGAACCTCTCGCCCCCCGATCATGGTGACGGGAGCCGGCCGGCTGAGAGCGCACGAGGCCTGCCCGGACAACCTGCTCCTAGTCTTCTCGACTTGCCGCCAGTCGTCGGTGCGGACGGGAGTGGCAGCACGATGACGGGACCACTGAACCCGCGTGCCCAAACCACGGGCACGCGGGTTCAGGGTGTGACGATGGCGAAGTCGGGGTCGGGCCTTCCGAGGTGGCCGAGGAGTTCGGTGAGCCTGGCGGTGTCGCCGGTGGCCCGGACACCTTCCCTGGTGAGGAGGTCGGCGGGGGCGAGGGTGCCGAGGAGGACGGCGCGCAGGTCGGCTTCGGTGAGGGTGATGTCGAGATCGGGGTTCGCGTCGTAGGGAGCCTTGGCGGACCTGTGGGTGAGGACGCCGTTACGCAGGCGCAGGGTGATCGGGTCGGCTTCCGTGAGGTTCCAGCGGATGGTGATGTCGGCGTGCCAGGAACGGGGGCCGTCGACGCGGATCGCGGCGGCGTCGAAGAGCTGCTCCAGAGTGAGGGCCGCCAGGAAGTCGGGGGACGCGGTGGTGGTCGGGGTTCCGACCGCTCCCTCGCGCAGTTCCAGGGCGCCCATGAGGTAGAAGTTGCGCCAAGTGCCGTTCTCGCTGCCGTAGCCGAGCTGCTCCAAGGCCCGGGCCTGGAGGTCACGGGCCTCGGGGTTGTCCGGGTCCGCGAAGAGAACGTGGTTGACGACCTGCGCCACCCAACGGAAGTCGCCCTCGTCGAAGGACGCGCGGGCTCGGCGCAGGACCTCCCCGGCTCCGCCCATGAACTCGACGTAGCGGGTGGCGGCCTCGGCGGGCGGGTGCTCCCACAGGTGCGCCGGGTTGCCGTCGAACCAGCCGAGGTAGCGCTGGTAGACGGCCTTCGTGTTGTGGCTGACGGACCCGTAGTAGCCGTGGGTGTGCCAGGCCTGTTCCAGTGCGGGCGGCATCTCCATCCGCTCGGCGATCTCCAGCGGGGTCAGCCCCTCGTTGATCATGCGCAGGGTCTGGTCGTGCAGGTAGGCGTACAGGTCGCGCTGCTCGTTGAGGAAGGTGATCACCCGGTCTCCGCCCCACACCGGCCAATGGTGCGAGGCGAAGGCGACATCGGTGTCCGCCCCGAACAGGGTGACCGCCTCGGCAAGGTAGCGGGCCCACACACGGGGGTCGCGCACTTCGGCGCCGCGCAGGGTCAGCACATTGTGGAGGTTGTGGGTGGCGTTCTCGGCCATGCACAGGGCCCGGTGGTCGGGAAAGTGGATGTTCAACTCCGCCGGCGCCTCCGTGCCGGGGGTGAGTTGGAAGACCATGCGGATGCCGTCCACCTCCTCTTCCTGACCGGTCCGCGTGACGGTGAGGGTCGGCGGGATCAGACCGACGCTTCCGGTGGAGGTCGTCTGGCCCAGCCCGGCGCCGACCTGCCCGCGTTCGCCCCTGGGCAGCGCCGCGCCGTACATGTACGCGGCGCGCCGGGCCATCGCGGTCCCCGCGTAGACGTTCTCGCTCACCGCGTGCTCCAGGAAGCCGTGCGGGGCGATGACCGGGATTCCCGCGGCCAGCTCGGCATCCCCGACGACGCCGCGCACCCCGCCGAAGTGGTCGACGTGACTGTGGGTGTACAGCACCGCGGTCACGGGGCGCTCCCCGCGGTGGGCGCGGTAGAGAGCCAGGGCGGCGGCGGCCGTCTCCGACGAGATCAGCGGATCGATGACCAGGACGCCCTGGTCCCCCTCGACCAGCGTCATGTTCGACAGGTCGAAGCCGCGGACCTGGTAGATGCCCTCGGCAACCTCGAACAGGCCGTGGTCGGCGACCAGACGGCTCTGGCGCCACAGACTCGGATTGACCGTCGCCGGGCAGTCACCCGCCAGGAAGCCGTAGGCATCCAGGTCCCACACCGCGCCGTCGCCACCGCGTACGAGCGGATCGGGCGCCGTACCCAGGAAGCCCCGGCGCGCGTCCTCGAGGTCACGGGTGTCGTCGAACGGGAATCGGCGCAGGACCGCCGCGTTCGCCTCCACCACGGACGGCTCGGCAGGCGCGGGCCTGGTGCTGCGGTTCATGCTGCTCTCCTCGGCGGGCGTCCTGCACGTAGCCCGCCGACAGCGGGCCGTCCCCCTCACCCTCGCGGCTGAGGCAGCTGGCGACGAGCGGGATGAGCCGTCCGGGTGATGTCGGTCGCCGCTCCGATTCCGGGCCGTTTCCGGGCCGCTGTCGACGCAGGCCGTCCCGATACTCGGGAGATGATCAGCACACTGCGCGGCTGGGTCCTGCCCGCGAATCAGCGTCGGACCCTGGAGGACCTCGAAGCCGACCTCGACCTCTCCCACGGCGACGCCCGGGCGAAGCAGTCGGCGTTCTGGACCATGCTGCTGCTTTCGGCGGTCATCGCCGCGGGCGGGATCCTGACGGACTCCACCGCGACGGTCATCGGCGCGATGATCATCGCACCGCTGTCGACGCCGATCATGGGCATCGCTCTGGGCGCGGTCCAGCGCCGACGCACCTCGGCGGGCGTGTTCGTCGCGCTCGGGTGCCTGCTGGTGGTGCTGATCGGCGCGTTCGCGTCGCTGGTGGTCCCCGCCTCGTACGATCTTCTGTCCGACCCCCAGATCGCCGGGCGTACCTCACCCGGGCTGCTCGATCTCGCGGCGGCCCTCGCCACCGGGTTCGCCGGGGCGCTCGCCCTCGCCCGCAAGGACGTCGCCGCCGTCCTGCCCGGGGTCGCGATCGCCATTTCCCTGGTACCACCGCTCGTCGTCATGGGCGTTTGCGCCGGTCAGGCGTCCTGGTGGCTGTCCCTCGGCGCACTGGTGCTCTTCGTCTCCAACCTCCTGGCACTCGTGTTCGCCGGCATGGTGGTGTACGCCGCTCTCGGCCACACGGCGCCATCGACCGACCGGGCACCGCGCACCCTGCGCAGGGCCTACCTGACACTCGCCACGCTGTTCGCCGCCGTCGGCCTCGTACTCGCGGCGAGCACCGCGGGCACCGTGCTGGTGCACCTGTGGACCAGCCGCGCCTCGGACGCCGCCGCGGCCTGGCTCGCAGACGTACCCGGCGCCTCCGTCATCGACGTCCAGACACGCTCGCGCACCCTCTACATCCAGGTCCGAAGCCCCCAGGACCTCCCCCCGGTGGACGGCCTCCTCACCGACCTCGCAGGCCAGGTCCCCGACGGGATCCCCATCGTCGTCGTCACCACCCGGGGACAACAGATCCAGGCCGGACACGTCGGCCGCTGAAATCCGACGCACCGGCCGCACGGGAACGGACTCCGCCGGGGGTGCAAGGAGACCGACGTACAGAGGATCGGGAAACAGGTGACGGCGGTACAGGCACTCCCGAAGGTGTCACATAGACACCCAGTACGTGATCGGGAACCAAACGCCATCTGGAGGGTCTTATGGCGGTCTGACCGGGTCTGCTCGTCGTAGTACGACCATCAGCTGCCCCCGCTCAGCGTGCACCGCGGCCCGATCACCGGTGGCTCGACGGCTTCGGCGATCAGCAGCTCCCGACGGGTGTCGCGGCCGTCGGTGCGGTTCTCGCCGGCGTTCCAGTGCTTGAACGCGTCGCGGTCGTAGCCGTCCCGGGACTCGTCCGCGATCCGCAGCGCGGAAACCGCGACCCCGATCGGCAGTACCTCCGGCGCGGCGGCCGGCCCGCGGGCGGCGGTCCGGGCCGGGGCGTACGAGGCGAACGGCAGCTCCGCCGCCGGGACGGCCGGGGCGGCGCCAGCGGGGAGAGTCGTGGCGAGCAGGGGCAGGGTCGCGAGGGCGAGCGCGGGCAGACCACGACGCAGCAGGGTGATGATCACGACCCCGGGTTGTAGCCGCCCGGGCCGGGCCGCCGGGAGGTTCACCCGCAGAAACGGCACCGCAGGTGCCCGGCATCCCGCCGGTTGTGGCGCCTAAGGTGTCGGGCGCCACGCGGGCCGGGAACAGGGACCCGGCGTGGTCAGGCTCGCACGCCTCTCCCTTCTGCTCCTCGCCAGCCTCCGTCGCCGGCGGGGTCCTGCGCCCCCCTGTCCGTCGTGTGGTCAGGTGCGGAGGTCGCGCTGTTGATAGCCGATGATCCCTGCGGCGGTGGCGAGCGTGGCGGCGGCCGTCATCGATAGGGCGGCGGGCCAGTTGACGGGTTCGCCGGGTGCTGCGGCCAGGTGCGTGAATGGAGAGAGCTGGCCGACCCATGCCGGCCAGCCGGAAGTGTCGGCGATGACTTTCAGCAGGAATCCGCCTGCTGCGGGGAGCGAGCCGACGGTGGTGACCGCGCGTGGGGCCCAGCCCAGGGCGAAGACACCGGCGCCGAGGCAGAGGAGGGCGATGGGCACGATGTTCCATGCCCCGGACAGCGCGTCGATGAGGCCGAGTTCTGCTCCGACGGCTTGTGTCCCGCTCCAGGTGGCGAGGCCGGCGAGGGTGGTGAGCATGATGACGCCGCCGAGGGTGGCGGTGATCTCGGCGGTGAGCAATCTCCTGCGGGTGACGGGCTGGGCGAACAGGAGCGTGAGGCGCCGGCTGGTCTCGTCGGCGGCGAGCGTGGCGAGCCGGACCGCGGCGAAGGCTCCGGCCGGAACGGCCAGCAGCGCGAACAGTGTGGCGGTGTAGCCCTGGACGGTGCCGAGTTCGGCGAAGCCGGCCTGGGCGGCGAGGTCGGCGAAGTGCGGGTTGTCGGCGAGGAAGCCCGTCATGGACACGGTCAGTACGCCGATGAGGAGGTAGTAGGCGCCGATACCGGCCGACCAGGCGGCCAGTGGCCGCACGAGCCGCCGTACCGCGAACGCCTGGACCGAGCCGAGCAGGTGCATGCGCGGGGCCCGGCCGGACGGGGCGCGGAGGTAGCCGTCGCGGATGTCGCGCCGCCCGGCCACGGCGGCGGCCGCGGTGGCAAGTACCAGGCCGGCGGCGAACAGGGTCAGCAGGGGCCAGATCCGGTTTCCGTCGTAGGGGCGGGCCAGCGCGGTCAGGCCGAACGGCGAGAGCCAGCGCAGCCACCCCAGGGCGGCGACACCGTCGCCGCCCATCCGCAGCAGCATGCTGATGCCCAGCACGGCGACCGCGGCGCCGGTGGCCGAGGCCCGGGTCGCGAACACCTGGGCGGTCATCGTGCCCACCGCGGCGAAGAACATTCCGCACATGGCCAGCCCGGCACTGTGCACGGCGGCGCCGTCCGCGCCGGCGCCTGCTGCGGTGAGGCCGGTGAATGCTGCCGTGCCCGCGAGGAGTGACGCCGCGAGGAGGACGGCGAGGTGGCGTGCCACCACGGTGGTGACCGGCAGCCGGCCTGCGAGCAGGACGTCCCAGCGGCCGGCGTCCTCCTCGCCGCGGGTGATCCGCGTGGCGGCGAGCAGTGCCCATACGGCCAGCACGACCGCCAGTGCCGTCCCGGTGCGCCACACGGCGAACCCGCCGGGATCATCCAGCGCGAGCGGTTCGCCGAACAGGGTGCGGATCGCCGGGTTGCCCGCAAGCGCCTCAAGGGCTGTGGCATCCGCCGGGTCCTTGACGGTGCTGTGGTGGGCGACGACCGCCAGCGCCGACATTCCGGCCACCACAGCGGTCACGACGAGCGCGCCGCGTCTGGTCTGGCGCAGAGCCAGAGCTGTCACCGCCCGGCCCGCCATCGCGCCGCGGCCGGTGTGTGCGGCCGGCGGGGAGAGGGGGGTCACCGCTGCGTCCCGCCGTAGTAGCCGAGGAAGATTTCCTCCAGGGAGGGTTCGCGTACCGCGAGGCCGGCCACGTCCGCCTCCGCCAGCTTGTGCAGCGCGGGCCCTGGCGGGCCGGTGAGGGTGAACCGCACCGAGGTCGCGCCGGTCGCCTCCACTGCCTCCACTCCGGGCACACGGTCCAGGTCCGGGGGCGTGCCGGTGAAGGACACCGTCACTTCGGTGCGGTGCAGGCGTCGCAGTTCCGGCACGGCGGCGACGTCCACGAGCCGGCCGGCGCGCAGGATCGCCACCTTGTCGCAGACGGCCTCGACCTCGGCGAGCTGGTGGGAGCTGAGAAACACGCTCTGGCCGTTGTCCCGGGCCTCGCGGACCGCGTGGCGAAACTCGCGTTCCATCAGCGGGTCCAGGCCGCTGGTCGGCTCGTCCAGGACGAGCAGGGGTGCACGGGTGGAGAACGCGGCCACCAGTGCCACCTTCTGCCGGTTGCCCGTCGAGTAGGTACGGCCCGGTTTGGACAGGTCGAGGTCGAACCGCTCGACCAGCTCGTCGCGGTAGAGCCGGTCGGTTCCCGGGCCTGTGCGGGCCAGCAGCTCCAGCATCTCGGCGCCGGTCAGCTGTGGCCACAGCGCCACGTCGGCCGGTACGTAGGCCAGGTGCCGGTGCGTCACGGCGACGTCGGCGGCGTCGGTGCCGAAGATCGATGCCCGGCCGCCGGTGGGGCGGGCCAGTCCCAGCAGCAGCCGGATGGTGGTGGACTTGCCGGCCCCGTTGGGGCCGAGGAAGCCGAACACCTCACCGGCCGGGACGCTCAGATCCAGCCCGTCCAGCGCCAGGACACGGCCATAGCGTTTGGTCAGGGACTGTGTACGGAGGGCGGGCGGGACCATGTGGGCCTCCATGGTGCGGCGCGGCGGGCACAGGGCCCCTAATCGCCGACCAGACTTCCCGGCACACCGCTGGTGAACATACTCGCGCCAGACCACGCCGGACAAGGCATAGGACCAAACGAGTCCGCTGACTCCCGCAGTGCGGAACGAAGACCCTTCCGTGGCCGCTAGAGCGGCCCCCGGCCGTCCGACCGAGTCGTCCCTCGTCTCCGAATTCACTGACGCGTTCGGTACTCCGTATCCACCGGTGGGCGGGCCGTCTGCTCCGCACACCTGCGCATGCTCACATCGGTGTCAGGTTGCGATCGGCCCTGGCAGGAGGCGCACCACCAGGCGGCGACGGCGGCGGGCACCAGTGTGGCGGCCGAGTACAACGCAGGCCCCTCGGCGGGCATCGCCCCCAAGAGTGCCGGGAGGGTGAAGCCGTGGTCTTGGGTGGCCGTGTGCAGGCGGCTGCCTGGGATCCGGACCGCAGGATGAGCCCCCAAACACCCGCCCGGGTCAGTGCTTCCCTTCCGCATGGGCGTTGCGGGCGCTGTTTTCCACTTGGGTGAGCAGGTCCTGCCGGGTGGGCTCGTCCATGGTGCGGGCCTGGGCCCAGGTGCGGGCCATGTCGAGGCCCTGGGCATGCAGGCGTTCCGCGCGTCGCTGTTCAGGGGTGTTCTTGAGTTCCTGGAGCCACGTGGCGGTGAGGCGACCGGCCGGCTCCGACTGGTCTGTCTGTTCGGCGAACAGATGGTCGAAGACCGTAGTGTGCCATTTCCGGGCCTCTTGGGTGTCCTGGCTTACGGCTGCGTCGGCGATGCCGTCCAGGATGCCGAGAGCGCGGGCGTTCTTCGTCGGCTGCAAGGAGAGATTTACGCCGGTCGCGTCCGCAGGGACGGCCGCAAGCTGCGCAGCTACGGTGTGGGTCTCCGCCATTCGCAGTAGGGCGTATGCCTGGGGGTCCACCGCCACGGCGCGCAGGGTCTTTGTAAGTACGTCATTCCAGACCGCCAGGTGGTACGTACCATCGGCTTCCCAGGGCGACTTGTTGTCGCCTGCGTTCGCTATGTATTCGCTGTTGAGACCGGCGAGCATCTCATGTAGGTCGGGTGCGTAGTCGGCCAGGGCAGCGGCGAGGGGGACCCTCAAGGCGGGGTCGAGATCGATCTTCTGCGACTGCACCCAGCCGAGCGCAAAGAGGACGTCCTTCATCGCCTGCGCCTGCGCCTGGGTGTGACGCCCCGGTTGACTGCCCGCAGTCGCCTTTACGATCGCCTCTCCGAGTGCCGCGCAGCTGATGCCAGGGTGGACAGCAGCCCCCACTGATTTCTGTACGCTCACGTTTTCGGCCAGGCCGTTGCAGGGCGGGGACGTCTCGCGACCGAGGAGGAACCAGGCCCCGAATGCGCCCAGCAGTGCCAGGCATACTCCTGCCCCGGCCCATGCTTTCACTGGAACGGCCAGGCGTCCCGTGCTGCCCGTCATCGACGTCCCCACTTCACTCTTCTCGCTGCCCGATCAGTTGGTCGTGTCGGTCAGGTACTTGTGCGCTGTTTCAGTACCGCGGGTACGCCCTTCGAGGACGTCGCGGCTGTAGTCCTGAATGAAGCTCTCTGGGATGTCCGGCCTGTCCTTGGCCCACTCACGGATCATGATCGGCAGTTGGTTGTTGACCTCAAGGTACTCGTCCGCGATCTGAGGGTTGACCTTGGCGTCGACCTCGCCCTTCATCCGGTTGCCCCACTCCCAGGCCCAGGTGTCGACGCCGCGCTGGATCGCGTCGCCGAAGGCGATGGAGACGCCGCCGGCGGTGGTGAAGTACATGGGAGTCACCGCACCGCCGATGACGTGGTAGGCGAGCTTCGCCTTCCAGTCGGCCTCGCTGTACCCGGCCATCCGGCCATCGTTGATCACGTCTTCCCGGATGGAACTCATGACGCCCAGAGCGGTGCCCCCCTTGTTGATCGGGTTGGTGACGTCCGGTCCCTGTGCCCCCTTTGGGATCTCTTCCAAGGACAGGTCGATGTACCGGGACTCCGCCTTGTGAAGCGTTCCGTAAGCCTCCGGGTCCTCCGAGAGGCCGCGCATGAACTGCACCAGGTCTTTCTGGCTGACCGCCATGTGGGTCTTGTCGCCGTCCTGGAAGTACCCGGTCCCGGACGCGGAGATGTACTTGGAGTCCAGTCCTCCGAGGATTTCGTGAGTGTCCTCGGTATAGGTGGCCAGGGCCCGGGCCAGGGGCTCACGCATGTTCTCGTGCACGGTCTGGTCGGGGCCGAGTCCCCCGATCACGTCGTGCATGATCCGCGCTTGTCCCTCGGTGTGAGGCGTCGCCGGCCAGGGGTCCTGGTTCGGGCCGAGCGGCGTATGGCCGGTCGTACCGGATTCAAGGAGCAGTCCCAGACCGGTGCGGGCGTCCTTGCCCTCGCTCTCGGTATCGCTGTGCGTCTCGATGTTCCCGTGCCAGACGGGAGTGTCATCGAACTTCCAGTCGCGTTCCTTCAGCAGGTACTGGAGGGTGTCGTTCTTGTGGTCCGCTCCGGGGTCGAGGTAAGAGGTGGCGGCGGCCGGGTCCTTGGACATGATGCCGAGCAGGCCGTCGAGCGGGTCGTTGGCGAACCATCCGCCGTTCTTGTCGCTGAAGTCGCCCTGGAGATCCCAGATGTTCGGGTCGCCGCCGCGCTTCTTGTCCTCCGCCGAGCGGATGTCGTCGGCCAGGTCGTGCATGAACGGCGCCGAGTAGCCGTCGCCGTTCTGCATGAGGGTGATCAGACTCTGATAGCCCCGCACCTGCTGCCCGTGGCCGCGGCTGATGGTGTTGGGGCCCTCGGCGGCTTCCTTGAGGTCGAACTTCTCGACGCCGGCCTTCTTCAGCTGCTCTCGGAAGTCCTTGTAGAACTGCGACTTCGGGTCCTGCATCGCGTTGGACAGGGAGTTGGCGAGTCCCTTCTCCAGGTCCAGGTAGGTCTGCCGGCCCCTTTTGTCATCGTAGTAGGCCAGGTCGTTGAGTTTGTTCGTGAACTTGAGCGTGTTCTGGGCACCCATCCCGTTGAGGAAGGTCTGGTTGAACTCGGTGCTCTTGGCGTTGTCGCGGAAGGAGCGGTCCAGCTCTGCGTAATCGGCTGCCGACACCTTGTCCCCGCTGTTGATACGGGTGGCGATGTCCTCGGCGTTGCGGGCCTCGTACACCTCGATGTCGCCTTGCGCGTCGGCGTTGAAGCCGTTGAGGGTTTCGTCGTTGCCCTTGCCGAAGGCGTCCTTGTTGCTGTCCACCACGACCGCCTCAAGGGCGATCTTGATACCCTGGTCGGCTTCGGAGACGGCTTTCACCTGGTCGTTGATGTGCTGCTGCCACTTGTTGACCCCGTTACGGATAGTGGTCTGTCCGTCGGGGTCGTGCTGGTAGGCGCTCCGCTCGGCGGGAGTCAGCTTGGCGTAGTCGAACGCCACCGTTCCCTGCTCCGAGACGGTCATGCCCGCCTTGATCGCGTCGTCGCGCGCGGACTCGAGGCGCTTCTTCAGGTCGGCGAACTGGGTGTGGGCATCGCGCAGCAGGCTCGCGACCGCCTTGGCCTGGATCTGCGCTGCGGAGTACTCGTACCGTGTCGCGGCGAAGCTGGTGTGGGCGACTTCGACGCTGACGCCGCTCCAGTTGGGCCCCATGGTGACCTTCTGGACACTGTCGCCGTAGCGGGTCTCGACCTTCTTCAGCTCGCCGGCCATCTCGTCCCACTTGCCCGCTGCCGTCGTCAGCAGGCCCAGGTCGGTCGACATCACTTCGTGGTACGTCAACATGTACTGCCCCCTCTCACAGACCGTTCAGCTTCGACTGGGTGCCCAGGGGGCGGAACCCGTCCCCTGTGCCGAGGTCGTTCTGTACGAACAGGCCCGAGGCACCGCGCAGCGAACCCTTCTCAGAACCAAGCCGGCCCATGAGGACTTTCACCTGCTGGTCCCACGTCTCCGCCACCTTCTTCAGGCCCACAGCCGTATCCCAGCCCTCGAAGCCCTTGACCGCGGTGTTGGTGCTCTCATCCGCGTGCTCTGCGGCCTTCTTGGTGTTCGGCTCGAGCTCGGTCTCGATGGTGTTGGCGGCAGCCCTCTTCTGCGCCGGCGTCGACGCGAAAGTCCCTCCGCCCCCGCCCCCGCCGCCGTCAGCTGCCGGAACACTGTTGAGCCGCATGGCTGCCTGATCAGCGGCCCTTGCTCTCTCGCTGCCCCACTCCTGCGTGAAATCCCCCGACACGACCGCCCCCGTTCAACTCAAAAACGCTTTGTTCCCTGCAGACCGTCAAACTGACCTTGCTTGCGGACGAAGCACAGGCCGACGTCGGTCTGGGAGCTGCGGGAGGCCACTGCCCAATGACTACCGCGTCCAACGGCCGCGCGGCAGCGACCACCGCATGCCGGGAACGGCGCAGCTCTCCTCGACACAGGGCATTCCTTGATCATCTCCCCCGCTTCGCGGCAGCGCATTGCCGTCGCCCGGCAGTCTTTACCCGCCATTCGCTGCCGGTGAAGGACCTCTTTGCTGCCTATGGCACCCTGATTGCGCGTCAATGGGTTCGCCGACGCGAGGAGAACGGGGGAGTGCGTGACGGAGCGGGAAGCACCGCAAGACCAGCTGACGGGGTATGCCGAGTGCCTGCGCGACGCCTGCAGCACCGGGCGCCGGATGACGCGCTCCGAGCTGGAGGCACGCCGCGCCGAGGGGGAGCGGGCCGCGGAGCTCGGCCTCATGCTGCGCGTGATGATCCGCGAGCACCTGGCCGTGTCCCAGGAGGTCCTCACCCGGGTGCCGCTCCAGCAGGCAGGTTCGCTTCTTGCCGTGACCGAACAGGCAATAGACGCCTTCGTCGAAGGCTACGAGCGCGCCCAGCACCAGGCCGTGCGCCAGGAGGAGGCCGCACGTCGCGAGTTCATCGACGACCTCCTCTACGGGCGCAGCGATCTCGGAAGGCTGGCGGAGCGTGCCGAACGGTTCGGGCTGCGCCTCTCCCAGGCCCACGCGGTGGCCGTGGCGAGCGGACCTGAGCCGTACGGCGACGGCTACCCGGTAGCCCGCGGGATCGAATCGGCGGTACTGACACGGTTCGCGGGCAGGCAGATCCTTCTCACCACCAAGGACGGACGGTTGATCTGTGTGGCCCCGGGCGACCAGCCGGACGTTCTGGCGTTCTTCGCCAAGCAGGCGTACGCCGCCACCGACGGCGGGAAAGTCGCCATAGGCCGCTCCCATCCGGGCGCCGGCGGCGTGGTGCACTCCTATGAGGAGGCGCTCAACGCCCTCGAGCTGGCGGAGCGGCTGGGCCTGGACGGGCCGGTGCTGCACGCCGCGGATCTGCTGGTCTATCCGGTCCTGACGCGGGATCGGCAGGCGATGGCCGATCTGGTGGACAGCGTGCTGGGCCCGCTGCGTAAAGGGCGCGGTGGCGCCCAGCCCTTCATCGACACGCTCACCGCGTACTTCGACAGCGGATGCGTGGCGACCGAGGCCGCACGCCTGCTGTCGCTGAGCGTGCGGGCGCTGACCTACCGGCTGGAGCGGATCCACAGCCTCACCGGCGCCGACCCGGCCGACCCGGTGAACCGCTACACGCTCCAGACGGCGGTGATCGGCGCCCGCCTCCTGGGCTGGCCCGGCACCGAGGCATGAACAAGGAGATGTGGTCTCTCCAGGCCGTACGGTGCTGCCGGATGCAGCAGCACGCCCCATCGCAAACCGTGAACTCCACCCTGCTGGGACACCGTCTTTGACGCCATCGAGCCCGATTACCAGCAGCGCGGCAAGAGGGTCACCATCGTCAGCCTGAACGATCTCAGCCCTGAGGTGCACGACAAGCTCGCCGGACAGCTCAGCGCCGCCCACAGAGAGCTCCGCGGCCACAAGCGTGTGCCCTCCGCCTCAAGCGGAGGGCGCTTCTCATACCGCCCGGCAGGCAGCGGCCGGCGCCTTCGGAACGCGGCCCGCGGCAGGACCTCATCCCGCCTCACCCAGGCGATCACTGTCGATCTGCGGCAACCGCTGGACGCGATCTGCGGCACCGCTGGACGCTTCGGAACGCAGTCGTAGAAGCCCGGATTCCGGGCCGGTCCGGCCCCTCGGCCGACCCTCACGGTTGTCGGTGTCCCCTTTCCGACCGAGCCGCGGACCAGCGCCTGCGCAGCCAGTCGCCGGTCTCACCGAGACCGACCAGCACGGCGGCGCTGCCCGCGCATGCGGCGGGGGAAGCGGGTTGGTCCGCGATCACGCTGATGCCCCAGATGAGCACGGCGACCGTGGCCCACCAAGCCGTCAGTGAGATGACCTCGGAGCGTGTCTGGTGCCGGTTCACCGTTCTCCTTCGGTCCTTTTGCGGTGCTGGACGGCGAGGGCCACGAGCACGGGGAAGGCCGCTGCGGACCAGATGATCGGGTGGAGCCAGTAGGGCCCGTCGAGCCAGAGCAGCATCCACAGGGTGGCGAACGTGTCCACGACCAGACCGAGGGCGATCCATCCGGCCATCCGCAGTCCCCGGGGATGGCCTGCCAGGCATCTATCGGTACGGCAGAGCCACCACCAGGCCGCCGTCAGCCCGAGCCCGCCCATCACGGTGCACGCGAGTGCGGCGGCGATGTTGTACAGGGGTGCCCCTTGTGGACTGTCGCCGGTTGCCTGCATCAGCTCCCGGCCGGAAACGGCCGTGATGTCACCGCGCCATACGTGCGCGGTGACCTGATCTCCGACGTGCAGCCGACGCAGGAGCGGCTCGTCGCTGTCGAAGTTCACGTGCCTTGTGCCATGGGCATGGTCCTCGACCTTGGCCCAGTAGCTGGCCCCGCGGCCGCCTTGAATGTGGATTTTCATCACGGTGACGGGGGCGGTTCGTACGCATTCCTCTTCAGGGAGCGCCTGGGGCGTGGTGCAGGGTCGGGCCGATGCGTGGGCGCGTTCGTCCGCGACGGCTGCAGGCAGCAGGGCGAACAGGACGGCGGCCGCTGCGACGCCGCCCAGCCCGCCCAGGAGAGCCAACACCCCCCTGGCGTGCAGACGCCGCCTGCGTCGGGCGCGTGTCCGCTCGGTGCGACTCCTCTTACGTCTGGACACGGCTCGTCTCCCGGTCAGTGGTGACCGGCGGGCGGGAGGGCCTGGGCGACCCGGCGGCGGGGATCCCGGCGAGGTCGTCGACGTGGAAGAGGCGGGCGATCGGTACGTCGGTGCTGCTGTGGGCGATGATCGAGAAGGCGATGCAGATCGCGATGAGGGTGTACGCCTCCTCGCCCTGCGGGATGCCGGCTTGAAGGACCAGAAGGCCGTAGACGACGGACGCGAAGCCCTTGGGGCCGAACCAGGCGGCGACCAGCTTCTCCCGTCGCTCCAGCCGGGTACCCAGCAGCGACAGGAGCAGCGAGGCCGGGCGGATCATGACGATCGCCAGGATCACGGCCGCGTACCCGCCGAGTGACAGGTCGCCGAAGAGCTGGGGGGTGAGCAGGGCGCCGAAGACGAGCAGGGCGGCGAACTTGGCCAGCTCCGCCAACGCTTCGCCGAGCGGCTCGAAGACTGTCTTCGCCTCGGGCGACACGGAGGCCAGGACGGCGCCGGCGGAGAACGCGGCCAGGTAGGGGTTGGCGTGGGTGAGGTGGCACAACCCGTACAGGATGATGCCGGTCGCCAGAGGCAGCAGTGGCTGGAGCTTGGGCTCCGCCCCCAGCAGTCGCAGCCGCACCAAGGCGTTGACCGCCAGTGGGAGGACTATCCCGAAGAGGAGTCCCAGCCCGAGCTCCAGACCGATCGTCGGGATGGATGCCTGCATTTGGCCGGAGGTCGGTCCTGCGACGGCGATGAGGATCAGGACCACCGGAAGGGCGAGACCGTCGTTGATGCCGCTCTCCACGTTGAGCAGCTGGCGCAGCTTCGCCGGAACCTCCTTGCGCCCCACGATGGCCGAGGCGAACACCGGGTCCGTCGGTGCCAGCACCGCACCCACCAGGAAGGAGGTCGTCCAGTCCAGCCCGACGAGGTAGTGGGTGATCAGAGCCATGCCGGCCATGGCCAGCGGCATGCCGAGTCCCAGGGCGCGGGCCGGGTTCTTCCAGTTCTGGCGCAGCTTCGGGAAGGAGACGTGCATGCCGTCGGTGAATAGCACAGCGAACAGGGCCAGATCAGCCGTGACGGCCACGATCGGGCTGTCGGCCGTGATGTGGACCAGCCCGAGGAACCCGTCACTGACCAGTGCTCCGCCCACGAGGAACAGCAGCGAGGTCGAGAGCACGGTGCGGGCGGCGAGCCCGGAGAAGAGCACCGCGATCAACAGCGCCACACCGAAGACAGCAACGAGCACCATGGCAGAAGCCCCCGATTCGAGAAGAGATGTGTCCCGTTATCGCCGACCAGGCTTCCCGGCACTCCACTGGCTACTTTACGTATCCCTTACGCCATTTTGATGGGGCTATGACGGCAGTCCAGACAGCCGAACATTGCCGGACTCCGGCATAAATGCGTCACTTATCGGGCGTCTATCGTGGGCGTACGCATCAGAGAGGTGTCCATGAACGGAAATCCGCTGTACCACGGCATCGCGCTGGCGGTGGGCACCCTGCTCGTGCTCCCCCTGGCAGTGGCGGCGCTCAACGGCTGGACGTCGCGCGGACTTCGGGGGCGGCGGCTGGCCGTCCGCCCCTACGCATGGGCGCTCCTCTGCCTCTATGCCGTCATGCCGCTGAACGCCGTCCCCCGCATGATCGACGCACCCTCCGGCGTCGTCATGGCCTGCAGCGGTCTGGGCTTCGGCTTCGTTCTGGTGGCCGTAGCGTGCTTCCTGCGCGCCGCATTGCCCCCCGCTGCGTGAACTCGCGAGCGAAGAGTTGACCGCGATGCGTGGAGGCAGACTCCTTACATGGGCGCGGCGCAGCCTCACGGAATCCCGTATCGCGGTCGCCCTCGTGGTCGCCGGTGCTCCTGTGACGCTGGCCGGAGCCTTGCTGTACGTCCTGCCGGGCCCCGGTTTTCCGGTGCTGGTCATCGGCCTCGCCGCGCTCATCACGGGCCTGGTCATGCTGGGGTCACGGGCTGACCACAGCTGAGCGGGCATGCGAAGACACCTTCGGCGCTCCTGCCAGTCCGCGCCGGCTGTCGACCTGATTCCCGCTCGCGTTCTATGTGCCGCCGCATCTCGTCGGGCGGCGGCCTAGTACTGCAACGGCGTTTGGCGTGATGGTTTGTTGGCTTCTGGTGACGTGTGGCCGCGTCGTTTGTAGTGGCTGATGCGGGCCTGGAACTGGCGTCGGCGGCGCCAGTTTGACCAGTGCAGGACGTGCTCGACGGGTGGTGGCCATCGGTGGGTGAGGCGGGTGATCAGTCGTCGGAGTTCAGGGAGGGTGAGGGGTATGAGCTGGGAGGATCCGTTTCTGCTTTCCCGGAATCCAGGGCCCGGGCCCGGAGCATGGTGAGGTAGGCGTGGGCGGCCATGGCCAGGGTGATGTGGCGGTGCCAGCCGGGGTAGCGGCGGACCTGATAGTCGTCCAGGCCGCACTCCTGCTTGGCGGTCTGGAAGCATTCCTCGATTGCCCAGCGGCTGCCCGCGACGCGGATGAGCTCGTCGAGGGTAGTGTCGGCGGGGCAGTAAGCGATGTAGTAGGAGATCTGGTCCGGCCGGCTCACACTTCGGCGGGCGATCACCCAGTGCCGGCGGTCCTCCCGGTGCCAGGGCCGGACCTCGACCCTCGCCCAGTCGTAGACCCGCGGGCCTTGGGCGCCCATCCCGCAGGAACGACGCTTCCACTTCTGCCTCGCAAGGCCGTTGAACAGGTCGTGAACTGGGTGGTCCATCGCCCAGCGGGAGACGACGGTGTCATGCCGGGTGGTGGCCATGACATGGAAGACATCAGCCCGCTCCAGCTCGGTCCGCCAGCCCTTGGAGAAGCCGTAAGCAGCGTCCGCGGTCACCCACCGGAACGGAAGCTTCTCCGCGATCGCCCGGCGGACCATGGCTTTGGCGATGACGACTTTCGTCTCGAAGGCCACCGTGTCCTCGATGCCCGCGGTCTGGCAGCGTTCCCGGTCATCGGTCCATGACGTGGGCAGATACAGGCGGCGGTCTATCAGCGTTCGACCGCGGGCACCGGCATAGGCGAGGAAGACACCGACTTGGCAGTTCTCCGTCCGGCCCGCCGTTCCCGAGTACTGGCGCTGGACCCCGGCGGAGCGGACGCCCTTCTTAAGGAACCCGGTGTCGTCCACGATCAGGACCGCGTCCGGGTCACCGAGATGCTCAACGACGTAGTCACGGACGTCGTCGAGGACTTCATCGGCGTCCCAGTCGCACCGGTTCAGCAGCCGGTGCATCCGGTCCGGAGCCGCATGCCCCGCCTCCTCGGCAAGCGTCCAGCCGTTCTTCCGCTCCAACGGAGATATCAGCCCCCGCATATACGCCAGTGCCGACTCACGCGGCTCAGACCGGGCAAACCGGTGCACGAACCGCTCATGCACCTCACCCAGACCCGCCGCCCACGCCCTCACATCACCAACCATCCCACCCATAATCAGACCAACGACCGTCCTGGCCACCAGTCACGCCAAACGCCGTTGCAGTACTAGAACCGTGTCGACCAAGATCACTGTCAGGCGGCGCAGCCGTACTTCTTGGCGAGCTTGGTGGCGGCCTCCTGCACCACGGCCGCATTGTTGCGGATCGCGGGGGCGTCCCGGTCGACGAGGTCCTTCCTCTCCTCTTCCCCCTTTTCCGAGGGCGCCATGAGCGTCACCGTGATGTTCGGCGCCGTCGAGCCCATGCGGGCGGCACAGCCGGCGGGCAGGTTGGCCTCGGCCTTGTCGGGAAGCGCCCAGCCGGTGAAGCCGGGGCCGAGGGGGACGGAGTCCTTGGGCTTGTAGTGAGGGTCGTTCCGGTTGTCTTCGATGATCAGGGTGTAGACCCCTCGGGGGTAGTCGCTGTCCGCATTGGCACGCAGCACCTGGCACCCCTTGAACACCGCGTGATCGGTTCTCTTGCCCTTGCGCTCCCACTCCTCCGTGCTGACCTCGCCCCCCTTGCCGTCGTCGATCAGTTCCGCCGTCTGACGGCTCAGCGCCCCATGACACAGCGTCTGCGGTAGCGGCGGCTTCTCGTCGTCGGGCCAGAAGCCCGCCGTCACGACGGCCACCCCGGCGGCGCCGAGCACGATGGTCAGCGGCAGCCACTTCCTGTCCATGTCTACGGCTGTCCCATCTTCTTCTGGGCGTCCTCGATGCCCTGCTGGTACCAGTTCTCGGCAGTCGTCTGGAGACCGTCCTCGTACTCGCCCGGGCTCGCGTCCAGCTCCTCCTGCGTGAGGCCCTTCTCGGTCGCCATCTTCCGCATCATGGCGTTCATCGGGTTCTCGCCGTTCTCGAAGTGGTTGACCATGTTCTTACGAGTTTCCTCGTCGACCTTGGCATTGAGCTCGTTCATGTACCCGGCCGTGCCGGCGTCGACCGTGCGCTGGAGCGCGTCGCCGACGATGGGGATGGCTTCAGGCTGCTCCCGGCACTCTCGCTCGCCGCGCTCGCGTGCTTGCCCGCGGGCTCCAGGCCGTTGAACAGCGCGTGGGCGGCATGGCCGATCTAGCCGAGATCGTCGTCCTCGACCACATAATCGGCCGAGCCCGGCGTCGGCGCCGAACCGCCCGAACTGCCGGCCTGGTTCAATCGCATGGTCACGGCCGCCTTGTCCGCGGCCCACTCTCCTTCGAACGACATCGTCAGCACCCCCCCGTGTTGCTGGTCGTAAACCTGCCCCGTCGGCCACGCTACCCACCTGGGTAACCAACGGCTACAGATGATCGATCATACGTACGGGTTCCGTGGGATCGAGCGCCGCCCGGGGCTGGCCAGGTCGCAAGACTGCCGACGTCGCAGTCGAGAACTGCCCAGGCGGGCCGAAGAGTCTGGGCCGGATGCCGCACCATGAGCGGATCCGCAGAGCGGATCGGCTGACATCAGCGGCTCGATCCGGTCCCACTGTGGAGACTTGGGCTCCTGGCCCGCATCCCCTTCGAGATGCTAGTCGCCAGCAAGAGCATGACCGTCTAGCAGCTCCGGTGCCGCTCTCACTGGGTGAGTGGACGAGGCGAGTCGGACCTGTCTGGCGGCTCGGGAGGAGCTCGCACGCGACACTGCACTTGACTACCTTGTGGCGCGCGGGTTCCGTGCTGTTCAAGGACAGGATTCTGCGAACTCGCTCGCTTCGTGGAGGCCGGCGCGGAACGGGCCCGGCGCGAAGAGCGTCGACGACGGAAGGCGCGGCGATGTTCGGGAATGAGGGGGGCGAGGGTGAAGCGTGGCATAGCCTCGTACGTGGGCACGGCGAACTCCTCAAGGGCGAACGAAGAAGCCCCCGTCCGGGACCCGGGCCGCTGGGGTACGCACCTGGCGGTGTGTGCTGCGCTACGGCACATGATCGTGACTTCGATGCGTCGCGAGTGATCCTCGCCGCCGGTAGGCGGGGAGGGTAGGAACGACGCGCAGCCTCGTACGGGTCGTGCTTGCCATCCGTACGTCCGACGTCAGCCTGCCGCTCCCGGCCCGGCTCCCAGGTGCGCCGCCGGGCACGCGGTGGCTCTGTAATCCCCGGGGCTGCCGGACGGTGTTCCGCCTGCCCGGCGCAACCGGACAGGACCACGGCCGCGAGCACGGTCAAAGTGGCGGCGTACGAGGGAAGCACGGTCGTCTCGAATGGAACCTCTCCAACGGACGGGGTGGAGCCCGTCGCGACGGTCTCGCATTCCCAGCCCGCCAGGCCTGCGCAGCCGTGCGGGTGGTCAGCGTGACGAAGGGGTTGCCACGGCGGCAACCGCAGACCTGGCACCACCACCCGGGCAGGGCTGACCATGACATCTGCCGACCCGTAGGACATTGCCTGGCCCCGGCAAACCTGGAACCCGAAGACCGGCAGCACCGCCCCTGCAGCGACCGGCCGCGCCGTCGATAGAGTCACCAGGCCGCACCGCGATCCGGCGACCGCCGTACCAGTGCCTTCGGCCCGCGGCATGCGCAGCCCTGTACCGCTTGCACACCTCGTAGGAGCCGGACGCATGAGATGGCACTGGATCGGCCTCGCTGTCTTCACCCTCACCCTGCTGCCGACAGGCCTGGCCATGGCCGCAGACCGGGTGCCGGAGCGGCTGCGCGGCAGGCTGACGCCCGTGAGGCCGCACGGTTGGTTCCTCCTGATGATCTATGCCACCGCACCTGTCAACGCGCTGCCCCGCCTGGCCGGGGCGTCTCCCGATGTCACGCTCGCCTGCACGGCAGCGGGTGGGGCCTTCGCTGTCACAGGCTGCCTGTTTCTGGGCTTCGCCACCTTCACCCGTGAGCGCCGCCAGGTCGCCACCCGCGAGGGTTCCTGAAAACCGTGTCCCTCTTACGGACGCGCGCCAGGCGGCGTGAAGCCGTCTCGCTCCTCGTGTGGTGGGCCATGCTCACCCTTGCCGTCTGGCTGCTGGGCCGCGCCACGGGCCGCCCGGTCGGCCTCATGCCAAGCGTCGCGTCCGCCGCCCTCCTGGCTGCCGTCGGCGAAACCGGTGACTTGGTTCGCCGACGCTGGACGGCACGGCGGCATGAGCGGGAAGAAGCGTCATGTCCGCCCTGAGGCCATACCGAAGCCTGCGCCACAGTGCCGGGACGAGGAGGTTCCCAGGCCGCTCGCGGACAGCCGGAATACGCAGGACGCATCGCCCCGACCCTGAATTCCCGCGATGTCCCCCAACGCGGCACTGCCGGGGCACCGGAGCGTCGGTGCTGCCGGGGGCGATGCCCCCTTATGCTTTGCTGACGGTGCTCGCACTGTGCGCACGGCCGGATCCCGGCATGCAGCGTCGCGGTCGTCACCGCCTGGTGCGGGCATCGCACGTGAGAGGTACCCATGAACGGCAACCCGGTGTACTACGCGCTCGCTCTCGTGGCAGCGACCCTGCTTCTGTTTCCCGTCGCGGTCGCCCTGCTCGCCGGCTGGACGCCGCCCGGCCTACGTGCGCGGGAGGTGAGGAAGCCGTATGCCCACGCGATTCTGTGCCTCTACCTCCAGGCCCCTCTGAACGCGCTGCCGCGGATGGCCGAATTGCCGCAGGGCGTGGTCACGGCCTGCGCGACGTTGGGAGTCGCCTGTGGCGGAGTGGCGGTCACCTTCCTGGTGCGAGCCCTCAGGGCCGGTCGCCGAATCGCGACGGGTGGTGCGCGTTGACCCCGGCCCTCTGTACCCGAGTCCGCATGTGGCTTCGCAACGACGGCACCGAACTCCGCGTTGGCATGCTGCTTGCGTTTGTGGGCGCGCCACTCTCGCTAGGGGGAGCCTTCCTTTACACCCTGCCAGAGCCCGGCTTTCCCCTTCTCTACATCGGGTTGTCCTGCTTGTTCACGGGGCTGGCCATGGTGGGCGCGAATACCTCTGGTCGACGTCGCCGCTGATGAGCGGTGCGCTGTCGGACCGATGGCCGGTAGCGCCTGGTCCTTCTCCGATCGGCCCGCCCCGGCTGCCAGCGGCGGCTGCGGCAATACGGATCGCCCGGCAGGCGGCCCGGCGGCGGCTGTGAACACGTGTGGCCTGCCGCCCCGGCGGACGGGTTGATGCTGACGTCCCTCCTCGTTCAGCCGACTTCGGAGGCGGAGGGTTTCGTGTCGCGCTGGTAGATGTCGGGGATGCCGTCGGCGTCGGCGTCGAGGTTCTCTTCTTCGTACAGGCGCTTGTAGACGGTGTTGCGGCGGCGGAGCAGTACGGCCGCCAGGACGGCGGCCGTGACGGAGGCGATGAGGACGGCAGCCTTGACGTGCTCTCCTACGGCTGCGCCGGGGAAGGCGAGCTCGCCGATGAGGAGGGCGACGGTGAAGCCGATGCCTGCGAGGACTGACAGCCCGAGGACATCGGCCCAGGCCAGGTCGGGGTTGAGCTCGGCTTTGGTGAAGCGGGCGGCGAGGTAGGTGCCGAGGAAGATGCCGAGGACCTTGCCGACGACGAGTCCGATGACGACGCCGAGCGGTTCGGGGGTGGTGAACACCTCTGCCAGGGCGGGTCCGGAGATGCTGACGCCCGCCGCGAAGAGGGCGAACAGCGGCACCGCAACACCGGCGGAGAAGGGGTGCAACAGGTGCGAGACGCGAGCAGCGGGGGAGGCCTTCTCGTCCTTGTCGAGGGTGGTGCGCAGGATGAGGCCCATGGCGACGCCGGCGACGGTGGCGTGCACGCCACCGTTGTACATGAGGGCCCAGATCGCGATGCCGAGGGGTACGTACCACCACCAGCCGCGGACGCGGTAGCGCTGGAGGAGGTAGAAGACGGCGAGGCCGGCGATGGCTCCGCCCAGCGCCCAGGGGTTCAGGTCGCTGGTGAAGAAGATCGCGATGATCAGGATGGCGCCGAGGTCGTCGACGACGGCGAGGGTGAGGAGGAAGGCGCGCAGGGCGGAGGGCAGGTGGGTGGAGATGACGGCGAGGACGGCGAGGGCGAAGGCGATGTCGGTGGCCATGGGGACGGCCCAGCCGTCGAGGCTGCCGCCGCCGGCCGAGGCGGTCGCGGCGTAGAGCGCGGCGGGCACGGCCATGCCGCAGATGGCGGCGATGACCGGGAGGGCGGCGGTGGCGGGGGTGCGCAGCTCGCCGACGACGAGTTCGCGTTTGAGTTCGATGCCGGCGACGAGGAAGAAGACGGCGAGGAGTCCGTCGGCGGTCCAGTGCCCCACGGAGAGGTCGAGGCCGAGCGCGGGTATGCCGAAGTGGAAGTCGCGTATCGCCTCGTAGGCGCCGCTGAACGGAGTGTTGGCCCAGATCAGTGCGACGACGGCGGCGCCGAGGAGAACCAGGCCGCCGACGGTTTCGGTGCGCAGGGCGGAGGCGATGGCCTGTCGCTCGGGCCACGGCATGAGGCCGAAGACGATACGCGGGCGCTGGTCACTCATGAGGGCGGGCCTTTCGGGGGCGTCGGCTGGAAATGGGCACACGGCCCCAAGGACGCCGACCAGACTTCCCGGCACACCGCGCGTCCCGGGCAGGCAGCTGCCCCTTGACGCGTTCTTTACACCTTATCCCGGGGTGCCGGATCCCACCAGAGGGGTTCTCACCTGCTGAAATGCAAATGAGCGGGCTCGTACACCAAGGCGCAAGGTGTGTACGAGCCCGCTCGGGAGCCGGGCCGCGGGGGCGGTCAGACGGTGGTCTTCACCGGCTCCTGGTCGTCGTCCTCGTCTGCTTCGGTGTCCAGGCCGGCGTCGCGGCGGCGGACGTAGTCGAGGAAGTTGTTCAGCTCGCGCTTGACGATGGGGGCGAGCAGGTACAGGCCGATGATGTTGATGACGGCGAGCATGAAGAGTACCGCGTCGGCCATGTCGATGAGCGTCTGCAGGGTCAGCAGCGAACCGGCGACCGCGAACAGGGTGTACATGACCTTGAAGGTGAGCTCACTGGCCTTGCTGCGGCCGAAGAGGTGGGTCCAGGCCTTCATGCAGTAGTAGCCCCAGGTCAGCACGGTGGAGATGGCGAACAGCATCACCGCGATGGTGAGGATGTACGGGAACCAGGGCAGGACCGTGCCGAAGGCGTCGGAGGTGATGGTCACGCCGCCGATGGACTCGCCCTTGCGGGCCTCGCCCCAGCTGGCCGGGTTGGCGATCACGATGGTGAGCGCGGTCATGGTGCAGATGACGACGGTGTCGATGAACGGCTCCAGCAGGGCGACCAGGCCCTCGCTGGCGGGGTGCTTGGTCTTGACCGCGGAGTGCGCGATCGGCGCGGAGCCGAGGCCGGCTTCGTTGGAGAACGCGGCTCGCTTGAAGCCGACGATCAGCGCGCCGAGGACACCGCCGGCGACGCCCTGGGGGTTGAAGGCGCCCTCGATGATCGAGGAGATCGCGGAGGGGAGGGCCGAGACGTTGACCGCGATGACGACGAGGCAGGCGGCGATGTAGATGCCGGCCATGGCGGGGACGAGCTTGCTGGTGACGGAGGCGATGGAGCGGATGCCGCCGAGGAGCACGATGCCGACGATCGCGGCGATCAGGATGCCGAAGAACAGGGCGCCGGCCGAGGAGCCCATCATCCCGGACTCGCCGCCGGTGACGGAGACCAGCTGGGCGTAGGACTGGTTGACCTGGAAGAGGTTGCCGCCGAAGAGACCGAAGAAGAGGATCATCGCGGAGGCGAGGACGGCGAGAATCTTGCCGAGGGTCTTGCCGCGGGCGCCGAAGCGCTCGGCCAGGCCCTTGGGCAGGTAGTGCATGGGGCCGCCGGAGACGGTGCCGTCGGCGTGCACCTCGCGGTACTTCACACCGAGGGTGACCTCGACGAACTTCGTCGCCATGCCCAGAAGGCCGCAGAGAATCATCCAGAACGTGGCGCCCGGGCCACCGATGGAGACGGCCACCGCCACACCAGCGATGTTGCCGAGGCCGACGGTGCCGGAGACGGCGGCGGTCAGCGCCTGGAAGTGGTTGACCTCGCCGGCCGACCCCTTCTCGTCGTACTTGCCGCGCACCACGTTCACGGCGAGGCGGAACTTGCGTATCTGCACCAGCCCGAACCAGCCGGAGAAGACGAGACCGGCGACGACCAGCCAGGCGACGATCAGCGGAAGCTGTGTCCCGGCCACGGGGACCGAGTAGAAGACGATGTCTCCGAGCCATGTGGCGATGGGCTCGAAGAAGCCGCTGACGGCATCGTCGATGGAGCTGGTGATGGTGTCGAGTGACATCAGGTTTTACCTCGATGGCGCAGGACCGGCGCAGTGCGGTGCGTCGGTGACAAGTGCGGGCTTGGCGCGAACGCCGTTGTCCGATCGGTGACCGTGACCGTCTCGATCCGCGGACTCGGATCGAAGCTCTCCTGGTTGGGCAAAGCCGGGTGTGCGTGCCGGCGCTCCGCCATCCGGCGAGTGCACCGAAACGGAGTTGCGTATTCCTAGCACACTCTTTATGGAATCTTTAGTGATGCAAATCACGTTCTCGGGGGAGGGTGTCTGAATGCCTGGGCCAGTGACGCGATCGTTATTCGGATCTGCGCTTCTCCTGAGCGGACGCCGATGTGGGGTGAAGGCTCCCCGGAGGTCGGCGACGGGCTGAGGAGACAAGGACGGGGTATGGGGTCCGCATGAACTGGCTGGTCACCTTGGCGGGCGCGAGCCTCGTGCTGTTGGTCCTGCGGGACGTGTTCCACACCCTGTGGCACCCCACGCGCCACGGCGGTCTCAGCCGACTGATCATGACGGCTCTGTGGCGGACGGCGTCCTTTCTGCCACGGCGCCGCCGGGCCCCAGGGCTGGCGGGCCCCCTTGCCATGGTGATCGTGGTAGCGGCTTGGGCCTTTACCGCTGTCCTGGGGTGGACCCTCATCTACTGGCCGCACATGCCGCAAGCCTTCACCTACGCCACCGGTCTCCATCCCGCCGACCACGCGGGATTCACGGACGCCCTGTACGTGTCCCTGGTCCACATTTCCACCCTCGGCCTCGGCGACATCGCGCCCGCCGAGGGATGGCTCCGGATCCTCGCCCCCATGGAGGCCCTCGTCGGCTTCGCCCTGCTCAGCGCCACGGTGGCATGGACACTCGGCATCTACCCCGCCCTGGCACGCCGCCGCGCCCTCGCCCTACGCCTCTCCCACCTCGCCCGCACCCACCCCACAACAGAGCAGATCGACACCCACGCGGGCGCTGCCACCCTCGACGGCCTGGCCGGGGCCGTGGCTGTGGTCTCCGTCGACTTCCAGCAGTACGCCGAGTCCTATTACTTCCACGACGGCGACGACCGGACCTCACTCGCCCGCCAGATCACCTGCGCCGTGAACCTGGCAGACCGGGCCGCGGGCGCCCGTCACCCCGACATCAGGCTGTCCGCCGCCGTGCTTCGGGCAGCACTCGACGACCTGGCCGCCATCCTCGACGAGCGCTTCCTGCATACCCAGGGCTCGGCGCGCGAGGTTTTCGAGGCCTTCGCCCATGACCACGGCCGCCATACTGGCGCCGGAACCTGATGTGACCGGCCGGCCTTCACTCCCGTAGGTCGTGCCCGGGCCGGGCAGCGTGCCGCCCGTCAGGGAGGGCGAGCAGGTGGCGCGGATCCGTTGCCCGGTTGGCGGCGCTCTCCACGGCGCCGACCCGGTCGGCGAGCAGGCCGAGCGCGCCGACCGCCCGGATCAGCGGGTCGTCGTCCCGGCCTCCGAGGGCCTGTGCCCGAGAGCCTCGACGCGATCTTGTCCGTATTGCGGCAGGAGCCCTGGAGCCGGAACGGCGGTTCGGTCGGCTCGCGTCGCCCTGGGCCGCGGAGGCGATATAGGCGGAGTTGACTGCAAGGACCGTCTTCCGGGCGGTGAGGAGGTGACGCAGTAGGCCAAGGATCCGGTCCAGTTCTCCGGGGGATACAGGTGGGCCAGCCGGTCGCGTCGAGCGGCGGTGGAGGGTGACGGTGCCCTGGAGCTGCCCGCACTGGTCGATGAGGCGTTCAGCTTCTTGCGCCCCAGCTGACGGATCGGTGCGCAGAAGGGTCGCGCGTCACCTCGGCTGATCCGCAGGCGGGGTCTCCGGCGGATGGTGACGTTCCGCGTTCTCCAGGGGCAGCGGTGGCGAGCCGGTAGTGGCGCCGTCGGCCTCCGCAGCGTCGGCGAGTGCCTCTGCGGCGGCTTCTGCCGCATTCGCCGCGTCCTTCGCGGCCCGGACGGCCAAGTCGTCCGACGCGGATGTTCGGCGGGTAGCGGCCGACTGGGGGAGGACCTCGAGATCGCTGCCTTGTTCGGCGAACTGATCGAGAGTCTCTTCAGCCCCGACGGCACGAACTGACCGCCGGTTGCGGCAGCGGCTGCTCGGGGCGCCGGCGGCGGTGACGCGGGTAGTTGCCCGGTAGGACGCTGCCGACTACTGAGGATTTCGGGTTGTCGTCGGGTGGTGACGGTTCATGATCCCTGCGCTATGCAGGTGGTATGCGTTATCCGGAGGGTGGGGGCCTGACC